>NZ_DATCSY010000034.1:0-10429 GCF_036568245.1 Rheinheimera sp. | reverse complement strand
CGGCGTATCTCTCCGGCATTGACCAGCTCGGTAGCTTTGTCGCTGTTAATCAACCTGGCATCACCACAGCGAATCACATACTCGGTAAAACCACGGCTCAGCGGACGCTCTCTGGCTGGTGGCGAATATTGATCAAGATAGAACGGAAAGGTCAGTTTTGCTTTTTCCTGATCTAACAGTGCTATATAGCAATTCTCTGCAGGCATCAGGCCAGAAAGTACCTGATGTACAGCATGATAGAAGCTGCTCATATCATGGCTGCTGGCAGTGAGCTCTGATATACGGTACAGCGCAGCCTGCAACTGCTCAGCATTACTGCGCTCTTTAATTTCTTTCTGCAGGGAACTGTTAATCTTCTGCAACTGACGGGTGCGCTGTCGTACAGTATCTTCCAACAACTCCCGGCTTTTTACCCTATCCAGGGCTGTAATGGTGTGTCCGCCAATACTGCAGAACAGATCTAAATCAGACTCGGTATAAAGCTGTTTTTCGTTATAAGACTGGATTGCCATTACGCCAATCACTTTACTGCCACGGCAAAGCGGAATACCCAGCCAATGTGTACTTGGCGACCCCTGAGATTGGATATGGCCTTCGGCAATCAATTGCTCAAACTGCTGATTGTCACAAAGTAGCGGCTTACCTGTGCGGACAACATAGCCGGTCAGGCCACTGGAGAATGCGCTTGAAGGAACCTGAGCGATAATCTGCTGATCTTTCTCATCAGAAAAGTATTGCGGCGAATACTGTTGGCTGTCGTTGTCGTAGAAAACGACGTAGAAATTTTCGGCATGCAGCAACTCTGACACCATCTTATGAATTGCAGGGTAAAAATCCCGCATATCACTGATCGTGCTTGCTAATTCTGACAGTCGTAATAAGGCGCCCTGAGTAATGTACGCCTGCTTATAACGCTGTGCCAGCAATGTTAGGCGGCGCAATTTGTTTTCCGCCTGTTTTTGGCTTTTGTTCAGCTTCGTTGATCCCTTCAACCCTGACTCTTATTTTTACAATCGAATAGCTTCGACTTTATGTTAACAGCGCATCATTATGCACAAAGTTTAACCACATGGAAGAGAAATGCGGCTATTATTTATACCTTTCTTAGGTTAATTTTTTATATAAAACAACAAAGACAATAAAGGCCACCGCTTAGTGGCCTTCAACTAACAATGTTAGCGACGTAATTTAGACACCTTCAGTCATAAACTTAATCGCAGCAGCGATCTCATCGTCACTACAGTCACCGCAAGTGCCACGTGCCGGCATATTTCGAATGCCTTCAATTGCATGTTTCAATAAGGTATCAAAGCCTTGCTCTAAGCGAGGTTTCCAGGCCGCGTCACCTTTCTTCGGTGCGTCCAGTGCGCCTGTACCGTGACAGGCAAAGCAGGCGGTTTGGTACACTTTCTCACCACTGCGCGGACCTGATGCGCCCGCTGCTGGCGCAGCTGCTGCACCGGCAACATATACTTGCCCTACAGGTGCAAGGCGCTTAGCCAAAGCTTCTTTGTCTGCATCAGCGCTGGCATGAATGCCAAAAGTCGTTAACAGCAAAGCTATCGCGAGGGTGAATTTAGTCATGTTATAAGTTCCTGTGGTAATGTCCGCACAAAGTTTGCGCCATTATAGCCTTCAAGCTATTGCGAGGGGAAGCCCCATAGTCACTCCCGGACGTTGATAGCTAACCGTTCGCCCAATAACGAAAAAGAAATTGAAGTAACACCGATGTAGCTCGAAAACCCGGCGACATAGCGCCAATGCTTGTATATGCTTTTCATGTCAGTTCAGGGCTTTTTTAAAAGCAAAATTATTTAAGAGTTTTGCTTTGCATCTGCGTTCATTATGGTAGTCTACTTGACCGGTAGATGCGCTGAGGATCTGGATTGTTCTGCCGGAGGAAAATATCGAAAAGTGTTTTCCACAAGAAGGAAGTACAAAAATAATAAGATGGGTTTTGCAGTATCCCCTTTATTTTGTTTTATAAAACAATGAATTAGATGTTTCCTAATCTGGGCTTCTGTTTGAGGCGCCAGCCTTTCTGTTTTTGTTTTTCACAAAGTTATCCACAGCTTTTGATATGATAACGCCTCGCTGACTTGCTGGCAGTGGATAGGGCGCTGTGGCATGCTATAACTTTCACTCTTCAGGACAATATTACTGATGGTTTCTATTCCCGGTACTCCGCTAATTCTGGTCGATGGATCGTCTTATCTGTTCCGTGCCTATCATGCGCCACCGCATTTAACCAATTCCCGCGGCGAAGCCACAGGCGCAATCTACGGTGTGGTAAACATGCTTAAAAGCTTGTTACGTCAATATCAGCCACAACAGATGGCGGTAGTGTTTGATGCCAAAGGTCCTACGTTTCGCAACGATATGTACAGTGAATATAAGGCAAACCGTCCTCCGATGCCTGACGATTTGCGTAGTCAGATTGAACCACTGCATCGCATTATAGAAGCTATGGGATTGCCGCTGCTGTGCGTCAGTGGTGTAGAAGCAGATGATGTTATCGGGACATTAGCGCGTCAGGCCAGCCTGGAAGGGCGGCACACATTAATTTCTACCGGCGATAAAGATATGGCGCAACTGGTAGATAAACATGTCACGCTTATTAATACCATGACCAATACTGTGCTTGACCCGCAAGGCGTAGTGGATAAGTTTGGTATTCCGCCAGAGCTTATCATTGACTACCTGGCGTTGATGGGCGACAAGGTCGACAATATTCCGGGTTTACCTGGTGTTGGCGAGAAAACTGCAGCAGCTTTGCTGCAAGGACTTGGCTCAATACAGCAGATTTATCAGCAGTTAGATAAGGTCACTACATTAAGTTTCCGTGGTGCTAAGACTATGGCCGCGAAACTGGATGAGTACCGCAGCCAACTGGAGCTGTCATATCAACTGGCCACCATCAAAACAGACGTTGAACTGCCATATCGACTGGCTGATCTGATGATTAAAACCGCTGATAACAAACGCCTGGCCGAACTTTATAAAGAGTGCGAGTTCCGCCGCTGGCTAAGTGAAGTGCTAACAGCTGGAACAACGGGTAGCGCTGATGCTGAAAGCAGTTCAGGTCAGCTCAGTATGCTGGCAGATGAAAGTAGTGACGACACTGCGCAAAACACCACAGAAGCCCAATCTGCGCAGTATACAACCGTACTGGATAAGAGCACATTCGACAGTATGCTGCAGCAGCTTAATGCTGCAGAGTTGACAGCTTTTGACACTGAAACAACCAGTCTGGACTATATGCAGGCCGACTTGGTGGGGTTGTCTGTTGCCACCGCGCCGGGGATCGCATGGTATGTACCAGTGGCTCACGACTATGTTGGCGCTCCTGAGCAACTTGAGCGTGACTGGGTTTTAGAGCAATTAAAACCCTGGCTTGAAGACGATAGTAAAGCCAAAGTGGGGCAGAACCTTAAGTATGATAAAAGTGTTCTGGCACGATACAACATCGTGCTTGCGGGGATCCGATTCGACACCATGCTTGAGTCTTATGTACTGAATTCAGTAGCAGCACGGCATGATATGGACAGCCTGGCACTTAAATACCTCGGCTACAAAACGGTGAGTTTTGAAGATATTGCAGGTAAAGGCGCCAAGCAGCTGACATTTAATCAGATTGAGTTGGAAAAGGCGGCACATTATGCAGCTGAAGATGCTGACATTACGTTAAGGCTGCATCAGACGCTATGGCCTCAGTTAAAGCAGCATCAGGGGCTGGTTACAGTGCTGCAGGATATCGAAATGCCGCTGGTAGACATATTGTCCCGCATAGAGCGGCACGGTGTGCTGATTGACGCTAAGCTTCTGGCCACACAAAGTGAGCAACTGGCAGCACGCATTGCTGAGTTAGAAAAGCTGGCATTTGAACAGGCTGGTAAGCCTTTTAATCTATCTTCGCCGAAGCAGCTGCAGGAAATTCTGTTCGAACAAATGCAATTGCCGGTGCTTAAAAAAACACCGACGGGCACCCCGTCAACTGCAGAAGATGTGCTGGCTGAGTTGGCTCTTGAATACGACTTTCCCAAACTCATTACTGAACATCGTGGCTTGACCAAACTCAAATCCACTTATACTGATAAGCTGCCACGGATGCAAAATGCGCAAACCGGCAGAGTACATACGTCCTATCATCAGGCTGTAGCGGCGACAGGCCGGCTTAGCTCAACGGATCCTAATTTACAAAACATCCCAATCCGCACCGAAGAGGGGCGGCGGATACGTCAGGCATTTATTGCACCGCCAGGTAAAAAAATCGTCGCTGTGGATTATTCCCAGATAGAGCTGAGGATTATGGCGCATTTATCGCAGGATAAAGCGCTACTTGATGCCTTTGCACAGGGACGTGATATTCACCGGGCAACTGCGGCTGAGGTGTTTGGTGTGGCGCTGGATGAAGTTACGTCAGATCAGCGTCGTAGTGCCAAAGCTGTTAACTTTGGTCTGATATATGGTATGTCAGCTTTCGGTCTTGCCAAACAACTTGGCGTCAGTCGTAATGAAGCTCAGCAATATGTTGATCGTTACTTTGAAAGATTCCCTGGTGTTTTGGATTACATGGAGCGTACCCGTAAGCAAGCCCATGAGTCAGGGTATGTTGAAACGCTGTTTGGCAGAAGATTATACCTGCCGGAGATAAATGCGCAGAATATGGCACGGCGTAAGGGCGCGGAGCGTGCTGCGATCAATGCTCCGATGCAGGGTACTGCTGCAGATATAATTAAAAAAGCTATGCTCGTTGTAGATAACTGGTTAGGACAGCAGGACAAGCCCGCTGCTGCAATGATAATGCAGGTGCACGATGAGCTGGTTTTTGAAGTGGATGCAGACAAAGTCTCTGCTGTTAAACAGCAACTGGTTGAGTTAATGGCGAAAGCGGCTCAATTGGATGTACCGTTACTGGCAGAAGCCGGCGATGGCGATAACTGGGATCAGGCGCATTAAATATTTTGAACTAACAGTGTCAGGACTGAGTCTGAAAGCTCAGTAATGCTGTTAATTTCTCTCCTGTACCCTTTGTAACCCGCCTGAATGGCGGGTTTTTTTATGCTGCCTGGTGGGTTTGGTAATTTAATTACTTAAATTTGCTTTAGCTTTAACTTATTTTGTTGTTTTGTAGTTTTATTACAGAAATAACTTGCATTCTGTCACTGTCTGGTTAAAATTTGACGTGTAGGGTACAGAGGTAAGATGTTCTATCTTTCAGTGTCTGGGGTTTTAATCGCCTCAGTGCAGGAAAGTAGGCTTATTTAGCCGCCCCACTGCTTGCAGTGGGGCGTTTTTTTTGCTGTTTTGAAATCGATGGCATTGCACTTGTGACAATGCAGAAGATGGCGATCGGTTGCAACGGGTCGCTGAAAGTTGATCGGCAAACTGAAAATTTATTAGATTTTTTAGAGCAAATACTTCAAACCGGTAAAAATTGCTGTATAATGAAACTGTCTTAGCAATAAGACACCCTGTTGATTTGAAATTATAGCTTCTCCCCGTTTGCTATGACCGACACCTTGGAGTGTCGGTTTTTTTATGCCTGTTACTCTGCTACAGTTTCTGCGTCGGCAGCACCAAACCAGAGATCCAGCACCTGTTCCAGCTCAGGTAATCCTTGTTTGTTCAATGAGCTGAAACTATGTACGGTGACATCACCCATAAATGCCAATGCTGCTTCCCGTACTTCCAATAAGGTCTTCTTTCTGGCGCCTGGCCCCAGCTTATCGGCTTTAGTCAGTAAAATAAGCACCGGTAACTTACTCTCTACTGCCCAGTGGATAAGGTCCTGATCGAGATCCTTAAGTGGGTGGCGGATATCCATTAAGACAACCAGGCCTTTTAGGCTGTCACGTTTCATCAGGTATTCAGCCAGCGACTTCTGCCATTTCTGCTTTACTGTTAAAGGTACCTTGGCAAAGCCGTAGCCAGGTAAATCAATCAAACGGCGTGTTGCATCCAGACTAAACGTATTGATAAGTTGGGTCCGCCCGGGGGTTTTACTGGTGCGGGCTAAGTTGTTTTGCTTTGTAAGAGTATTTAACGCGCTGGATTTACCGGCGTTAGAGCGCCCGGCAAAGGCAACTTCTATACCTTCATCAGCTGGTAATGCCGCTATGTCTGGAGCACTGGTTAAAAATGCCGCGCGTTGATAATTAATTTTTGACTTGTACACAGCCTTCTCCGGCGAATCGTTTGGTGCCATTGTAGCGGATCTGAGGGATCGGCAGAAGCTTTTGCGCGCTGTATGGGATTTTACTTTGACCAGTTTCGTGTAAAATAGGCATAAAAATTAGGGTTATTACACTTGGTTGCCAGTATGCTGGCGGTTTAATGCGGACAGAGACGGATAAAAAATGAAAAAAATTCTATTTCCACTGACGCTGTTATTCGGTCTTATCGGAACAGCTCAGGCGTTTGATGGTGATGCCGAAGCCGGTAAAGCGAAATCAGCAGTATGTGCAGCTTGTCATAGCGCCGATGGCAATAGTTTAGTGGATATGTACCCAAAACTGGCAGGGCAGCATGCTACGTATTTGTACAAGCAATTAAAAGACTTTAAAACAGGCATGGAAACCGGTGGCAAGCAAGGCCGTAATAACAGCATCATGTTTGGTATGGTTGCTGCGCTGTCTGATCAGGATATGAAAGATCTGGCAGCATATTTTGCTTCCCAAAAAATGAAAGCGGGCACGACACCTGAAAATGTCATAGCACGTGGTGAAAAGTTATACCGTGGCGGCGATGCCAGCCGCGGCATTGCAGCCTGTATTGCGTGTCATGGCCCACGGGGTTCAGGTTTGGGCCTTGGTGGCTTCCCGAAAATTTCGTTCCAGCATGCTACATACCTTAAAACGACTTTGACTGAATTCCGTGAAGGTAAGCGGGCAAATGACTTAAACGGCATGATGCAGGATATAGCCAGAAAGCTGACCGATGAAGATATTGAAGTGCTGTCGCAATATCTGGGTGGTTTGCACTGATTATTAGTGGCAATCGCTGAATTCTATCGTGGAAAAACCGGTGTTCATCGCCGGTTTTTTTATTTTAGCTGATAAATTTTTGTGAGATATATCTCACATCCGGTGTAAGAAAATGACTTGCCTTAAAATTAGTTGAACTTTTTTTGGCTTGTTCATGTGTTTTAATGTGTTGATTTTAATTGGGAATTATCAATTGGTAAGAAAAAGTGCACTTTTTTTTAAAGTAGCGTATTGCCATATAAACTCATCAGAGTACATTAGCCGTCAGTTACATTTCGTAACGAATGAAAACAAGGACTATCCGCAAGGAAGTGTCAGTACCAGTACGAAAGTGCGCGGTGCCTTTGTTTAGACCACATCCGGATGATGTGCTGCGTGATTTCACGCTCAGGGAAGATTACGAAAGTATCAGGATGATCGTAAAGAATAAAAATACTATAGCCAGGAAGGCAGCATAAAAACAGGAAGAGCAGACAGGGTGTCGTAACTTCATCAGGAAGATGGCAGCGAATGAGAGAAGTGTCCAGTTGACACAAGTATATCCAGGGCGATAAGGCGATCTTATCGCCTTTTTCTTTTGGTAGGTTAATCTTCGGTTTATGTTGAACACCCCTTGCCCTTTATGTCTGGCAGAGCAATGCCAGTTTTTCTATCAGGACAGCCGTCGTCATTATTATCAGTGTCAGTGCTGCAATCTGGTGTTTGCTGACCGTGCGTCAGTACTGTCAGCGCAAGACGAGTTGGCACAGTACCAGCTACACCAGAATGATCTAAACGATGAAGGTTATCGTAACTTCCTGCAACGACTGGCGGGCCCTTTATTGCAAGTGTTACCCTCGTCAGGTTTATCCGGTCTGGACTTTGGTTGTGGTCCAGGCCCTTTGCTGGCGAAAATGTTAACGGAAGCCGGGCATACGATGGCAGTTTGGGATCCGTATTTTGCCGCGGAGGATGCTGTGCTACAGCAGCAGTATCACTTTATCTGTTGCAGTGAGGCGATAGAACATTTTGTGAATCCGGCACAGGAGTGGGCGCTTTGGTTATCTTTACTGAAACCGGGCGGCACTTTGGCCATTATGACAAAACGCTACACCACTTTAGAAGCATTTGCCGGTTGGCATTACAAGCTTGACCCAACCCATGTCAGTTTCTTTAGTGAGAGCACTTTTCGCTATCTGGCAGACAGAGATAATTTTGAACTGGATTTTGCTGCAACAGATGTCGTTATACTGAGGCACCGAAAGCATTAGTGTTTCAGCGTAAATCTGGTTAAAATGTGCGCCCTTTTTTACAGGTAATAACCATGACTCGTCAGAAAAAAACACGTTCGGCCGGCCCGAATGGGCAGCGGCATTTGTCGGCGGAAGATATCCGTAAAACCCGGCAGCCAAAGGAACAGACCAAGAAAAAAGGTGCTGGTTTAAAATCAGGTAGCCGTAACAATGCTACTGTTATTTCGTCTGTGCCAAAAGGGGAGTCAGTAAAAAAGGATAAGCGGCTTGGCAGTAAGAAGCCGATAGCCTTAGTTGCTGCAGATACACAACAGCCAGCGCTGCAAATTCAGCCTAAAGCCAGCCTGGCTAAAGCGAAGCCGGTAGCTATGACAGCTGAGCAGGAACTTGCACTGATAGAAAATGATAGTTATCTGCAACAATTGCTTGAACGGGTTGAGCAGGAAGAAATTCTGACGGGTAAAGATGCAAAGTACTTTAATGCCAAAACGGCACGGTTAGAGCAGCTTTTACAGCAGTTGGGATTAGCTGATGACGCAGAAGACGAAACCTTAGATCCGCTGGCGGCTTTTGAGAGCAAAGACTGGCGCAAAGATTTACTCGGTGATGAGGACTGATTTTGACAACGGCAGTGTGGATATTTTTTGTCGCCGCAACGTTGTTGGTTGCAGGGTTAGCATTCTATGCCGGTACTCTGCTGTGGCAATTGCGGCAACAGAGTAAGCAGGCAAAACAGCAGCTGGCTGAAAAAAAGCAGTATCTGCGCGATAGTATCGTGCTGATCTGTAAGGCTATGCGTGAAGAGCAATGCGAATTATCCGAAGGTGCGCTGCGGGTTTGGGTGTTACTGGATCATCTGGTTCCGGAACATGAGCCGGATCCGGTAATCACTTATCCTGGAATACATCAGATGTATCAGATGGTGAAAGATATGCCAACACACCAGGCACGCAAAGATCAGGATAAAGCTCTGACCAGGCAACAAGACAGTGTAAGGCTGAAAGCTGAACAGGATTTGAAAGACTTTATTCTTGCCGATACGAATGCATTGCTAAAGCGCTTCCAGTCTGCATAAAACCGGAAGCGCGGTATTGCTATTGTCGGTAGATTTGACCAGCTTTCATCACAAAGCTGATTTTTCCCATCAGATTGATGTCCTGCAATGGATCACCTTGTACTGCGACAATGTCGGCCAGCTTGCCTGCTTTAATACTACCGAGTTCATCAGCAACACCCAATAAGCGTGCGCCTTCAATCGTGGCGCTGTGAATCGCTTCAAGAGCTGGCATACCTGCTTCGGTCATATAGATGAATTCGCGCCAGTTATTACCATGTTCGTATACACCTGCGTCAGTGCCAAACGCGATTTTTACCCCGGCTTTATAAGCGTCGGCGAAAGTTTGCTGAATTCTCCCGCCAATGGTGGCCGCTTTGGGTCTGACTAAATCAGGGAAAAAGCCGGCGATACGTGATTTTTCTTCTGCCCATTTGCCAGCACTGATCGTCGGCACAAAGTAAGTGCCTTGTTTTCGCATCATCGACATAGTGTTTTTATCCATGTAGGTACCATGCTCGATAGAATCTACGCCCGCCCGGATAGCGCGTTCCATACCCTCCTTGCCATGGGCATGCACCGCCACTTTCATGCCATAATCTTTTGCGGTACTGACAATCGCCGCCAGCTCTTCATCGGTAAACTGTGGGTTACTGCCGCTTTTGGCAACGCTTAGCACGCCGCCTGTGGCAGTGATTTTTATCAAATCTGACCCTTCTTTATAACGCTGACGTACTGCTTTACGGGCATCATCCGGGCCGTTAATCACACCTTCTTTTGGTCCAGGGTCTGCCATTAATGCATAAGCCAACCCATTAGTCGGGTCGGCGTGGCCGCCGGTTGTAGCGATAGATTTTCCGGCGGCATAAATACGCGGCCCTTTAATATAACCTTTGGCTATGGCCTTTTTAAGCGCCACGCTAATCTGGTTATTGTCGCCAAGCTCCCGCACAGTGGTAAAGCCGGACATGAGGGTTTTCTCGGCAAAGGTAGCACCCCGAAGCGCGTAGTCTGCTTCATTCATGGTGAATCCTTCGCTGTAAACTGAAGGGCTGAATTGCGTGTAAAAGTGCGTGTGCATATCCATTAAGCCGGGCATCACAGTGTGTTGCTTCAGGTCGATAACAATGTCTTCAGTTTCTGCTGTGCGGAACCCG
>NZ_DATCSY010000033.1:0-2052 GCF_036568245.1 Rheinheimera sp. | reverse complement strand
CAGCAACCAGTTTAAAATTGTTGGCAAACTGGACGAAAAGGCCACCGGCTATACGCTGGATTCAAAAGACGGTTTTACCCGCTTTGAAATGACCATGCCTCGCCAGGTAAATTACCGTGGTAATGAGAAATCCAATGGCGCTGATTTACGTGTTGAAGTGCCCATTGGCAGCACTCTGGAGTTTAAAGGTGTAAACAGCGATGTAAGCCTTAGTGGTATCAGCGGTGGCAGTAAAATAAGCACTGTGAATGGCAAAATTGCTGCGGTCAATCTGTCAACACTGGTGCAGTTAAGCACGGTGAACGGCGAAATAGGCAGCAAAGACAACAGCGGTCAAATTGAACTGAGTTCGGTAAACGGTGAAATTACTGATGTTGGTTCAACCGGTCGGCTGGATTACAGCGTGGTAAATGGCAAAATTGAAGCCAGAACCGGTGCAGAAGAAATCAGTGTCAGCACAGTGAACGGTGACGCCAAACTGAAAATGAGCGGCACACAGCGCTTTAAGTTAAGTACAGTAAACGGCGAAATTGACGCTGAACTGGCTAACTCAGTTAGCCCGCGCATTGGCGGCAGTAGTGTCAGCGGTGATATCGAGTTAAAACTGGAAACCAATGTCAGTGCCCGTTTTGATATCAAAGCGTCAGCCGGTGGTGATATCGACAATAAGCTCACCAGCGACAAAGCGACTAAAGCCAAATACGGCCCGGCACGCAGCCTGCAATTTAGCACCGGTAGTGGTGATGGCAGTGTCGAGCTGAGCACTGTCAGCGGTGATATCGAGCTGGATAAGCTGTAAGGTATAAAACATCGTGAACTGAATCGCCGTAGCTTACGTTGCGGCGATTCAGTTACGTGCGTTAATCTGCTAAACTCTGCGCGCCTTTTACCAGCCTCAGAAGAAGTGAAGATGACTCTTGCAACTCAGGTTCTGGCGGTCAATGACGATCTGCCAATTCGTACAGATTTACCGGTGCACTCCGGCAAAGTGCGCAGTGTGTACTGGCTGACAGCCGAAGACAGTGCACGGCTTATCCGCGAGAAAAATTATCCTGTCGCTATAGATACACCGCTTGCCATTATGGTAATCAGCGACCGTATATCCGCTTTTGACTGTATCTGGCATGGTGAAAATGGCCTGAACGGGGTGCCGGGTAAAGGGGCTGCATTAAATGCCATTTCCAATCACTGGTTTTCGCTGTTTAAACAGCATGGCCTGGCCGACAGCCATATTCTGGATATTCCGCACCCGCTGGTGTGGATAGTACAAAAAGCCCGGCCGGTTAAAATCGAGGCCATTGCCCGCCAGTACATCACCGGCTCTATGTGGCGCGCTTACAGTAAAGGTGAACGCGAATTCTGCGGCATAACGCTGCCGGAAGGGCTGCAAAAGGATCAGAAATTGCCCGAAATTCTGATCACCCCTTCTACCAAAGGGATATTAACCGGCCTGGACGGCGTGCCAGAGGCAGATGATGTCAATATTTCCCGCGCTGATATCGAGCGGCACTGTCAGGCGTTTGGCTTTGAACAGGTATCGGACATTGACCTGTATGAAACTTTGCTGAAACAGGGTTTTAGTGTGATCAGTGACGCGTTGTCTGCACTGGATCAGATGTTTGTCGACACCAAGTTTGAGTTTGGCTATGTCAAAGATGTGCAGGGTAACAGCAAACTGATTTATATGGATGAGGTGGGAACACCTGATAGTTCCAGGATTTGGGATGGCGCCAGCTGGCGCGATGGCAAAATTGTTGAGCAGTCTAAAGAAGGCTTTCGTCAGTGGTTGCTGAATCACTTCCCTGAGCCGGACATTTTGCTGAACAAAGATCGTATGCCAGAGCGCGCTGCACTGGCCCGCGACAACGCTTTGCCAACTGAAGTGATGATGGATATTTCCCGCACGTACCTGGGTATTGCCGAGCGCGTAGTCGGCCATAACATTGCATTGTCAGCCGATCCGAAAGCAGAAATTATCGCGGTATTAGATCAGCAGTACGGCCTTATCGCCAAATAAGCAGGTCAGCTGCCTTATCTTCGCCAGATGCCAGC
>NZ_DATCSY010000032.1:0-7788 GCF_036568245.1 Rheinheimera sp. | reverse complement strand
GCTCGTCTGCTGCCTGCAGTATTACGGATGTTAGCGCCGGCCAGCGCTGGCTGATGACAGTGAGGTTATCGGAAAAACACGAATCAGACACGCAGACTTATCCCAAACCAAATTCAACCAGACTACGGGTGATATTAGCCTGTGACATCACTACCGATACCGCACTTTTATTGCCGCTTTGCATGTTAAGCCGAAGCTGCTGGCTTAACGCATTTAGCTCTGTTGCATCACTTTGCTGCTGCGATATCGCCGCTAACTGGGCTTGCAACGCGGCACGCTGCGCCTGCACTTTGCCCAGTGCATCTTTTAGCTGCTGCTGTACTAAATGGATCTGTTGCTGATACGCCTGCACGTTATCTGTTTTACCGGCGGCCTTGCTCAGTTGTGTCAGCGCACTGTCAGGGGCTTGCAACGCCACACTGACCGGATTACCTGCCGCGACACGCACTCCCTGACCGGTGATCAACCAGGGCTCCTGCAACTTACGGGCATTACGGGCTTCTGCTGAAAAATACAGCTGCTGCTGATTATCTGCGCTGACACTGATTTGCTGCGGTGCAAAGGCTTGCTGCACACTTTGCAGGTTTTCACTGGCACTTTGCCCGGCAGGCAGGCTGATACTGACCGCACCGCCACTGCGGCCAAGCAGAATATTTACCTGCTCGCTCTGGCGTCGTTCAGACAACAGATCAATGCTGTTCGTTAAGCGGGCGGTTACCTGCGCCGGGGCGGAAGCTGCCGGCATCAGTTGGGCATTCAGGCCAGAATCGCCGCGCGCCAGTTTTTGTTCCAGCTGCTGTAATCTTTGTTGCGCTTGCTGTTGCTGATCGGTCGACAACCGGGCTGCCGCGGATGAATTCAGCTGTCGGCGCAGGTTATCCAGCTCCTGATAGGCCAGGCGGATACTGCGCTCGGTCTGGTCAATCTGACTCAGTTGTTTAGACACATCTGCAGCCAGTGCCCATTTACTTAATACCTGAATTTGCCTGGACTGACGTGACTGTGGCACCTTTTGCCCGCTATCGTCCTGCTGTACCGCTTTTACCACAGCGGCTTTATCAGCCGCGCTGAGCGGGCTCAGTGCACTGTTGCTTACTTTTTCAACCGCATTTGACAACTGCATTGTCGTCCCCTTACCGGCAAATACGCTCAGACATCAGCATCAGACATACGAAAACAAAGTCAGCTGTGACACGCTGGAATACACCTTCAGTGATGATTCATACGATGCCATTGCCTGATTCATCTGCACATAGGCTTCCGGGTAGTCCACTTCTTTAATATCGTCACGCAAATTTTCGGTAAACAGCGCTATGTCATCATTACCCAGCGCCATTTCATCCAGCGACGCTAAGGTACCACCAATACGGGTGATTTCTCCGCTGACACTGGCCATAAAATTACTGATATGCCCCAGCAGGTTACGCGATTCATTGCCAACACCGGCAGCCGGCGCGGTAGCCATCAGATCCAGATAGGTTTGCATTTCATTTAAAAACGTGACGCCGGGGTCAAGTTTATCGCCGGTGATATTGGCTGGCACACTGGAGTTATCTGACACGGCAACATCGCGTACCCGGTCATCCCCCAGATACTGGTAAACCCCGGCGCCATCGCGTTCAAAGGGTTTAACATCGGTTAAACTGCCAGAGAAATAATAGTTGTCGTTGCCATCTTTAGCATTTAATAAATCAACAATCGCCGGAAACAATACTGATAGCTCCTGGCGGTAAGCTTCCAGTTCAGTCTGAGCAACTGAGCCATCAGCTGCAGTGGTGACAATTTCCTGTATTGAAAACAAGGTATTGACGATACTGCTAAGCTGGGTTTCCTGCTGCCCCAGATTAAAATGCACCGCATTCATATTGCTTTTGTATTGATCGAGCTTGGTCAGTTCACTGTTCAGCGTCAGTAACATTACCGAGCCCAGCGGGTCGTCTGAGGGCTTCTGAATGCGCTGATTGGTCGCCAGTTGTGTAGATAACTTACTGTACTCGGCCGTTGACTGCTGAATATTACGGATCGTCGTCAGGTGATATTGATTACTGCTTACACGCATATCAGCGACCTCAGAAAATGTTAATCAGGGTTTTAAACAGTTGATCGGCCGTGCTGATCACTCTGGCGTTGGCATCATATAACTGCTGATAGAACATCAGGTTTGCTGCCTCTTCGTCCAGATTGACGCCGCTGACGCTGTCGCGAGCAGCTAAGGCGTTGTCTTTTAACAGCTGAGCCGTTTTAACGCTGCTCTGCACCTGTTTACTCTGAATCGCCAGGTCACCTATTAGGGTGTCATAGCCGGTCATAGAGCCGTTTAATGCCGACACCAGATTGGCGATATTGCCGTTGTCGCCACGGCCGCCGGAAGGGATCCAGTTGCCAAAACCATCATCCACCCGGCCGGTGAAGGCCAGGTCATCCGGGCCAAGTGCAGTATTCACACCAAAGGTGCCCAGTACATCCAACGGGTTGTAGTTAAACAGAGGCTGGCCGGGTAAACCGTTTAGGTCAAAGCCTTCTGATAACGCCGTATTGACCGAATCAGCGACATTACTGACGATGGTTTCCAGCTGTAATTTACTCGGCTGCAGTACCGTCGCATCGACGTTCAGCAAACCGCCAATGCGGCCACCAACAAATTCGTTCAGCGCGAAATTCTGGCTGTTAAAACTGACATCAACACTGGTGCCGGTCACACTGACAGCAGCCGCTTTGCTGCCAACCACCAAGGGGGCACCATTTTTACTGCTGATATTCAGGTTGCCATCACCGACATCGGTAATGTCGACGCCGAGGTAGCCGGATAATTCTGTCACCAGATTCTCACGTGCATCAGACAGTTCAGCCACTGGCTGGCCAAGTGCCATCGCTTTACTGATTTTGCTGTTCATCTCGGCAATTTGCTGCAGCAAAGAACTGCTGTTATCTGCCAGATCGCTAAGCTCTTTGCCGAGCTTGGCTTGCTGATCAGACAAAGCGCCGTTGATCTGGGCAATATCCTGCACCAGCGACTGCGCAGAAGACAGCGCCTGCTGGCGGTAAGCGGCAGAATCGGGGGCAGACATAGCGGCGTTGAATGACGCACGGATACCGGCCACGGCATCATTCAGGTTCAGCGATTCGGTGCCCAGAATTTGTTCCAGATAACCGATATAACTCTGAAAACCTTCGTAATAACCGGTATCAGCGCTGGTGCGCCAGATGTCGTCATTCAGAAAGCTGTTGACGATACGGTCGACCTTAGTCACTTTAACGCCGTTTAAACCACCGGCTGCGGTTTCCAGATAAACAGTTTGCCGGCTGTAGCCCTTTACCGCCGCATTAGCGACGTTCTGGCTGACAGCACCCAACGCACTGTTAGCCGCATTAAGGCCTGATACGCCGTTTAAAAGCATGCTCATAAACCGGAATTCCCACTTGGGTCTGCCTGCCATAATGGCTGGCTGAACGCATTGTTGCTGTATTGCGGCGTCACCAGAGTCAACGCCCCCTTATCAGGCATAGCGACAGCATCAGCGAGTTGCTTAAATTTATTTTCGCTTTGCGAAAGGCTGGTACCAAGCTGTTTTACTATGGCTTCAGACAACCCGAGCTGCTGGTTCGACGCCAGTGACTGCGCCAGCTGGGCGTCGTGCATATCACGGAAGGTCTGCGCTTCATTGCTGGCAAACATGCCATGCTCACCAGCGATGGTATCGGTACCGGCATGCATATTTTTCAGTACCAGTTGCAAAAAGATCGCTTCGAATTGTTCTGCGGCCTGATTTAAGCGGCTGGCAGCATCCTGACTGGCATCAATGCCGGCGACAGCGCGCGGGTCTATCGCCAGACCAGATACAGAAGACGCGGATAACGGGGTTATATTCATTCAGATCACCAGCAGTTCAGCATCCAGTGCACCGGCGTTATCCAGTGCAATCAGAATAGACATCAGTTCCGCCGGCGTTGCCCCCAGCGCGTTTATGGCTTTAACAATTTCATCCAGCGAACTGCCTTCCGGCCACAGCATCATATTGGCGGCACGTTCTTCCACATTGACGGCGCTGTTCTGTACCGGCATGGTCGTACCGTTGCTAAAAGGGCCAGGCTGGCTGACGCCCTGTTGTTCACTGATAGTGATCGTTAAACTACCATGGCTGACCGCAGCGCGTTTTACCCTGACCACGTCGTTCATCACCACAGTACCGGTGCGGCTGTTAAACACCACGCGTGGCCGCTGCCGTCCTTCCTGTACATCAATATCCTGCAACATCGACATAAAGGTAATGCGGCTGTTAGCATCTGCCGGTGCGCTGACTTTCAGCTTGCCTTTGTGTTCAGCGCGCGCCACATCCGGGCCAAACACCTCATTAATCGCCGTCACCACATTGCGGGCGGTCTGATAATCCGGCTGGCGTAAATTCAGTGTAATATCACTGTCCGGCTGATACAGCTGGGCGACAGAACGCTCGACAATGGCGCCCGACGGAATAATGCCGGCTGTCGGCACGTTAACCGTGACCGATGAACCGCTCTGACCGGTTGCATTTAAACCACCGACTACCAGGTTGCCTTGTGCCAGCGCATAGACTTTACCGTCAACACCGCGCAGCGGCGTCAGCATCAGGCTGCCACCATGCAGGCTTTTGGCGTCACCGAGTGACATAATTGTGACGTCCAGCGTTTGCCCGGGGCTGGCATTGGCCGGCAATGTAGCGGTAACCGCAACCGCGGCGACGTTTTTTGATTTAGGCAGGTTACTTTCATCCAGCTGCACACCAAACTGCTTCAGCATATTGTTCAGTGACTGGGCGGCAAATTTAATCTGCGTTTTATCGCCCGAGCCGGGCAAGCCCACCACCAGACCATAACCAACCAGCTGGTTATCACGTACGCCCTGAATATCCACAAGCTCCAGCAGCGGCCTCGCTGCGGCTGGCAATATCAGCAAGCTTGATAGCAAACCGGCAATAAGCGTTTTCATAACACCTCAGTTAAAACGGGTTAAGTATGTTAAATAAACGGGTAAACCAGCCGGCCTGGCTGGCTCGGGCCATTTCGCCTTTGCCGGAGTAACTGATACGCGCATCAGCAATACGCTGTGACGACACCCGGTTGGTAACATCAATATCTTCCGGCCGCACCAGGCCCTGTAAGCGGATATATTCGTCGCCCTGATTCAGCTTGATCCATTTTTCACCGCGGATAGCCAAAGCGCCATTTGGCAGCACATCGGTAACACGCACGGTAATAGAGCCCCGCAGGAAATTTTGCTGGCTGGCGGTACTTTCGCCGTCAAAGCGTGAGCGTGAATTCAGCTCCATCGCCAGCTCTGATGTATTCAGGTTACCCACCAGCGGCACACCGACATTGATGCCGGTATTTTTGTCAACACTGGCATCGGCGCTTTTACTCGACTGGGTGCGCTCGTTCAGCTCGACTGTCAGAATGTCACCCACACGATAGGCACGTTTGTCTTCATACAGCGTAAACATATAGCGGTCACTGTACAGACTGCCCTCAGTCAGGCCAGGCTGTGCTTCGTCACTGCGCGCTGCTACCACCTGCTCCCAGTCAGCCTGATGCACAGGTTCAGACGGGCTGGCACAGCCTGCCAGCACACAGATGAATAACAACACGGATAAGGTTTTCATCAGTTACAGGCTCTGGTTAATAAAGCGCAGCATTTCATCTGCCGCAGACACCACTTTGGCGTTCATTTCATAGGCGCGTTGCACCGCAATCATGCTGACCATTTCGTCAACCACGCTGACGTTAGAGCCTTCAATCACACCCTGCTGTAACGCACCAAATGCCTCTTCACCCGGCACACCTTCAATCGGCTCGCCAGAGGCCGCAGTAGCACGGAACAAGTTACCGCCCAGCGCTTCCAAACCTGCCGGGTTAACAAAGTTCACCGTTAAAATCTGGCCCAGCTCTACCGGCTCAATTTCATTGGCCAGCACAGCAGTGACAGTGCCGTCACTGCCGATGGTGATCTTGGTGGCATTTTCCGGGATGGCGATATTTTGCAGCAGTGGCAAACCGTTGGCGTTTACCATCAATGATTCAGCATTGGGCTGAAACTGACCACTGCGGCTATACAGAATTTCACCGTCAGGGCTTTCCATCTGGAAAAAGCCCTGGCCGGTAATCGCAACATCCAGCGGGTTGTTGCTGGTTTCATAGTTGCCTTCGGTAAAGATTTTTTGCGTGCCGTTTATCCGCACACCGGTACCGACCTGAATACCAGATGGTACCTGGTTCAGCTCATCCGCCTGACCACCCGGCTGACGCTGGATCTGGTAAAACAAATCTTCAAACACCACCCGGTCTTTTTTAAAGCCAGCGGTACTGACGTTCGCCAGGTTGTTAGAAATCGTGGTCATGCGCATGTCCTGCGCCGCCAAACCGGTTTTACTTACCCATAAAGCTGAATTCATTGCACTGCTCCTGTTAGCTGTTGCCGCTTATTAGTTTGTTACCTGACACGGCAAGCTCATCGGCGGTTTTCATCATGCGGATATTCATTTCAAACTGACGGCTGATGTTCATGGTGCTGACCATTTCTTCCACCGCGTTAACATTAGAGCCTTCCAGTGCACCGGTACGCAGCGTAATAGCCAGATCGGCTGCCAGTTCGTCCTGCTGTTGTGGCCTGAGTAAACCGTCCAGCCCTTTCACCAGAGTGTTATCACCGGCACTGACCAGTTTCAGCCGGCCTTCCTGCTCGATAACACCACCGCCCACCGGCAGCAAGTTAATAGTGCCGTCGGCGCCAATGTCGATGGCGCCAAATTCCGGCAGCACAATATCGCCCTGCTCACCTTGTACGGTGTAACCGTTTAATGTCAGCCGGCCATCGGCTTCAACCTGCAGATTACCGGCACGGGTGTAGGCTTCGTTGCCCTCGGCATCAGTAACAGCCAGAAAGCCGCCATCGCTTAATACCACGTCCAGATCACGGCCAGTTTGTTGTACCGGGCCATTGCTCAGGCTGGTGAATACCGGCAGTAGCTGTGCCTGATAACGGCTGCGAAAACCATCGCCAGCCACCATCATCGCCTGCGCCTGTTCAATGTCGGCTTTAAAGCCGGGCGTATTGACGTTGGCCAGATTGTTAGCGCTGACGCGCAGCGCCGTCTGGTTCAGCTCAGCGCCCGAAACAGCGGTATAAATTAAGCGTTCCATAATGCGGTACCTTAGGTGGCGCTAAACAGAATTTGCATCATTTCATCAGCGCTGCTGATGGTTTTGGCGTTGGCCTGATAGTTTTGCTGGAACGCCATCAAATCAACCAGCTGCTCGCTGATATCAACGTTAGAACCAACATAAGCCCCGGACAGCAGCGCACCGAAGCTACCGGCATCCGGTGT
The DNA here is from genome assembly GCF_036568245.1 of Rheinheimera sp. GTDB lineage: Bacteria > Pseudomonadota > Gammaproteobacteria > Enterobacterales > Alteromonadaceae > Alishewanella. The sequence goes on along the minus strand of NZ_DATCSY010000032.1, from coordinate 430 downwards.
GCCATACAGCGCAGCGCCCGATTCATTGGTGGCGTACCATACGGTTTTATTACCGGTTTCCAGGCCATTTACATTGGCAAAGTTAGCCAGCACCACCTGGCCCTGCAGCTTGGTTTCGCCATTGGTAAAGGTGGCAAACACTTCACCGGTTTCAGCAATAGCAACACCGGCAAACTCACCGGCGGTGAAACCGTCAGCGTCGTTCTTATAAATATTAAAACCGCTGCCAAACTGGGTGCTGTTGGTCAGGTTGACACCAAAGTTCATCACGGCGGCGCCGGTGGTCGGGGTGTAGCTTAGCGCTACCGTCGACGGTGTTGCCGGTGTCAGTAACTGGCCATTGGCATCAAATGTCAGCGTCGACGGCGTCGCTAAATCGGCGCCGTCAACAAAATAGCGGGTTTCCCAGGTATTAGGCCCGGTATGAACA
>NZ_DATCSY010000031.1:0-6254 GCF_036568245.1 Rheinheimera sp. | reverse complement strand
AAGCGAAAAAATGCCATGATAAGTTTGCGGCAAATCATCCGTGAACTGGAAGCAACTCAGCAGGCGGTTTGGAGCCCCATGGTACTCAACGGCAGTGGTTTTGGTTTAATGGCGAACCATAGTCTGGTAATGGCAAACTATATTTCACGTGCAAATGCCGCACTGATTGATCTGTCAGAATTATTAACTCAAGGGTAAAACGCATGAAAAAAACAGCATTGTTGTTATCGCTAAGCGGCGCACTACTCAGTAGTGCAGCTCAAGCTGATACTTTGCTTGGTCTCTATTTAGGTGCTGATGGCTGGCGCACCTCCGTTGATGGCAGCTTTGCCAACACTGATCAGCTGCAGGCATTCAATTTTGACGATAAAACACAGACGTCATATTACCTGGCGCTGGAGCATCCATTACCTTTAATTCCAAACATCCGTTTACAGCGTAATAAACTGGAGTCATCGGGTAGCACTTTGCTAGATGACAACTTTAGTTTCAATGGAACTGATTTTCCAAATGGTACCCAAGTTCAGAATCGGGCAGATATCACCAGCACAGATTACGTACTTTATTACGAGGTTCTGGATAATGACTTGTTTAGCCTGGATCTGGGTATCAACGGCAAGTATCTGGATGGAAGTATAGCGGTGTCAGAGGTTTCAGTTGCCGATGGGCTGGCTGTTCAGCAGGATTTTTCTGAGTGGATACCAATGCTGTATGGCGCAGTGCGTGTTGGTCTGCCTCTGACCGGTTTTGATGTATTTGCTCAGGGGAGCTTCATTTCTTATGATGGCAGTCAGCTATATGACGCTCAGGCGGGCATTGCTTATTCACTGCTGGATAATCTGGCCATTGATATGAAGCTGAAACTTGGCTACCGCCAGGTAGATTTACAGCTTGATGATGTCGATAACATCTATACCGATCTTAGTTTCAAAGGTGTTTTCGCCGGGGTTGAAGTCCATTTTTAATTCTGTCCAGTGATGCCGTTACCGGCATCGCTGTTAATGTTATTCCTCTGTTGTATCCTTGTTAGCCTGATAGAATAGTTTTATAGTTACCGTACTTTTAAATCAGTCCGGGTCCGCTTTTGATAAACTATTTCAGGCAGTTAACGTTGCCATGGCTGATTGCAGTTGTAGTGATGATGGTGTTCAGTGCAATCTGGTTTCACTTGGAGACACAAGCACAGCAACGTATTCAGATTGAACAGACCGCAACCATGTTGCAATTTAGCGTCCGGCCGATGCTAAAAGATAAAGATACAGATGTGCTAAAGGCTCAGCTGAACAACTTACGCTTAACCAGTGTCGTGCCTTTAACTGCTATTGCGGTTTACTCCCAGCAGAATCGTTTGTTAGTTGCAGCCGGTTTGCCTGCGATGCTGAATGCAGCCAGGCCAGACGAAGCAGTAACCTCTTATGCAACAGAACCACACGCTGAAGGGGTATTGGTATTCCAGCCATTGCCCGCAGACAGCAGCGTGCAAGCCAGTACAGAGCAGCAATATTATATGGTATTACTGTTTGCACCAGTCAATGGTATCAGTGAGTGGCTTTTACCTGTTGCCATAGTGGGGCTGATTGGCATTGTCATGCTGATGATACTGCATAACAACCTGCAGCAAGTTGCGCAGCGGCAGCATACTGATGTCAGTTTGCTGACTCATAAGCTGAACCAGTTATGCCATGGTCAGTTGAATGTGAGTGTTACAGAAGAGCTTGTGCCTGAGCTGTTGCCACTTAAATCTGCATTGAATGAACTTACCCACTTTTTGGCAGAACGTGCCGGCCAGCTCGGAACAGAGCTACAGCAACAGCAACAAAAAGCAGAGCAGCAATTGCAACTGTTGTCAGAAATACGGCTGCAGTGCAATAAATCGGAGCTGCGCTACACGCAGTTTGTCCAACTGGTGCAAAACCGGCTGATTAATTTACGTCAGATGCAACAGCAGCAAACAGAGCTTGGCGACGCCGAGTTTTTATCTGCTTTGGCAGCTCAGATGGCTTTGTTGCAACTGGAGCTTGGTAATGTTGAAGAGGTGCCAGCTCAGATTAATTTAACGCAGTGGTTTTCAGAGCAGGTTCCACAGATACGCCAGCATTTTAAAGACAGAAATGTTGAGCTACAGGTGTTTGAGGGGGCAGATAATATTTGCCATGAAGTTTGTTTGCCGCTACAGCAACTGGCGATACTACTGCAGGCTATAGTGCAAGTAGGGGGGCGGGCAAATGCCGTTTCAGAACTTACCTTGCGACTGGCACTGAACGTGCGTCCTTCGGATAGCCATCTGCATATCAGTGTTACAGGTAACGGTGATGGTATTACATCACGGGTCAGGCAGCTATTAAACGGCGACGACACCAGAACATTGCAGTGGCATGAAAGTGATATTGGTATTCTGCTGGTGTTGAAACGGCGGCTGCAGGCTATGTTAACTGTACAGTCTCTCGATGGGCTTGGTTGCACCGTAACGCTGACATTACCTGTGGCAGAGAGTTCGGCTATTGTGCTGCCTAAGATGCCTCATTTGCTGTTATTCGACAGTCAGGCAAGCAGCTTGTCTGAACGTAGCCAGGTGCTGACCACGTTGACCGATTATCTGGCTAAATGCTCAGATCTGCATGAGTTGGCAAGAAAAAGTAAGCAGTTTGCTTACGATGTTGCGGTGGTGATGTTACCAGAACCGGCAGATTTGGTCAGGTGGCATACTGAGCTGCAACAGTTAAGTGCGCGTTGCCGCGTGCGGTGTTATGCCGCAAAGAGTCAACGGGCGGTGTGGCAGGAGGCGCTGCAATTTAGCGTTTACGAAACACCTTTTTGTCTGAATGACATATTGTCTGAAGTACCGGCACAGTCTGCATTACCGCAGCTGCTGGTTGTTGACGACAACGCAACCAACCTTGCTTTTATTCAGGTGCTGCTAAAAGATCAGCCAGTACAGTTGCACACAGCAACCTGTGGTACTGAAGCGTTGAGCTTATGCCAGCAGCAGTCTTTTGATGTGATTTTGCTTGATATTCAGTTGCCTGACATTGCTGGCACCGAAGTGGCCCGGAGATTACGCCAGTTAACCGACTACCAACATACGCCCATCCTGGCTTTTACTGCGCATGCGCTTGACGAAGAGGTCAGTAACTTCCTCCGCGCTGGCATGAATGACGTCATTTTTAAGCCACTGGAAGCCGCTAAGCTGGACGTGATTCTGCGCTGGTGTTCTTCAGGCAAAGCTGATCACGTCAGCCAGCAATAGTTTAAGAGCATCCAGATACTGCTGATTTGGCTGAGTACTGAGTAGTGGTAACAACTCAGCACCACTGGCGGTGTATTTGTAGTACTGCAGTACAACATTCTTGCTGGTTATACTGCCGTTTACACTGAGTTGTTGATACTGCCAGTTTATCTGATGGCCGGCTGGTAATTCGCCACTTTCTATTTCCGAGCTGTGTAACAAACCAATATCTACCAGACTAAGGATTTGAGTGTAACTTAGCCCAAACTGGCTCAGATTCAGTACTGCCCTGTTGCGGCCTGTCAGCACCCGCCACAGTGAAGGTCGGTGGATATAACCGAAATAGATCCTTGCGGTAGGATCCTGACGAGGGCGGCAGCTCAAATTTGCCGCCTGCTGCAACGCCATAGCTTCTTTGTAACTCATGCGCTTTAGTGTATGTAACGTCTTTAGAGAGAATTTTCCAGGGCTGGCGATTTCGCCGGCCAGGATTTTTGCCCAGAGTTGTTGCATGCTGTGATTGGAAATATCCAGAATCAGCTCGCAAAACTGTTGAAACCAATCCGGGTCAATATCCTGGGCAGAAACATGCTCCGGACAGTATTCCAATGCCAGCGCCATGACCCGTTCCAGGTTATGCTGCTGGCGTTCACGTTGCATCTGTAAACGCCGCTCGGCTCGCTGTGCCAGAGTCAATCCAGCTTGCCCCGCAGCGGCGCCTGAACGGGCAGCTAACTGCTGGTGTTTGTCCGCAAAGTGGCCCTGTTGCTGATTAGTATTGTTACCGGTAGCACTGTCTGCCGGCATCACACCCGAGCCAAACTGATTTCTGGCAAGCTGCAGCAGCCGTTGCTGGCCACTTAATGAGTGAATCTTGGTCATAGTGTGCATTGCCAGTTTTTATCGATGCCGCTATCTTGGCATTTCATAAAATTTGCGGCAAGTCGGTCAATACGCTTTGCTCAAAATAAAATCTGTTATAACTTACTCTTATACATATTAAGCATGTATATTTAAACGGAATCATTTAATAAGGCTGAGCGATGGTGTCAAAGGAAACAGATGAGGATTTTCTGTTTTTAGCAGAAGACGAGCCAGTAGGACCCGCTAAGGAAAACACGCTGGGAGAGTGGCACCTGCTTATCGTTGATGACGATGAAGAGATCCATACCGTAACTAAACTGGCACTTAATGATCTGACCGTCATGGGGAAACAACTCGTGTTTCACCATGCATATTCAGGCAAAGAAGCAGTTGAGTTTCTGCGGAAAAATCCACAAACCGCTTTAGTACTGCTTGATGTTGTGATGGAGTCTGATGATGCCGGACTGAAAGTAGTACAGCAGATCCGTGATGACCTTGGGATGGATGAACTCAGGATTGTTCTGAGGACCGGACAACCAGGATATGCACCCGAAGAGAGTGTCATCAAAGAGTACGATATCAACGATTACAAAACCAAGACTGAGCTAACCCGCAGTAAACTGGTTACGTCAATTATTGCTTCTTTACGTTCTTATCAACAAATCCGCACCATCAATCAAAGCCGGCGTGGTTTGCAGAAAATTATAAATGCCGGCGCTAACTTGCTTGAGCAGCACTCTTTACACGAGTTTTCAGAAGGCGTTGTAACACAAATCTCATCGTTAATAGGGTTGCATGCTGAAGGCGTTTTGTGTGCGCAAATAGAAGACGATGGCAGCACCAGTGAGAATATTTATGTGCTTGGCGCTGCCGGGCACTATGCGCCTTACATCAAATGTCAGTTAGAAAGACTGGATAATCCGCGTATCGTCAGTCAGATCACGCAGTGTTTGCGTACCAGGGAACACCAGTTCACCGATCTGGATACCGTACTGTATCTGGGCAATGATACACATAGCGCGGCTGTATATATAGAAACAAACCGGCCAATCGAAGCGCTTGACCGTCAACTGATAGAGGTATTCCTGAGCAATATCTCTATCGGATATGAAAACGTCACCTTATTCCAGCAACTCAAGCATGCTGCCTATATCGACCCGTTAACCAAAACGCCTAACCGTAACGAGTTCATCCAGATCTTACAGGATACCAAGCGCTACGAAGCGGATAATAATGTTGCTGTGCTGATCGACATTGATCACTTTTCCGATGTTAACGATGGCCTGGGACAGGATGTAGGCAATGAACTTTTAATTGCCGTAACCATGCGCCTGATCGAGCATTTTGGCATATCGTCTCAGCTGGGACGTATTGGTGCTGACGTTTTTGGTTTGGTCGGGCCAGAGAGCGAATTGACGCCAGAGCGTTTACAGGCCGTGTTTGAAGAACCATTCCATGCCTCAGAGCATGCGTTACAGGTGAATGCGACCTTTGGCCTGTGTCGGCTGACCGATAGCGCAGAGCAAGGCCTGACAATTCTGAAGCATGTTTATATCGCGCTTAATAAGGCGAAAAAGCAGCTCAGCCAGAATTACCAGTACTATAAAGCGGACATGGAAGATGAAATGTCTGAGCGGCTTGCGATGTTGCGCATGTTGCGCCAGGATTTTTCTCATGACCGGCTTGAGCTGTGGTATCAACCACAGATATCACTTGCCGATAAGCGTGTTGTTGGGATGGAAGCCTTGCTGCGCTGGCCACTTGGTAATGGACAGTTTGTTTCTCCGGCTGTTTTTATTCCATTGGCAGAATATTCCGGCCTTATTGTTGAGATTGGCGGCTGGGTGCTGGAGCAGGCTTGCTTGCAGGTTAAAAAACTTGAGAAGCATGGCTTCAGTGGTTTGAGGGTGGCGGTTAACGTGTCTATGCCGCAGTTCAGGAATCATGGCTTTGTGCAATCTGTAATTGATTGTGTGCGACAACATCAGATTAGCCCGCAGTTACTGGAGCTGGAAATTACCGAGTCAGTGGTGATGGATGAGCCGAAGATAGTTATTGAAGCACTACATAAGCTGAAAAATTTTGGTATCAAAGTTGCCATCGATGATTTTGGTATTGGCTTCTCTTCTCTGAGTTATCTGCAGCAATTACCACTGGACAGGAT
>NZ_DATCSY010000030.1:0-20272 GCF_036568245.1 Rheinheimera sp. | reverse complement strand
GGCCCTGCCCTGTTTGAACAAAAGTACGGCCATCCGCGACTGCGGGCCCGCCATATGCCTTTTACTGTCAACGAGCAGCTGCGCGATCAATGGATGTTTTGTATGGATCAGGCGCTGGATGAGGTGGTAGAGAATAAGATGCTGCGGGAAGGTATTCGCCAGTCGATAGGCCAACTGGCAAGCCATATGATCAACTGTTAAGGCTCAAGCTTCAGCCAATCCTGTGGTTTTAAATAGCGCTGGTACAACTGATCTTCTGCACTACCTGCTTCAGGCTGGTAACCGTACTGCCAGCGCACCAGTGGCGGCATCGACATCAGAATCGACTCTGTGCGACCGCCACTTTGCAAGCCAAACAGCGTTCCCCTGTCATACACCAGATTAAATTCCACATAACGGCCACGACGGTATAGTTGGAACTGTCGCTCACGCTCACCAAAGGGTGTAGCTTTGCGTTTTTCAACAATCGGCAGATAGGCCGGAATAAACGCCTCACCGACTGAGCGCATCAACGCGAAGCTAGTATCAAAACCAGGCTGATTTAAATCGTCAAAGAATAAACCACCGACACCGCGGGTTTCGCCACGATGTTTTAAAAAGAAATAATCGTCACACCATTTTTTATAGGCCGGATAATATTGCTCGCCATACGGGTCAACTGCGGTTTTGGCGGTCTGGTGCCAATGCACTACATCTTCTTCAAACGGGTAGTACGGCGTTAAGTCAAAACCACCACCGAACCACCATACCGGCGCTTCACCTGCTTTTTCCGCGATAAAAAACCGCACATTAGCATGCGTCGTTGGTAAATAAGGATTATTAGGATGGATAACTAAAGACACACCACAGGCATTAAAGCTGCGTCCGGCCAATTCCGGCCGGTGCGCCGTAGCCGAAGCCGGCATATTAGCGCCAAACACATGAGAATAGTTAACCCCGGCTTGTTCAAACACAGCGCCACCTGTGAGCACCCGGCTTTTGCCACCGCCGCCCTCTGCACGCTGCCAGGCGTCTTCGACAAACTGCGCTTTGCCATCAGCACGTTCCAGGCTGCTGCAAATACTATTCTGCAACTGTTGTAAAAACTGCTGTACAGCCGTTAAATGCTCATGCGGTTGTGTCTGTGCCACCTTAACTCCTTACGATATCGCCGGTTAATGCATTGCGGATTTGGCTCGGCTGCGTCGCGCCGCCCAAAGCGCCCGGCATAATAACTGATAGCAGCGAACCTAAACTTTGCTCCAGCTCAACCGGATCGGTAATTGATGGTTGGCCGGATAAATTCGCGCTGGTTGACACCAGCGGTTTGCCGTAAGCCCGGCACAGCTGCTGTACGATTGGATGAGCGCTGACGCGCACGGCAATGGAATCAAACTGACCAGTAATCCATTTCGGAGCTGTCGTGCTAGCCGGTAGCACCCAGCTAACATGGCCTGGCCAGCTTGCGAAAATCTTGGCACGTTTATCCTGGGGTATAGCAGTATCATCCACATAGGGCAAAAGCTGTGAGTAATCGGCAGCAATCAGGATAAGACCCTTTTCAACCGGGCGTTGCTTTATCGCCAGTAATGCCATTACTGCCGTTTCATTATCAGGATCACAGCCCAAGCCAAATACCGCCTCTGTCGGGTAGGCTATTACACCACCATCATTCAGAGCCTGAATTACAGAATCCAACGCCGTCATTTCTTACAGTTACTCCAGTATACGAACGGAAATTCACAGTTAAAATTTTCTTCGCTTGCGCAACTGGCTATAATAGCGCCTTCACGCTTTTAGTTCATCACGTTCAGAAGGAAACAACAATGCAAGTTGGTATCATCATGGGCTCCACCTCAGACTGGCCTACTATGAAAAACGCCGCTGATATGCTGGATAAATTCGGTATTGCCTATGAAACCAAAGTTGTTTCCGCACACCGCACGCCGCAGTTGCTGGCGGATTATGCCAGCTCTGCAGCCAGCCGCGGTTTAAAAGTAATTATTGCCGGTGCCGGTGGCGCTGCGCATTTACCGGGCATGGCAGCTGCCTTTACCAGTTTACCGGTGTTAGGTGTACCTGTGCAGTCAAAGGCACTAAAAGGCCTGGACTCACTGTTATCTATCGTACAAATGCCAAAAGGCGTAGCAGTGGGCACTTTAGCCATTGGCGATGCGGGTGCAGCCAACGCCGGTTTATTAGCGGCGCAAATTCTGGCCACACACAGCCCTGAACTGATGACAAAAATCGATGAGTTCCGTCAGGCGCAAACAGATATGGTGTTAAGCCAGCCAGATCCATCACAGGTGCAATTATGAAGGTATTAGTACTGGGAGCCGGCCAGCTAGCGCGGATGATGTCACTGGCCGGTGCACCGCTGAACATCAGCATCAGTGCGTATGATGTTAACAGCGACAGTGTAGTGCACCCGTTAACACAGCAGCCTTTAGGTAAAGGTCTGGACAAGGCCATTGCCGATGCCGACGTTGTTACAGCAGAGTTTGAACATATACCTCTACCGATTCTGGCGCAGTGTCAGCAAAGCGGTAAGTTTTTACCCGGCGAAACCGCGATAAAAGCCGGTGGTGACCGTCGATTAGAAAAACAGTTGCTGGATGACGCAGCTGTGCGTTCTGCCGCTTATCATATCGTTAATAACGAAACGGACTTTGAACAAGCTATTCGCAAACTGGGTTTACCCTTAGTATTTAAAAGTGCACTGGCTGGCTACGACGGCAAAGGCCAATGGCGCTTAAAGCGCGCTGAGGATGCCGCTGCACTGTGGCAGCAACTGGATGCGTTTCTTCAGGCAGACAGTAAACAAAGCATCGTTGCCGAGCAGTTTATTCCGTTTCAGCGTGAAGTGTCTCTGATTGGCGCCCGTCGTGCCAATGGTGAAGTAAAGGTTTTCCCTCTGACCGAAAATCACCACGTTAACGGTGTGCTAAGCGTATCACTGGCCGTAGCCGGGAATGAGCAACTGCAACAACAGGCACAGCAGATGTTTACTGCGGTGGCTAATCAACTCAATTACATTGGTGTATTAGCGATTGAGTTTTTTGACGTTAACGGCGAGCTGCTGGTTAACGAAATAGCACCGCGGGTACATAACTCTGGCCATTGGACGCAGCAAGGTGCCGACGTCTGTCAGTTTGAACAGCACCTGCGGGCGGTATGCGATTTACCTCTGGGTAGCACGGCATTGGTGCGGCCAAGCCTGATGGTGAATATCCTCGGCGAAGATAGCGTGCCAGAAGCCATTCTTAACATACCGGGCTTACACCTGCACTGGTACGGTAAAACGAAACGGGCGGGCAGAAAGATGGGCCATATCAATTTGTCCGGTGCAACAACAACAGAACTTAAAACCCGGTTTGAGAAATTAATAACCTTGTTACCAGAAACAGCGTTTCCTGAGCTGACACAAATGGCAGCAAGGCTGAGTTAAACAACTGAACCGGCGCTACTTTGGCGCCGGTTGTTTTACAGCACAGCGTTTGTCCGCACAGAACAGCTGGCCCTTTTTTTCTATCAGTAAGCTAAAACCACAATCTGAGCACTGCCCGGCGACAGGTTTGTCATTCAGTAAAAATTTACACTTCGGGTAGTTATCGCAGCCCCAGAAGTGTTTACCAAATTTATTTACCCGCTCGGTTAAATGACCATTCTTACACTTTGGACAGCCCAGCCGATCAGCCTGTGGTTGTTCATCCTGTTCATGTACAACAAAATGACATTGGGGATAGTTTGTGCAGCCAATAAACATACCATAGCGGCCATTCTTCACCGCCAAAGGCGCACTGCATTCAGGGCAGGCTTCAGTGTCCAGCACTTTAACAATCGCGGTTTCATGCTGATGCAGCGCCTTGATATAGTGACAAGCCGGGTAAGCACTACAGCCAAGAAAAGGACCGTTCTTACCGGATTTCATCACCAGAGGCTGCTGACATAAAGGGCAAAGTTGCTGCTGTTGTGGCAACGAGAATAGCGCAGAATCGTCGGTCATAAAGTTAAAGGCCGCTTAATGCAGCGGCCCTTCAGGTTCATCAAAAATTAAGTCTTCCATCTGGGCATAAGCGGATTCATGGCCCGGAACGTTGAACAGCACCATCAGCACTACCCACTTCAAGTCTTCCAGGCTGATACTATTGCCATCTAAATCCATCACCCGATCAATCACCATCTCCCGGGTGACAGCGTCCAGTACATTAATCTGCTCCAGAAACAACAGAAACCCCTGACACTCTACTTCCAGTTTTGCCAATTCTGGCGCACTGTAAATACGTGTCGCGTTGGACGCTCCTTTTGACAGGTATGGCTTGACATGACTTTCCTGCAGCGCAGACAGGTTGTCGAGCCACTTTAGCGCTTTAAAGATATCGTCGTCATGAAAACCCGCCCGGCTTAACTCTTTGGTCAGATCGGCATGATTAACGTAAATGTCAGATTCGTTGTGGATATAGTTTTCGAACAGGTAAACGAGGATATCAAACATACTCAGGCACTCCTCACTCTTATGTAGCCACCAGGAACTGCTGCTACTTCTCCAGCCAACTCCAGCTGCAGCAGCGCTATTGTTGCATCAGCAATCACCAGGCCGGCGCGCTCTGCAATCAGATCAACTGCGGTAACTTCATCTCCTACGTTAGCCAACAACTGACGGGCAAACAAGTCCGTTTCCGTACTTTTTTCTTCCTCAATACTACTTTTTAGACAACTTTGACTAAAAAAGCTCCACTCTTCTACTATATCGGCCACGCTGGTTACCAGTTTAGCCCCTTGCTGGATCAACGCATGGCAGCCAGCCGACTGTGGGCTATATACCGAGCCTGGCACCGCAAATACGTCCCGGCTGTATTCTGCTGCCAGGTTGGCACTTATCAAAGTGCCGCTTTTCAGCGCCGCTTCAACCACTATAGTACCAATGCTCAACCCGACCACAATGCGATTACGTTGCGGAAAAAACTCAGCTCTGGCCTGCACATCCGGAAAATATTCAGATACCAGGGCGCCTTGCTCAGTAATAGCTTGCGCCAATATCTTGTTAGATGAAGGATAGACCTGCTCTAAACCGTGGCCCAATACGGCTATCGTCAGACCACCTGCACTTAACGCGCCTTTGTGGCTCTCGCTGTCAATACCTCGGGCCATACCACTGGTTACCAGATAGCCCTGTTGTGTCAGCTCAGCCGCAAAGTTATGGGCTACCTTGCGCCCGGTTGGGGTGGGCTGCCGGCTTCCGACCATTGCCAGCTGTTGTTGCGACAGCAACTGAGGGTCACCTTTTACAAATAGTAATAGTGGAGGCTGTTTTGTTTGTTTCAATAGTGCCGGATAGCGCACATCGGCATAAGTTATAACGTGGTGGTTCTGTGAGCTGTCCAGCCAGCGCAGCGCTGACTCGGCTTTAGGCATAGACTCCTGCGTCAGCAAGTATGCCTGACGCTCAGTAAACCCGATATTACGAAGTGTACTGGCCGGTAGTTTAACCAGCTCAGCCAATGAAATGTGCTCGCGAAGTCGCTGGTACTTCAGGCCATCCAGGCCATGCACAGAGGCTAAAGCGAGCCAGTTATGGAGTTCATCCATGACAAACCGGCTCCCTGAGATTTGTTACAGGTTGGCGATCATGTCACCAACACGGATAGGCCGTTGGGTTTTGGTCACGATAGCGAAGCTGGTGCGCTCAGACACTTTAAATACCATCAACTCACCCACTTTTTCCCGTGGCAGCGTGATAGTATCTTCGCCAAAGTTCTTAAACATCTTCTGTAGCTTGTTTGCGTCCTCAACATACACCGGGCCATTTTCGCCATCGATCACAGTTGGTGAATTACGATAGATGCCCAACATATGTCCGGCTTTCAGTTCACTTAGCGTGCCCCGGTTCAGTACCACGATATCCCACTTAGAAAACTCACGCAGGTTAGACGTGGTATCGATAATGGTGCCGCTGACATCAAACTCAGGCTTTTGCATAACAAAAAAAGCGGGTAGCGCCTGGCCTTCCAGTGCAGGCATCACGCGATCGCCCTGTTTAATCTCACGCTTGACACTAAGTACATTCAGCGATGCAGCTTCAGCTGGCGTTTCTTCTGTAGCTTCACGGCCACTTCGAAAAGCGCGCGCAGTGGCAATTAAAGTGGTTTCGTACCCGAGCAGTTCACCGGTTTCTAAATCAATGTAAGGTTTGCCTTTACGATATACACCATACGAAGCGCCGGACTCCAGCACACCTTTGGCATAAATGGTATGGTCACTGACAGAATTCTTAACATTGGCATTTGAGCCCAGAATATAAGGTAGCGCTTCTATTTGCTCGTCGCTCAGAGCTTGTTCAAAAGTCAGGTAGTGGCGGATCATGCTGAGGGGTAACGTACTTACTGCATCCCCACCTTTCATCGTTTTGCGAATGCCCGGAGATAAGCGCTTCACGTTGTCATTAACCACCAGCCTTGGTCTGCCCTGAGCATCATAAGTTAAGGTCAAGGTATCGCCGGGGAAAATCAGGTGTGGGTTATCAATTTGCGGGTTCATCTGCCACAATTGCGGCCACAGCCAGGGTTCATTCAGATAAAGTGCAGAAATATCCCACAGCGTGTCGCCTTTTTTAACCACATAGTTTGCAGGAGCATCGCCACGGATCTTTAGCACGTCCGCAAACACGTTAAAGCAGCCACTCAATACAATCAGAGTGACAATCATTGCAATTTTTTTCAGCATGCCTGCATCCTTGAGCTCGATCTTGTTGTAATTATTGCACACTAAGCTGTTAATACAGCGGATTAATGGCTAAAATTAAAACATACCACAACCTTTGAAACAAAGCATATTTTTGTAGGTGTTATGGCAGTTTTACAAGTTTTACATTTTCCGGATGAACGGCTACGTACAGTAGCAAAACCGGTAGACAATATTACAGCCGAGATTGAGCAGTTAGTGACTGATATGCTCGATACCATGTATGACGAAAACGGCATCGGGCTGGCAGCGACACAGGTCGATGTGCACAAACGCGTCGTAGTGATCGATATCTCTGAAGATCGTAATGAACCCATGGTGTTTATTAACCCGGAAATTACCTCACGCAGCGGTGAAACCAGCTATGAAGAAGGCTGTTTGTCTGTGCCGCAGAACTATGCAAAAGTTGAGCGCGCAGCTGAAGTAACAGTAAAAGCGCAAGACAGAGACGGTAACTGGTTTGAGCTGCATGCCGACGGTTTGCTGGCTATTTGTCTGCAACACGAACTTGATCATTTACTCGGTAAGCTGTTTATCGATTACCTGTCTCCGTTAAAGCGGGATCGCATCAGGAAAAAGCTGGAAAAAGAAGCCAAAATGGCACAGCGCCACGCGCTGTAAACAGGAACGACTGTGACCACTCCCTTACGTATTATTTTTGCAGGCACGCCCGACTTCGCGGCGCGCCATCTGCAAGCACTGCTAAATTCTGAACATGATGTTGTTGCTGTGTACACCCAACCTGACCGGCCGGCCGGGCGTGGGCAGCAATTGCAGCCCAGTGCGGTAAAACAACTGGCAATACAGCACGATGTCGCCGTGTACCAGCCAAAATCATTAAAAAAATCTGCTGCACAAGCCGAACTTGCGGCTTTAAATGCAGATTTAATGATTGTTGTCGCCTATGGCCTTATTCTGCCACAGGTTGTGCTGGATACACCCAAGCTTGGCTGCATTAACGTGCATGGTTCTTTATTGCCGAAATGGCGCGGCGCAGCGCCGATCCAACGGGCAATCTGGGCCGGCGATACGCAAACCGGTATTACCATAATGCAAATGGACGCCGGTTTGGATACCGGTGCCATGCTGAGCAAGGTCAGCTGTGACATCAGTAATACCGATACCAGCGCATCACTATACGAAAAGCTGGCTCAGCTTGGCCCGGACGCGCTGCTGCAGGCACTGGCAGATTTACCCCGGCTACAACAGCAGGCACAGGTACAGAATAACGATTTAGCCAGTTACGCGGAAAAACTGCACAAAGATGAAGCGGAGCTTGATTTTGCTAAAAGCGCTATAGCGCTTGAGCGGGAGATCAGGGCTTTTAATCCCTGGCCGGTAAGCTATATCAGCCTGCCTCAAGGTACAGTTAAAGTGTGGCAAGCCAGCGCGCAAAACCGCCCTGCCCCTGCCAGTAGCGGTACAGTAACCGGAGCAGATAAACACGGAATCCGCATTGCCTGTGCCGAAGGTGAGCTGATTATCAGTCAGCTGCAACCACCCGGTAAAAAGCCGATGGCTGCAGCGGATTTTCTTAATGGCCGGGCTGACTGGTTCAGCGTCGGCAGCATTATCGGTCAGTCTGAATGAGCTTGAGTGTAAGGGCGCTGGCGGCCCGCAGCTGTTTTGATGTGGTTGATCAGGGGATGTCACTGTCCGAGGTATTACCTAAGGCCCAGGCGCTGCTGGATAACCCACTGGACAAAGCGCTGCTGCAGGAGATTTGTTTTGGTGTCATGCGTTACCTGCCTCAGCTGGAAGCCGTATGCAGCCAACTGATGGCTAAACCACTGATCAAGCAACTGCGGCCACTGCAGTTTTTGCTGTATGTCGGTATTTATCAGCTGAAGTTTATGCGCATTCCGGACCATGCCGCGATAAGTGAAACGGTAGAAGCTGCACGCGAGTTAAAAGGCCAGTCACTGACTAAATTGATTAATGGTGTGCTGCGCAATGTGCAGCGCCAGCAGGAGCTGTTTAATTTCGAGGCCGCACCGGCCGCTGTTAAGTTCAATCACCCCGGTTGGTTCATCACCGCTTTGCAGCAGGCGTATCCTGAGCAGTGGCAGGCGATACTGGACGCCAACCAGCACAAAGCCCCACTATGGCTGCGGGTTAATGTCAGCAAAATTACCGCAACCGATTATGCTGCAGCCTTAACCCGTGCCGGCATCGACTACAGCCGGCCACTGGCAGACCTGCCAGCCGCCATCAAACTCACTCAAGCCCAGGATGTCACTACCCTGCCGGGTTATAGCGATGGCTGGTTTTCGGTGCAGGATGCCGCAGCACAGTACGCAGCAAACTTGCTCGATGTGCAAAGCGGCCAGCAGATACTGGATGCCTGTTGTGCGCCGGGCGGTAAAACCTGTCATATCCTTGAACTGGCCCCCGATGCCAGCGTAACAGCACTGGACAAAGATGCCAGACGCCTGGTGCGGGTGCACGACAACCTGGCGCGGCTTGGTCTTACAGCCAAGGTTTTAGCCGCCGATGCCAGCGAACCGGATACCTGGTGGCAAGGCCAGCTGTTCGACCGTATTCTGCTTGATGTGCCCTGCTCAGCCACCGGCGTAATACGCCGCCATCCGGATATCCGCTGGTTGCGTAAGAAAGCCGACATAGCGGCCCTTGCAGAACTGCAACAGCGTATACTGCAGCAGTGCTGGGCGCTGCTGGCACCAGGTGGTACCTTGCTGTATGCAACTTGCAGCGTATTGCCGCAGGAAAACAGCATGCAGATTGAACAGTTTTTACAGCACAACAGCGATGCCAGTTTAGTCGCGCTGCCACAGCAGCCAAGCGGCAGCAACAATGGCTGGCAATTACTACCCGGCGAGCGTGATCTGGATGGCTTTTTCTATGCCAAACTGGTTAAAAAGTTAAGCTGACATTTATCAGCCCCAATAGCGACATAGTGAGCGAGCATGAAGATTATCATCTTAGGCGCAGGTCAGGTTGGTGCCACCCTGGCAGAAAACCTGGTTGGCGAGCAAAACGATATCACTGTTGTTGATATTAATATCGACAAGCTAAGAGCCTTGCAGGACAGGTTCGACTTGCAGGTGGTGCATGGCCACAGCTCACATCCGGATATTTTAAAAAAGGCCGGCGCGGAAGATGCCGATATGATCGTTGCGGTAACCAACAGCGACGAAGTGAATATTGTTGCCTGTCAGGTGGCCTACAGTATTTTCAGTACCCCGCTTAAAATTGCCCGTATCCGCACCAATCAGTACCTGAAATACCGCGATCAGCTGTTTCATAAAGACGATATGCCGGTAGACCACTTTATTGCGCCTGAGGCGCTGGTAACGAACTATATCCGTCGGCTGATTGACTATCCGGGTGCCTTGCAGGTAGTGGAGTTTGCCGGTGGTAAAGTCAGCCTGGTGGCGGTTAAGGCTTACTATGGCGGTTTACTGGTTGGCCACGCGTTGTCGGCGCTAAAAGAGCATATGCCAAATATCGAAACGCGGGTAGCAGCCATATACCGTCGTGGCCATGCGATAAAGCCACTTGGTACCACTATTATTGAAGCCGATGACGAAGTGTTTTTCGTTGCCGCCACTAAACATATCCGCGCCGTAATGAGTGAGCTGCAAAAGCTGGAGCGCAGCTATCGCCGAATTATGATTGCCGGTGGCGGTAATGTCGGCTTTGGCCTGGCCCGCGCGCTGGAAAAAACCCACAGTGTAAAACTGATAGAGCGCGGTAAAGAACGCGCCGAATTCCTGTCCAGCTCACTGGATAACACCGTGGTATATGTTGGCGATGCCTCAGATCCGGAACTGCTGGAAGAGGAAAACATCGAACAGGTAGATGTATTTATCGCAGTAACCAACGACGATGAAGCCAATATTATGTCAGCGATGCTGGCCAAACGGATGGGTGCACAGAAAACCATGGTGCTGATTAAGCGCGGTGCCTACGTTGATCTGCTGCAGGGCGGCGAAGTGGACATCGCCGTGTCACCACAGCAGGCGACTATTTCGGCATTACTGACCCATATCCGCCGCGGTGACATCGTTAACGTCTACTCACTGCGCCGCGGTGCCGCTGAAGCCATCGAAGCTATTGCCCATGGTGACAGCAGCACCAGCAAAGTCGTGGGAAAACCGATTGGCGCTATCAAGTTGCCACCTGGCACCACTATTGGCGCTATAGTACGTGGTGATGAGGTATTAATTGCCCACGACAGCACCGTGATCGAAACCGACGATCACGTCATCCTGTTTATGGTTGATAAAAAGCATATTGTTGAAGTTGAAAAGCTGTTCCAGGTCAGTGCTATTTTTATCTGACATCTGATGCCGGCTCAGCCGGCATCAGTCTTTCCAGAATGCCGGTGTGAAAAGCACCAACAGTGTGAACACCTCAAGGCGGCCAAACACCATGGCAACAATCAGCAGCCATTTGCTGCTGTCGGGTATAGCGCCGAAATTCGCAGCCACTTCACCAAGGCCTGGGCCCAAGTTATTTAAGCAGGCCGCCGTGGCGGTAAAGGCGGTAATATTATCCAACCCGGTCATCAGCAGTAACAGCATAATGACGACAAACACCAGTGCATAAGCGGCGAAGAAGCCCCACACGGCCTCCACGATGCGGTCGGCTACAGGCCGGCGGCCTAACTTAATCGCGTATACCGCGCGCGGATGAATAAGCCGGTTCAGCTCTCGGATCCCTTGCAAAAACAACAGCAGCACCCGCACGACTTTCAACCCGCCACCGGTGGAACCGGCGCAGCCACCAATAAAACTGGAAAAAATCAGCAATATTGGTAAGAACAATGGCCAGGCAGCAAAACCATCGGTAGCAAAACCGGCAGTAGTCGATATCGATACCGCCTGAAATGCAGCATGGTTCAGGGCTTCGGCACTACTGTCATACACATTGGTATACCACAGCACCAGAAAGCACATCAGGATCAGTGCCGCCTGGATCAGCAAAAATGCTTTAAACTCCGGGTCACGAAAATAGGTGCTGACGCTTTTGCCACGAATAGCAGCAAAATGCAGTGGAAAGTTCACTGCACTCAGCAGTAAAAACAACATACAAATACCGTTTATCAACGGGCTCTGAAAATGACCAATACTGGCGTCATACGTCGAGAAGCCACCGATCGCCACGGTTGAAAATGCATGGCATATCGCATCGAACCAGTTCATCCCGGCAAGATAAAATGACAAAGCACAGGCCAGCGTCAGTGCCAGATAGATATACCACAGATGCTTTGCTGTATCGGCGATGCGTGGTGTCATCTTGTTATCTTTTACCGGGCCGGGTGTTTCGGCGCGATACAGCTGCATACCGCCTACACCTAACATTGGCAGAATAGCAACGGCCAGTACGATGATCCCCATACCTCCAAGCCATTGCAGCTGCTGGCGGTAATACAGAATGGCTTTGGGCAGAAACTCAATGCCGGTCAGCACAGTAGCACCGGTGGTTGTCAGGCCGGAAAACGCTTCAAACATCGCACTGGCAAGGTTCAAATGCGGATTACTGGCCAGCATAAACGGGATAGCCCCTACGGCCCCGATCACTATCCAGAACAAGACAACGATTAAAAAGCCGTCCCGCACTTTCAGCTCTTCTTTAAACTGACGATTTGGGTACCAGATCAGAAAGCCGATAACCACACACAGCACAAAAGACAGAATAAAGGGTACGCCGGCACCATCCTTGTACCAATAAGCTACAAATGCCGGTGGCACCATACTAATGCTGAAAATCGCGATCAGCAGCCCCAGGATCCGGATTATCGAGCGGTATTGCATCCCCTTTAGGCGTCCTTAGGTGTTATGCCAGCTTAAGTTCACGGGTTATATTTTCGTTACGTTCCTGATGCACAATGACGTTATCTTCAATACGAATACCACCATAGTGGCGGAATGCATCAATTTTCTGCCAGTTAATCGCCTTATCGTGCTCTGTTGCTGCCAGGTCGGCTAGCAGGCTGTCGATAAAATACAGGCCAGGTTCAATAGTAAACACCATATTAGCCTCTATCATGCGGGTACAGCGCAGGTACGGGTGACTTTGTGGCGCTGCCACATGGGTGCCGCGCTCATCGGCCATAAAGCCGCCAACGTCATGCACCTGTAATCCCAGATGATGGCCTAAACCGTGTGGGAAGAACGTACGGCTGATTTCAGTCTCCACAATGGCATCTGCTGACATACGAACAAAATCAAACTGTTGCAGTATTTCTGCAATACGCTGATGACATTTCACATGCAGCTCACCGTACTTCAGCCCCGGTTTCAATGCTGCCGCCAGCTCCAGTGTCACCTCATTCACGGCAGTGATCAGGCTGGCAAACTCGTCCTGAGTGTTGTAACTGTAAGTACGGGTAATGTCGGCAGCATAGCCGTTAAACTCAGCACCGGCATCAATCAGAAACGAATGACGTTTGGCAGGCGCGGTGCGCTCCAGTGCAGTGTAATGCAAAATAGCGGCGTTCTGGTTTAACGCTATGATGTTGCCATAGGGCACTTCGTTCTCGCTCTGACGCACCGCAGCAAGGTAAGCCAGCTGAATATCAAACTCGCTGCCACCGGCATAAAACGCAGCTTTAGCAGCGTTATGCCCGGCCACTGCCATCTGGTTAGCGATCCGCAGGCAGGCTTGTTCATACGGCGTTTTATACGCCCGGTAAAAATGGATGAAATTCAGCACCGGCTCAGGGTTAATTTCATTAAAACCGAGCGCACGGGCCACTTCCAGATACTCACCCAGATATGCCATGCGGCCTTTGTCATAAGGCAGCAGTGTTTCCACCTTATTGGCTTTGTCGAGCAACTGGATATCAAAATACTCAGCCCAGTAATCATGCGGCTCATCCGGCACTTTGTGCCAGAAATCTTTTGGCCGGTAGAAAATCAGTTTCGGCTTGTTCACACCATCTACGATCAGCCAGCAATGCGGATTATCAATTACCGGCAGCCATGCCTTAAACAGCGGGTTAGCTTTAAACGGGTAATCCATATCATCAAGAAACTTACGCTGGGTCTGGCCGGAATGAATAACCAGCGCATCCAGATTTTCCCGCTCTAATAAGCGGCGGGTGCGCAGTTGTAACTCGGTAATATGGGCCTGGTACAGGCTCTGATAAGAAGCTGTCATAAGTGTCTGACCTGTTGGCTGAAAAATATGCGGGGCATCATAACATTAATCCACCACGACCCCAATCTGCATTGTCGTCAGTGGTTTAAATACATCTGTCGGGGTATTCAGCCGGATATTATAGATCTGATAATACGCCATTACCGCTTTCACATAGTCGCGCGTTTCACGGTAAGGAATCGTTTCAACCCAAACATCAGCCGGCATGGCATAATCTTTTGGCACCCACTGCTTAACCCGGCTGTAACCGGCATTGTAGGCTGCTGTAGCCATGAGTAAATTACCGTCGTTGCGTTTCATCAGGTAATTTAAATAATCGGTACCATAATCGATATTCAGTGCCGGGTTATTCAGCTGCGACAATTGCACCGGTTTTTTCGCAATCTGCCGTGCGGTAGCAGGCATTAACTGCATTAAGCCACGCGCACCCACGGGTGATGCAGCATCAGCCATAAACGAGCTTTCCCGCCGGGCTATCGCCATCGCCCAACCCGATTCAATCTCAGCCTTGGCAGCTGACTGACTGATTTCATCCTGAAATGCCAGCGGAAAGCGTAGTTCTACATCGTCCCAGTAGCCGACATCGGCCAGCGAAAAAATGGCGCGTTCATACCAGCGCAGTTGATATGCCAGTTTGGCAGATACCAGCTTTTGTTGTTCATCCGAGCTGTCCTGCAGGTAATTCCATTCGCGGCGGGCCTCAGTTAACCGGCCAAGCGCCAGCCATTCCTGCGCCCGGCGTACGGCGGGGTGCTGTTGCAAGCCCGCCAGTTCCTGCTCCGATACGGTCACAGGCGCATGCGCCAGACTGGGCGGCAAACCTAACCTTGCAGCGGCCATAAAACCATAAAAATGCCGTTGCAGTGCCAGTTGCTGAAAAATCGGCTTGGCTTTTTCTTCCTGCCCCTGTTGCTGGTATGCCCGCGCCAGCCAGTATTGCCAGCTGGCATCTTTGGCAATATCGGCCGGCAATGCCTTAATCACCTTTTCTACTGCAGGCCAATCCAGCTGCGCCAGCGCATGGCTTACCTGCCAGTGTGCCAGCGTACTGTCAATCAGCTCGGGCGGTAAATCGTCAAACCACTGCGCCGCCCGCTCATCCCCTTTACTAGCAAGCGCTATAGCGAACTGCCGCTGCACATCCAGCCGTTGCCCGGCACTAAAATAGGGGTCATTGACAAACTTCTGCCATACCCGCAGTGCCTGATCCGGATGGCGCCAGATCAGCCGTTTCATACCGTAGGCGGCGATGTCACGCTCTTGCACTGTTTTCAGCGCAAAGAACTTGCTGTTGGCAATAACCGCCGGATTACGCCGGGTTTGCTGATACATATCGGCCAGATACTGCTGAGCAGCCGGCAGTTGGGTTTTTAAATAGGGAATGAGGCTGGCATCACCACCCTCTGCTGCCAGTATCAGCCGTTGCCATACCAGCTCTGGAGTCTGCTGGCCGGCTTTGCGCCAGACACTGAATAAGGGGTCACAGGCTTTAGGCTGCGATTTACCCACCACCCATAAGCGACTGACGTCTGGCCAAAGTGACGCTGCATCAGCGTTTTTCTCCCCCAGTTTAAACCGCAGTGCCAGACACTCCAGCTCGGCATCCGTAGAGCCATTGTAGTTGGCCAGATATAACTGGCTTTTACCACGACGGGCTAAATCCAGTAACCAGGGTTTACGCAGCGGCCAATCCATTGGCGTGCCGGTATTTTGTTGTAAAAAGGCACTGATACGCTCATCAGCGGTCAGAAACTGTTGTAAGCGCCGCTGTTCCAGATACGGCTGCAGCGGATAGCCGGCAAATTTTTTCAGCACCTTTTGTGCCTGTTCGTACTTCAGGCTGCCAATCTGGCGCTCAGCCTGCAAAAATTCATTCCGTAACGCTGCCTCAGAAGACACCGACGCCGCAGACAGCGGCGCCAACAGCAGGTTAGCCAGCATAAAAACAATACGTTTCACGACGATAACCCCGACAAAAATTCTAAACTGAAAGAAATACCACCTATAGTTACTGCTGATTACTGCGGCGAATTCAAACACGCGTTTAAATAACGGTTGAATTTTTTACCAAACCGCGACACACTGGATCTGATAGCCTCATCGTACCAGTTGCGAACCACCCTAACATACGCGACCAAGGAGCACCGTTATGATTTACCAGAGTGACAACATCAGTGTTGCTTACCTGAAACCTGGTATCGCCCGTTTTGCTTTTAATGCTAAGGGCTCAGTTAACAAGTTTGATCAGCAGACGCTGTCTGATTGTAAGACAGCTTTAGAACAACTGCACGCCGACAAGGCCTTGCAAGGCGTTATTTTTTGTAGTGAAAAAGACACCTTTATTGTTGGTGCAGACATTACCGAATTTTTAAACACTTTTCAGCGCCCTGAAAACGAACTGATCCCCTGGATTAAACAAGCATCAGACATTTTCGACCTGGCCGAAGACTTGCCGGTACCTACTGTAGTAGCCCTTAAAGGTTTCGCACTGGGTGGCGGGTGTGAGTGGTCACTCACATCTGATTACCGCGTCGCCGATACCACTACAAAAATAGGTTTACCCGAAGTTAAACTTGGCTTAATGCCTGGCTTTGGCGGCACAGTACGCCTGCCGCGTATTATCGGTGCCGATAATGCAATGGAGTGGATCACTACCGGTAAAGACCACAGCGCCGAGCAGGCACAGAAGTTTGGTTTAATTGATGCTGTAGTGGCGCCAGAGAAGCTGGAAGCCGCAGCCCTTAGCGTATTGGAAGATGCCATTGCCGGTAAGTTGAACTGGCGTAAAAAACGCGCCGTCAAACTTGAACCGCTGAAACTGAATAAAACCGAAGCTACTATGAGCTTCTCTACCGCTAAAGGTATGGTATTCGCCACTGCCGGTAAGCACTACCCTGCACCTATGGTGGCCGTATCGACCATCGAAGCGGCTGCCGGTTTAGATCGCGCAGGCGCTATGGCACTGGAAAATGCCGGTTTTGCCAAACTGGCGAAAACCGATGCCGCGACAGCGCAAATTGGCCTGTTCTTGAACGATCAGCTGATTAAAGGCAAAGCGAAAAAAGCCGCAAAAACGGCCACGAAAGCTGTCAATAAAGCCGCAGTACTGGGCGCTGGCATCATGGGTGGCGGTATTGCCTATCAGTCTGCGTTAAAAGGCGTACCGGTAGTCATGAAGGATATCGCCGACAAAGCCCTGCAGCTGGGTATGGGCGAAGCGACCAAGCTACTGGGTAAGCAGGTCGAGCGCAAAAAGCTTGATGCCATCGGCATGGCAAAAGTCATTGCCTCTATTACTCCGACGCTGAGCAACGAAACCGTTAAAGGCGTTGATATCGTCGTTGAAGCAGTAGTCGAAAACCCGAAAGTAAAAGGCGCGGTATTAAAAGAAGTTGAAGGCTTAATTGCTGAAGATGCGATTTTAACCTCTAACACCTCGACCATTTCTATTGATTCACTGGCGGCTAATTTAAGCCGGCCGCAGAACTTCTGTGGTATGCACTTCTTTAACCCGGTACACCGCATGCCATTGGTAGAAGTTATTCGCGGTAAAGACACCAGCGATGAAACCGTTGCAGCTGTAGTGGCTTATGCCGCCCGGATGGGTAAATCGCCTATCGTGGTCAACGACTGCCCGGGCTTCTTTGTTAACCGCGTGCTGTTCCCCTACTTTGCCGGCTTTAGCAAACTGGTATTAGACGGCGCCGACTTCGCTCAGGTTGATAAGGTGATGGAAAAGCAGTTCGGCTGGCCGATGGGCCCGGCTTACCTGCTGGATGTGGTTGGCTTAGACACCGCTTACCACTGTACCGATGTGATGGCAGCAGGCTTCCCTACGCGTATGGCGAAACTGGACAACGACCCGGTAGCTGCGATGTACAAAGCCGAGCGTTATGGCCAGAAAAACGGCCTTGGTTTTTATGCTTACAGCAAAGATGCTAAAGGCAAGCCGAAAAAAGATATCGACCCAGCAGCAGTTAACTTGTTAGCCGGTATTGCGGCTGACAAGCAGGAGTTCAGCAGCGATGACATTATTGCCCGCGTGATGGTACCAATGATCAACGAAACCATCCGCTGTCTGGAAGAAGGTATAGTAGAAAGCGCGGCCGAAGCCGATATGGGCCTGGTGTATGGCTTAGGCTTCCCTCCGTTCCGTGGCGGCCCGCTACGTTATGCCGACACTATCGGCTTGGCGAACTTTGTTGCTCTGGCTGATAAATACGCTCATCTGGGCGAAATTTATCAGGTAACAGATAAAACCCGCGCTATGGCCGCAGCTGGCCAGCGTTTCTTCCCCGTTTAAGCGCAGGAGCAGAATAATGAAAAACGCAGTTATTGTAGATTGTATCCGCACCCCTATGGGTCGCTCTAAAGGCGGTATGTACCGTAATGTTCGTGCCGAGCAGCTATCTGCCCATGTGATGGCGGCACTGGTTGAACGCAACCCGGCATTAAACCCAAGCGATATCGACGACATTATCTGGGGTTGTGTGCAGCAAACGCTGGAGCAAGGCTTTAACATCGCGCGTAATGCAGCGCTGTTAGCCGGTATTCCGCATTCAGTGCCAGCGGTAACAGTAAACCGCTTATGCGGCTCATCGATGCAGGCATTGCACGATGCGGTGCGCGCGATTCAAACCGGCATGGGAGAGGTGTATTTAATCGGTGGTGTGGAACATATGGGCCATGTGCCAATGAACCACGGTGTAGACTTCCACCCAGGGCTATCAACGTCTGTCGCTAAAGCGGCCGGTATGATGGGCTTAACCGCCGAGCTGCTGGGGAAAATGCACGGTATCAGCCGCCAACAGCAGGATGAATTCGGCGCCCGTTCGCACCGCCTGGCGCAAGAAGCCAGCGTGCAGGGCCGCTTTAAAAACGAAATTATCCCCACCGAAGGCCACGACGCTGACGGCGTATTAAAACTGATGGATTACGATGAAGTTATCCGCCCGGAAACCACGGTAGAAGCACTGGGCCAGCTACGCCCGGTATTCGACCCGGCTAACGGCACGGTAACCGCAGGTACATCATCTGCCTTGTCGGACGGTGCATCAGGCATGCTGGTAATGAGCGAAGAAAAAGCGAAAGAACTGGGCTTGCCAATTCGCGCTTATGTGCGTGGTATGGGTGTGGCCGGTTGCGACCCATCCATCATGGGTTACGGCCCGGTACCAGCATCGAAAAAGGCATTAAAAGCCGCTGGTATTACTATTGCCGATATCGACTACGCCGAACTGAACGAAGCTTTTGCAGCGCAAGCACTGCCGGTTATGAAAGACTTAGGCTTACTGGAAGTAGCCGATCAAAAGGTCAACCTGAACGGCGGCGCTATTGCACTTGGTCATCCACTGGGCTGCTCGGGTTCACGTATCGCCACTACGCTGATTAACGTGATGGAAGATAAAGGCGGTAAGTTTGGCCTGGCAACCATGTGTATCGGTTTAGGCCAGGGTATCGCTACGGTGTTCGAACGCCCATAGTTTGCGCAACCACAAGCTGGTAGCAAGCAATACAATCGCATAAAATAAGGGCCATTTTCGGCCCTTTTTATTGCTTTAGACGAAGCAGCAATCTATAACCCTGAAGCTTGCAACCCCGATCCCGCAGTCACAGAGTGTCTGAGGATTTGCACCAGCAAAGCCGAGTTGCTGTGACGAGGACAGCGGGTGTTACAAGCTTCGCTGGGCCAGCAGTCTCTGGCTGCGTTGTCAGTGTTTTAATTTCAGTGCCCACTTAGTGGTGCTAGAACGTACAGTTTTACCGGAGTATAAATGGAAGATATTTTTAACAGCGCAGATCAAACACTGGACGCTTTAGGCCTGCGCTGCCCCGAGCCGGTAATGATGGTACGGCTGCAAATGCGTAAAATGCAGGTCGGCGAAACCCTGCTGATTATCGCCGACGACCCGGCTACCACCCGCGATATCCCGGCCTTTTGCCGGTTTATGGAGCATGAGTTGGTGGACAGCGATACGACAGAGTTGCCGTATCGATATGTAGTGAAAAAGGTTAGTGGCTAAACTTTTCGGACTTGCGATGCCCAACACTCGCAAGTTTATCCTCAATATATTTAACTCGATTCATATGTTTTGACATCCAAGCTGCGCTTTGCAAACTAGGCTCTGGATACTTCAACCTTGAGACTATAGAAATCTTGTCTGCTTCTGAAGCTAGCTTCAAGTTGCCGCCAACAACTAACGTCAATCCCGTTAGCCCATTCAGCTCCTGCCCATAATGCGCTATTGAAAGATAAGCGGTTGCTATATCTAGCTTAGTTCTTTTCCTGGATAGCATCATAGCAACGACCTGCTCTCTCAGTTTCCGTTTTAAAGACTGGACTTCCCCTAATCTCATAGACACTCATTAGCCTCGTTGAGATTAGCTTTTTCTTCATAATCTGCCGGTGATAACTGCCCTAAAT
>NZ_DATCSY010000029.1:0-12894 GCF_036568245.1 Rheinheimera sp. | reverse complement strand
AGTTTGGCAAAGACTGGTTTTGGCAGCACTTAGATCAGTTAGAGCTGCAGCATATCTTCTACCTCGCCGCCCGCTGCCGCCTTGAGCCTGCTGAGATAACAGCTCTACAAATAAAACTGGACGATGAATTTGTTGGACAACACTACTTTATGCCTCGACAAGACTGCATCGACGCATTAACCATGCTGAGCTTAGCGGTGGAATTTGGGTTTGAGGGTGATTGTGCTAATAGCAGCCATAAATTTACCTAATAATGGTAACAGCTAAATTTAAACCTCTGGGGTAGAGCTCTTAGCAAGCCAATACTATCCATATACTTTTCAATCTTAGTTATTGTTGCAAAAGGAATGACAAAGTGAAAATTATCATTTAAGACAATGCTTTACCTATTTTGATTACATCTGCAATAGAAGCCTACGATTTTGAGCATAAGGCACACAGAAAAGGCAAGGGCAATTCACAACTGGAAACTTATGGCCTACTTTGGGGCTATATGATTCCAGCGAAAGACGACAAAAGTGAAGACAAAATTATTGTTACAACTTGCACTGTTGAGACTTCAGCACTTCGGCATAACGATTGGGTAGAGCCAAACTATGAATCTATACAAGCAAAAAAAGACCTGATCTGTCAGTGGGTCAAAACTGCGCTGCAGCCAAACTACAGCGCGAGGGAAGCTCAAATTTATCGAGCCGCGCAAAGGCGACCATTAGCAGGTGCTGTAACAACTAATTGAATTATTCTTTAACAGCATTGTTAGATTATAAAATTAGCACGTCTCAAGATAACAATATCAATCATGTTGATAAGTTACTTCATAGATTGCTGCAATAATTTGTTTATCTTCTGAACTATCTAAAAGAACTTTTTTTGGAGAACTAATACTAACACTGGTTAAGCTGCTATTTTCATTCATCATTGCTTGAAGCTGGGCAACGCGCTCGTCAATTACTTTTTCACTTTTGGCTGTAATCGTCACAAAATAATTTGTCTCTAATCTAGATCCAAGATTGGAAAATCGACATAAATTTGCAAGGCGTAGAATATCAGCAAACATACTTTCTACTTTAATACCTTTTTTAATTTCAACGACATGCGCCGGCTTTTGATAACGTTTTGTCATCAAAACCAAATCAAATCTGCCATTTTCACGATTGGCTATATCACCACTTACTTCAATTTCAGCATACTCGAGTAGCTGCTGCACACTCATCTCAAAACGCACGTTAAAATTTTCAAATTCTTTAACCATATGTTTGCCAATAGCAACGCCAAGAAAGTATTCCGGCATGTTATTGAGCGGCAAATCACAATGTTCTAAAGCGTAATCATGGGCATCTTTTATTGCCTGTTCTAAAGCTTTCAATCGATTATTTTTTGATGATTTCATAGTTATTCAGCTTCTCTGTGCGTATTCTGATTTATGTGAACACTGATTCTGGTGAATATGAACACCCGGTATTTCCCGTATTGAGCTCAGTTCTCTTTTAACCTAGGTGTTCATTTTCAGTCAACTCTGATGTGACTTTTCACATCGATTCTCACTGGAATTTTAGTCTGTTGGTGTTGTGCATTAACCCGTCCAGGATGGCATCTGCAAGCGTGTTATCGCTAATTGCCTGATACAATTCCTCCGTTGGCAACTGGCTTACCGTAATTGTTGACGTTAGCTGATGCCTATCCTCCATGATCTCCATTAGATCGTTGCGCTGTGCCGTTTATCGCAAACGTTGATCTTAAGTAAATGGCAACCGCCTCTGGCTTACTTGCCGGTAGAAACGCAAGCAAAAACGCCGGTAAAAATTCTATAAATCCTGTCAGCACAACCTAAGCTGACGCAACATGCTGTTTCGTTTACCAGTAAATTTAAAACGCGAGGAACCAGAATGTTACGCACTTTGCGTAAGAAGTGCCTTTTCATTCAAGTTTGCTGTGCAGAACGTTGTTTAGTTTGATTTGTGCCTCCTCATCGCCTTGAGCTAATACTGAGTATTCATCGAGTAATGCTGTTAAGCCGGGATTTTTTTTCCCTCTGAAATATTCAATATTACGCGCAATTTTCTTCAGTACGTTTTTCAGTGCAGCATCGTCAATCATTACCTTGCTTTCGTTAGGTTCAAACAGCGCTTTGTCTTTAGCGAAGTTAACAAAGTACCGAAGCCCTCGTTTCCCTTCACCCGACGTATAGAGTAAACCATGATCAACCAATGATTTTAGATCCCTCGTGGCTGTTGCAATCGGTGCGCCCGTAATGGCTCGGTATTTCTCATTTGTCATACCATCACGAACAAAACCATCAGCGCCAACAGAGAATATTTTCTGCATTACTTTCTGTTGCCTGCTATTAAGCTTCACATCACCATAAACCGCCCAGAATTTGGTTTTCTGCAATACGAACTCAACAGACTCCAAGGATTTAACTTGCGAAACTTTTACTAACTCAACAAACCACACAACCCAATCATTTATGTGCAAAGTGCCATTGGTATTTCTAAGCTGGCGATAGTAATCACTTCTATTTGCATTGATGACAGTAGACATACTAAATAAAGGTGACCGGGTAAAATCTTGAAAAAGAGCGTGCTCGGCAATAGCTCTACCAATACGGCCATTACCGTCTTGAAATGGGTGAATAGCAACAAACCACAAATGTGCTATTGCTGACTTGATTGGGCCAGTATGATGAGTGCTGTTATACCACTGAATAAAAGCATCCATCTGCGATTGAACGTCGTCCCGGTTTGCTCCGGGAGCTTTATAAACTATTTCAATTTCACCGTACAAATCCGCTCTGACAACGTCAATCAACGAGTTTCTATAGTCGCCTTTAATAATTGGGTGAACGTAATAATCCTCACTCCCATGCAGTAGCAATGAATGCCAGTGGCAAAGTAGTTCTTTAGACATTTCGGTGTTAATGCTCTTGCGCACATCAATAAGCATAGCGGCGATGCCTTTTTCTTTGGGAAAGTGACCGCCGTGTCCAGACTCTTGCAAACCTAAAAATTTTGCAATAGAAGAGCGTACTTCTTCGCGGTTTAACTTTTCACCTTCTATGGCACTCGTGCTTAACGCTTCCTCAACCAGTAAATGAATGAAAGCAGCATCATGATCGGCGGATGACAGCTGCGATAACGCGCCTTCTATGCTGTATGCTTTTTTTGAATACTCATCAATACTTTTGGCGACAAGCGATATGTCAAACTCAAAATTTGGCCAGTCTTTACTTTCCCAGTGATACATGTGATTTATAACCTCAGCATTTATAAATCATATAATACATAAATTTGATTTAATAATCCATGACTTTTAAACCAGACCATTGTTAAGTTTGCATTAGGCTTTGAAGCCGCGCAAAAGCGGCTTTAGCAGGTGTTGTAAGCTCAACACTATTCGGCTACTTAACTGCGTCATAAACTGACGCAGCGTACTGTTACTTTTGTCAGGTAAATTGCAAAGGCAAGGAACCAGAATGAAAGACGCACCTAACCCAAACAAAGTTGTTGTATTCAGCGGCGCTGGCCTAAGTCAGGCCAGTGGTTTACCTACCTTTCGTGACAGCCTTGGCCTGTGGCAACAATATGACGTGTTGCAACTTGCCAGCCCGACAGGCTTTGCCAAAAATCCTGAGCTGGTGCATCAGTTCTACCAGGAGCGAAGGCTGCGTGCGCATCAGGCAAAACCTAATGCGGCTCATTTGGCTATTGCAGAGCTTGAACAACGTTATGACGTCGTGGTTGTGACTCAAAACGTGGACGATTTACATGAACGAGCTGGCTCTTCACAAGTGATCCATCTGCACGGCAAGCTTAACGAGTTGCGCCAGACACACACGCCTTATGCTGTCTATCCCGTTAATGATCAGGTGTTCACAGCTGGCAGCACGGCCCCAGACGGCATGCCATGGCAGCCAAAACAATGGCGACCAAATGTGGTGTGGTTCGGCGAGCAGGTGCCATTTTTGACTAAAGCTGGGGAGCATCTGCGTGACGCTGGCAAAGTACTGGTGGTTGGCAGCTCTCTGGAAGTCGAGCCTGCAGCGTCCTTGCTGTCGTATTGTCGTCAACTCGTCAACAGCTGGCTGAAATCGGCACTGGTGGATAAAAGCTTAAACGAGGTCAGCTAATGGCATTACATCTTGCAACTATCCCGGTTTTGCAACACGACGTCATCGTACCCAATTTGGTATCTCGGCTATCGGTTAAGCCAACCTCAGCAGAGCTAACCGCGGCACAAAAAGCAGGCTTTGCGCTGTTAAACACTAAGCTATTGCGGCTAGAGCAACAAATACTGCAGTATGCCGTGGCACTGCCACCACACAGCGTGCTGCTGCACTACTTGCTAAAAGAAGTCATAACTTACCGAAACGCTGACAACCCCGGCAGTTTGGGTTTACTGGATCTGCTAAGAATTGGCACTGTGGGATATCAGTTGAAGCCCAGCCTGTGTTTGTATGCTCCGTTACAATTAAGCTACCCGCAAAGCCTGCATCAGCTTGCCAACAAGCTAACGCCGTACCAACCTTCAGAGCCACCGCGAAATAACCACGCCACATTTAAAGCCAGAGACGAAACTGCACATGGTTAAACTGAAAAATACTGTTCTCTGGCAACAGCTTAAAGCTGAAATTTACACTAGCAGCAGGTTACCGGCCTGGCTGCAGCCAGTTAAAGCGCCGCCGCGCAGTGTTAAGTTTCGTCATGTTAAAAAGCGAGGATTACCGCTAACTATTCCGGGGCTATCACCAGCTGTAAAGGTTTGGCTATCCGTTAATGGCAATATTACTGTCACGGCAAATTGGGCCGGCCAAATTGATTTTCTTTATGAAAGTGATCTTATAGCTGCCAACAATACGCAGGGATATTACTGCCAGCTATGCGAGGAACGCCGTTACTACCCACAGTATCTGTCGCTTTGGCACGATCATGTACTGCACAGCTTTATCAGTTGGTGTGAAACTGATTTATTATCTGCGGATTGTATTCTGTTTTTCGGAGCTCAAACGAGCCTGGCCAACTGGAATGTCGCCCGTTTAGCGCAGCGAAGCAGCATAGAAGATGATTGTCACGTCCATATTCTGCCACTTTGGCAGCCATCAGCAGTTATTAGCCGCTAAAACCAGATTTTTGCCATTACCGTTTGGGAGATTACAGTGTCCAATCCGTCGCTACCATTAGATAAAACCATTGCTGACTTGCTGCTAACACCTACGCTGAATGCGGCTGATCACTGCAGCTTACCGTTACCCGGCGTGATTGAGCACCCGCAACTTGGCCAACTGCATTATTTACTGCCGCAGCGTATTGTGCACCCCCTGCTTGGGGTGCTGGAGTATGAGCCTGAGTACAGTAGATACAATGGCAAAGTTGTAGCGCTTGGATACGAGATAGATTTAGCGCTTACTGTAGATCACAGCCAGCAGCTTGATGCCATGATTTGCTGTGCAGCGCAGGTTATCCGGCAAATTGACGCATTAAACGAGGCGCTACGACAGCAGGTTAAGGTCTACCTTGGCCGCTTTAGCAGCAGGCAGGCGTGGAATAATCACTACCGCATTTCACAGGCAGATTTTGACAACAGTATGTTGCTACTGTCCGTGTATTTATGGTCGCCTGAGTTAATCGATTTCTACTATAAAGACAAATTCAGCCAACACGGTGCATGGTTTGAAGTGGCTGCCGATCTTGATAAACAGCTGTTGTATATTAGCCTGCAGTAAAAAACCGGCTAATTAAGCGCCGCCAGTTTATTACCTAAATAATCGATAACATCCTGCCGCGATGCCAGCATTTCATCGCCTTGCCACTGCAACATCAGTTGCAACAAATACTGCAACTCATCCACCTGATAAAGCAGCCGGTCTGCCAGATAGGCAATCAGCTCTGGCCGCAGCTGATGCAAATGAGCCGCGACAAACTCAATACCGTAATGCTCGACACAATGGCATAGTGATTGGCGCTGCAGCGCCAGTTCATAAGCTGGCAAATCCGGGCAAAAAGTAGGGGCAGCAACAGCAATATCTACCAATATTTTGTGTTCAGGTTGTAATAGTATTAGCTGGTGCAGCGCCAGCCAGAAGCGATTGAAATGACGATAAAACGCCTGCTGCAAAGTGTAATGCGCGCTATCTTCAAGTTCAGCAACATGATGATTTTCAGTATCAAAATAGCTGGCAGCTTCTAAACTATCGGAAAGAATATCTTCCAGCGTCAGCGAATTGGGTTTAGCCTGCTGCAGACGTAAATTTAGCAGTTCAGGATACAATAACTGCGCCCGCTTAAAGTTAGCCACACCTAATTCATTGATATCCGTTAGCTCCAACAACCGTTGTTGCAACACCCAATCGGCTACATCGTCAGACTCCATTGCAGTTGCAAGCTTACCATCACACCATAAACGGCCAATTACGATATTAGCTTCCATGCAATAGCCGCACATTAGCAATCACCGCTGTCAGGCATAGGAAGCAGCCACAACAAGCTGGCGTTGTCCGTTGCGCCTCGCTGTAATAACAGTTTTTGCAATCGCTGCAGCGCTGTGGCGCTGTCGGCTACTGCCAACATCTTAGCTAACTCTTCTGTTGTAACCAGGTCATGCACACCGTCTGTGGTGAGCACAAATTGATCGCCCGCTTGCAGCGCGCCATCGGTTACTGACACAGTAAAATCAGCCGCTTCGCTATCAGCAGCCAGATAACTGGTTAACGCCCGGTAGCACTGCGCCAGGCCGGTTTGTTGCTTCAGCTCTGCGCTATCATTTTGCCAGTCATGATCTTCGCTTAACTGCTGCAATTGCCCATTGCGAAGCCGCCAAATCCGG
Source organism: Rheinheimera sp. (assembly GCF_036568245.1). Taxonomy (GTDB): domain Bacteria; phylum Pseudomonadota; class Gammaproteobacteria; order Enterobacterales; family Alteromonadaceae; genus Alishewanella. The sequence goes on along the minus strand of NZ_DATCSY010000029.1, from coordinate 6,075 downwards.
CTGTCACCGGCATTAATGGCAACAAAACGATCTTTAGTTACTTGCAATGCTGCTATGGTGGTTGCAGCGCCAAAACTCTGCCGTTTTCTGCCAAGCCTATCTGTCAGATATTGCTGCGCCAGCCGAAGCTGCTTGCTGGAAAAACCTGCACCAGTCCAATGCTGCAGTAAATACTTAACAACGGTATTGCTTGCTGAAGCTGCTGCCGGGCTGGCCGACACGCCATCAGCAACCAGCAGCAACACATCTGGCGATGGCAGATCCAACACATTGAGTAAGTCATCTTGTTGCAGCAGCGTTGCCGTAACACCATTAGCGACATAGCCAATTGCATCTTGCTGCGACCATTTAGCGCTTGTCGCGTTAAAACCACTTAGTTGTAATATCGCCAGCTGGTAAGGCATTAACCGACTCCTATCATGACCAACAACTAGCATAAACCGTTAATGCGTCATATCGTGTCGCAGGTGGGCATTACAATAGCGACCTGTTTTAGCCAGTGGAATAACATCGAACTTTTATTGCTGGTATGATTTGGCACTCTAATTCAGGAACTAAGAAAACAATTATGACTAAGCACCCAATGATCTATCTGTTAGGTGATACTGAGCAACACTCTTACCCTCTTATTCTTACTATAGGACGCGAACCTAATCAGGATCTGGAACTGGATAACAGTATTGGACACTTGAATACAGCAGAATTTTCTAAGCAACGCGGTGGTGTTTTTGTCACTGCGTACACACAAATTGCTAAACAATTTATTGGCGACAACACACTGATTTCACAGTTTAAAGGATACTGTCTTGAGAATAATGCCTCGCCTATTCTCTTTGCCAATGCTTACCCCAAAGCTATTAAAAACGACGTTGTAAATAAAGTGCAGTTAAGAGCACAACTTACAGCTGAAGAAATCCGGCAACACATTTCAAACCTATTTAATTGTGCTTTGGCGAAAAGGTATGCGCTGGTTATTCAGCACGGTGTTGATAACTCTACAGCTTCACAAATTGCCCAGCAAACCGTAAAGCAATATTGTCATGAACTTGGTATTGATTACATTACGAGTGCTTATTTTTACAATGGCAACTCTGAAAAAATTCAGAGGGATTTATCGTCGGTTAAATCAAACATTAATGCTATTGTTGCCGAGTTCACAAAAAAACGCTAACAAACTGAAAAATAAAAATATAATCTCCACCGGTTAATAGAGAAACAAGTGTAGAGCGGCCACTTTCACAAAAAAGCAGCCGACACGATTTCATCGATAAAGTGTTATTTTAAGTAAGTTTTCAACTCTTCCACTAGCAGCAATGCCTCTGCCTTGGTCAGGTAAGGCACTTTAATGGTTCTGGCCCAAAAAAAGCTTTTGCCCAAAAATTCACTAACTTTGGCGAACGGCATATAGGCCAGATTGTCTTGCCTGGATGGTACGGGGGTTAAAAACTCAACGTCACGATACCAGGTATCGCTGTCAGGCTTGTATACCTTACTTTTTACTTTAGCTGCGGCTACTACGCCACACCATTTATGTGAGAAAAAGACAATATCGCCCTCATGCACATGACTGGCAAAACGTTTAGCATCCCCATAAGCTTCGAGCCGCTTATTTTCCAGCATATGCCAGATACCATTTTCATCGTAGGTACGGTTTGTATCGAATAATACACCTTTAACATCTGCCGGGTTTTTATGCTTATCATATGGAGGTGCAAAAAACTCAAAGTATTTTTCACCTGCTAACTCGTAAATTCGATATGGCAGAAACTCTATAGACAGCCCGTTTTTTCGCCAGTAATCCACTGAAGAAATCAACGACTCATCAGCTGCGCTGCCAATAATTATCAGATGTTGCTTTTGATTAAATTCTTTTGGTTCGAGTTTGTGCTCGAGTTCAAACGCCTCTTTGTGAGCATCAACCAGAGATTTGGTTTCGTCTTTAATATATTGTCTGAATTTACTTTCAAGCTTTTGATATGACCACTGCCCTGCATTCTCAGCATATCTCAGTGCTTGCTGAACTGCGCTATAGTCCGCCGAGCTGCGCTTTAACTCAAAAATGACTAGCTCCCCCTTTTCATTCAACGCATAAATATCTGCTTCAGCCTGATATGACCTCTCCTGAAATACCGGCATCAACTTAGCATCTTCAAATAACAAATCTAAAATATTGTCAGCTATAAGATTTTCTAAGTCTTTCTCCAATTTTCCGAATGACGACAAATCTTTAAACTCAACAGGCTCAATACCTGATATTTTGTCGTTGTCTTGTTCCAGCTTGTATAACATTAAAACTCCTAAGCATTTGAATAAATTTTGAAAAACTATTCTTACTTTGACGCTTACTAATACTTCGCCAACGCTTCGGTTAACTGCTGTTTAATATTCTTTCTTACATCATGAGGTGCCAACACCGTCAAATAGTCGCTTTGCGACATCAGCCATAAATTAAGCTGCCAGCCTTTATGCACGGTGGCACTGATGTGATAGTCACCGTTCTCTGATTTAACGCAGGTCATATCCGCTGATAACGGCGTTTCCAGTAGCAGGTTGGCTAACACCGGCTTGGCGATAAACTCCAGCTTGATGGTGTCGCCTTCGCTAAATTCCATCGCACCGCTGGCTAAATAACTCTGCAGGTTAAACTCAGCAGGTATCACTGCTGAGGATTCGGTTATGTCCACTTTCTGAAAGCGGTGAATGGCAAAACGCAGTGGATCGGAGTAAGGCTCGGCTGAAGCGATTAAGTAACTTACCTGGCCGCGCTGCACCAGCCCAAGCGGGTTTAACCGGTAGTGTTTAACTGTACTCTGGTGTAAAGCGTGGTAACTGACGTTAATTTGTTTATCTTCCAGTAAGGCTTGTTGCACTTTTTGCAGCAGCCCGGCGTCTATTTTCGGCGGTTGCAAGTGCATATCTGCCGAAACACTTGCTACTTTGTCAGGCCACCGGGCACCGGCAACGCTGGCTTCCAACGCAAGCAATGTGTTTTTCGCCTGACCAAAACGTGAGCTCAGGCTGCTGAGCAAAGGCGCTGGCAACAATTGGCGCATTTGCGTTTCAACCAGAGTCAGGCTTAATGCTTCGGCCAGTGATATACCAGGAATATCCAGGCTGGCATCCCGCATCCAGTACCAACCATAGGGTTTGCTTTTTTCGTTACATTGCAATGGAAACAACAATGACAGCTCCTGCAAGTCACGCTCAACTGTGCGCTTAGACACCTTAAAACCAGCATCCTGCAACTGCTGAGTTAATACCTTAGCCTCTACCCCCGGAGGGCGTGTCGGGATAAGCTTTAACAGTTGCCACTGGCGGGCAATAGTATTCTGGCTAGATACGGCGGTCATAATTGTTCCTGTTTTACGCCAATGCAGCTGTTATACACAATGCAGTTTCGCGCGACAATCGGTATCTATGCCACTGGCAAGCAGCAATAGCTTTGGCTTGCTGGCCTGATCCGGCAACAAAGTTAAGCCTTGTAGTAACAAAGATACATTGGGAAACTCTGCCGCCAGTTGCAGGCCAAGTGCTTCAAATTGCTGCAGGCTGAAGCTCTCACTGGCGACAATATGTAACAACGCTGCACTGGCTTGCGATAATTGCTGCCGCTGTAACAACGGATTTAGCAATAACTGTTGCAATGCCGCCGGTAACTCGGACTCCATTGCTGCTTCAACAGCACCTGCTAAAGCTAAGCCCGGTTGTTTGATTACACTGAGAAAATCATTGAAATCCATGTTGATCAGGCCGGTGTCTGACAACATTGCCGTTAACTGCTGCAAAATGCCAAGTAAAAATGTATTACTGGCATCCAGTGCTAACTCCAGCCTGGCAGAAGCACCCACAGCACTCTGGAGCTGATCGTTAGGCATAGCGACGACAGCCGCGCCACATTGCTGCAGTATTTGAATACTGTTCACGGCGAGCTGCGCCCGGCGCTGACCTTCAAAGTTAAATGGCAAAGTGGCGAATACCAGCACAGGCACTTTAAGCTCTGCTGCCAGCTTAGCCAGCTCTGTCGCCGCACCGCTGCCATTTCCGCCACCTAAACCTGTAAGCATAATGAGCACATCAGCGCTGCTAAAAGCATGACGCAGGGCAGGCTCTGTTTCACGAACGGCTGCTGCCGCCAGCTCGGCATTACCACCACAGCTTTTGCCATTGGCAATCGCCTCTCCCAAGAGGATCCTGCTATCACAATGCACCGAATTTAGTGCACGTTTGTCAGTGCTTACCGCAATACGATGGATATTGTCTGGTAAACCTTGTTGCTGCAAATGCTGTAGCGCCGAGCAACCACGGCCGCCAACACCAAGAATAATAATTGACGCTGCTGACATAACACCTCCACTTATGAAGGCGTTAGCTTAGCTAACTCTGCGACAATATAAGACGCAGCCGCTATGATCGTAAAACTGTATAACTAAAATAACAAAAGCGCCAAATGGCGCCTTTGCGTGGTTTTCTAAAAATTATTCTGCCGTGGTGTCTTTATCATTCACCAACCATACCGCCAATGCACCAGCCACCATGGCAGCGCCGGCCAACATCACGATATACACTGCCTGATTTTCAAACACAGAACCTAAGATCCAGCCGGCGATCAGGCCGGAAATGATCTGTGGTGCAGCGATAGTAAAGTTAAAAATACCCATATACACGCCGGTCTTTTCAGGTGGCAAAGCACCGGCCAAAATAGCGTAAGGCATTGCCAGTATGGCAGCCCAGGCAATACCGATACCAATCATTGGCCACATCAGGCCCAGAGCGCCTTGTGGTACTTCTACCTGAGTGATCAGCAAATCAACGCTGGTCATCGTCGGGTCGGTAAACAGTACAAAGCTTAAGTACCCTGCGCCACCGGCCAGCAGCGCCATAGAGTAGACAAACTTACGGCCAAACAGGTTAGCTAATTTCGCCATCATCAAGGAGAACAGCACCGCGAATAACGAGTAACCAGCGTACAAAATACCGACCCAGTCACCGGCAGCGCCTTTAGCGGCAGCAATGTGTGCCGGTACGCCGCCCATTTGTGCGATATAACTACCGTCAAACCACTCTACGCCTACACCCCAACTGCTTTGCGCAATGGCTGCAGGAAAGTAAGTCCACATAATAAACAGCGCAAACCAGGAGAAAAACTGCACCAGTGCCAGTTGTTTCATAATTTTTGGCATGCCGAGCATCGTTTGCCAGAAATCAGCCAGCTTTTCGCCCAGTGAACGCGATTTTTGCGCCTGAACGGCCAGTTCATGTGCTTTAGCATCCAGGCCTTTATAAGCGAAATACTGCTCAGGCGCATATTCTTTGGTGCGAAATACTGTCCACAGCACTGAACCTAATAACACAGTTGCACCTATATAAAACGCCCAGATAACAGAAGGCGCAACTTCACCGGCTTTTGAAGCGTTCTCAAGCCCGACCACGTTGGTTAATACAAACGGCAGAATAGAGCCAAACACCGCGCCAATGTTAATCAGCAGCGTTTGCACCGAGTAACCGAGATTACGCTGCTCTGGCGGCACCATGTCGGACACCAGAGAGCGAAACGGCTGAAAGGTTACGTTAAAGGCGGCATCTTTTATCGCGAAGATCATCAGGCCAAACAGCATCGGCGGGATAAAGGCCACCATCATTGACGAGTTTGGCAGCAACACCATGGCTGCCGCCGCAACCAGCGCGCCTCCCAGCATAAAGGGTAAACGCCGGCCCAGTTTGTTCCAGGTGCGGTCAGATGCCGCGCCAACAATAGGCTGCACCAGCAAGCCCATCACGGGAGCGGCCAGCCAGAATAGCGACAGTGACGATAAGTCGGCACCAAGATCAGATAGAATACGGCTGACGTTGCCATTTTGTAGTGCAAAGCCGATCTGTACCCCTAAAAAGCCGAAGCTGAGGTTCCAGATCTGCCAGAAAGATAACTTAGGTTGTTTCATACCGCTCCCCGGTGGATTTTATTATTCTGTGTAAGCGCAACAGATCGGTCTAAGCTACACGAAGCAGGCCGATTTGCGCAAAATTGTGCATACGTATTCATCTTGTTGTTGCACAGTTTTGGCGTTATTACCTTCG
>NZ_DATCSY010000028.1:0-18777 GCF_036568245.1 Rheinheimera sp. | reverse complement strand
GCTCGATATGCGGATTGTTTAGTAGCCCTTTAATCTCGCTCAGAGATTTGCCGCTAAACTGCGCTGCGACAAAACCGTCAGCATCAACTTTAATCTCGCCGCCAAGCTGTTTCGCCAGCGCTTTAACCACGCCTTTTTTACTGTTATCAACTTTAATAATGACACGATCAGATGCTGACGCTGCAGCAGTAAAGCCCATCGCCAGCAACGTGGCCGCGGCAATAGCAGATATTTTGTTATGTTTCATTAACTTACTTCCTCTGGGTGTTACAACTTTGCCAGTGTGTAGAACTGACTATTTGTTATTGGTCGCAATAATCTGACGCTTTATCGTATTTGTGTGTTTTTAACGACACGATTCTTTGTGCCACAGAACCGGTCGCAAGGCAATAAGGCGGCTAAAACTTACCCGAAAGCGCGTTTACGTGTGATATTTGTGAAATAAGTTAGCGGCTTATCTGTTAATAAGTGTAATAAAGCTGGTTTGTTAACGGCGGTTCAGATGGCTGGGTTGCCAGAGTGGCTGGCGTGTCGCAATGTATAGCGGCGTGCGGCGCAGCAGAGTAACAGCGTAATGCTGAGTAACTGCAGAGGGACATCGCCAAAGCGGGAATAAGGTGTGACACCTTCTGTTAAACGCACAGTGTCGGTAAGTACTGCTTCGGTAAACTGGGGCGCGACTTTACTGATTTCGCCTTCAGCATTGACGGTTGCCGTCACGCCATTATTGGTGGCGCGCAGCAGCGGCCGGCCAAACTCCAGGGCGCGCATCTGTGCTATCTGTAAATGCTGAAGTGGGCCTATGCTGTCGCCAAACCAGGCATCATTGCTGACAGTCAGCAGTAGTTGAGTGTCTGCAGTCATGTTGGCCGCAATCTGGGCCGGAAAAGCGATTTCAAAACAAATTGCCGGCAGCAGATGATAACCATTGGCCACCAGATTGGGTTGCACATAACTGCCGCGGGTGAATGAACTCATGGGCAGGTCAAAGATAGGTGCCAGCTTACGCAGCCAGTCTTCCATCGGTACAAACTCTCCGATAGGCAACAAGTGATGCTTGCTGTAGCGGTTGCCATGGCCATAGAAATAGTCACCGTCGGTAGAGTCAGGGTTACGTTTACCCAGCACAATCAGGTTGTTCCAGGCTTGCTGGGTTTTAAAGTTGTAATCGAGAATGCCGCTGATGACTGCCGTGTTGGCATATAAAGCCGCGCGATTCAGATTATCCAGATAGCTTTCAGCCAAAGGTTCCAGCTGTGGTATAGCGGCTTCTGGCCATATCACCAGATCGCTTTGAAAATGGGGCCGGGTTAAATCCATGTATTTGAGCATCGTTGGCCATTCCTGCTCGGGTGCCCAGCGCAGCTCCTGCTTGATATTGCCCTGTACCAGCAGCACTGACAGGGTTTTATCGGTATGCTGCCAGCCTTTGAACGCCGTCAGCTGTGGGCTTACAGCAAAAATGATACCTGCAACAATAACATAGCTGTAACGGGCAAGTGGTTTTTGCTTGAATGTCAGCTGTGCCAGTGCCGCAGCTGAAAAAGCCAGCACAAAACTGATACCGGTTTCACCAATCAGAGGGGCTAAATCTTTAAGGCCGGCAGAGGTCTGGCTATAGCCGAGCGACAGCCACGGAAAGCCGGTGAGTAATACGCTGCGCAGCCATTCTGCCAGCGTCCAGCTAGCAGCAAACAACAGCGGCATCATGCGGTACAGACGCAGTTGGTAGCTAAGGCCACTGGCAAGTAGTGGAAACAGCGCAAGGTAACCCACCAGCAGAGCCATCAGGCCCAGACTGCCAGCCAGCGGCAAGCCACCAAACTGGTCTATGCTGACATGCACCCAGCTGATACCCACGCCAAACCACCCTAAGCCATAACTGAAGCCATACAAACAAGCTTGTTTGACTGACGTTGCACGCTGTACATAAAACACCAGTAATGCCTGTGTCAGTAGCGGCAGCCACCACAGGGTGTAGGGCGCAAATGCCAAAGTAGTTAAGCCACCCGCCAGGATCAGCAGAGCATAGGGTAATAACATTTTTAGCTTAGCGGCTACTGCGGGCAAGATGTCAGCTTTCCTCAGACTCAACCGGTTCTTTGGCGCGGATCACCTGCAACTGCACCAGACGCCTGCTGTTGGCTTTGCTGACTTTAAATGTCAGGCCTTGCAGTTCAATACTCTCGCCACGTGCCGGCATATGGCCGAAGGCGTGCAGCACTATACCGCCGATGGTATCGGCATCTTCTTCATCAAAGGTGGTATTGAAGGTTTCGTTAAATTCATCCAGTGGCGTCAGCGCACTGACCTGAAAAACGCGGGAAGCCATTTTCTTGATATCGTTTTCTTCTTCATCGTCGTGCTCATCTTCAATTTCGCCGACAATTTGCTCAAGAATATCTTCAATGGTAACCAGGCCAGATACGCCGCCATATTCATCGACGACAATGGCCATGTGGTAGCGTTTCTGGCGGAATTCTTTTAGCAGCGCATCAACACGCTTACTTTCCGGGATGATCACCGCCGGGCGCAGTAAATCGCGCAGGTGCCAGTCGGTAACGTTGGGGTCAAGCGCGAATTGCAGTAAGTCTTTTACCAGCAAAATGCCTTCGATATGATCTTTATCTTCGTTGACTACCGGATAACGGCTGTGGTTATTTTCCATCAGGATCGGCAGCATATCGGCTACCGTATCGTCGATATCAATGGTGGCCATCTGCGAGCGCGGCACCATGATATCGCGGGCCCGCATATTAGAAACCTCCAGTACGCCTTGCAGCATGCTTTTGGTATCGCTATCAATCAGGCTGCGCGTCTGCGCTTCACTGATGATGTCCTGTAAATCTGAAATATCCTGTGGTTCTGCGTTAAAAATGCTGGCGATCCGATCTAACCAGGACTTACCGGCAGAACCGCGACTAGAGTGGGGATTGTCGTCACTCATGGGTGAACTATTACTCCAAAAAATAAAAAAACCTATTCGTCATCCAACAAATAGGGGTTAGTAAAGCCAAGTTGCTGCAAAATGGTGACTTCTTCGGTTTCCATTTGCTCAGCATCGTCGTCATTTATATGGTCAAAACCAAGTAAATGCAAGCATCCGTGCACGACCATATGCGCCCAGTGCGCACTCAGGGTTTTATTTTGTTGCAGTGCTTCTTGCGCCACCACGGGAGCGCATATGACTAAATCGCCCAGCAGGGGCAGTTCAATGCCGGGTGGACACTGAAACGGAAAACTCAGTACATTAGTGGGTTTGTCTTTACCACGGTAATCGAAGTTAAGCTGCTGGCTTTCAGCGTTGCCGACAATGCGGATTGTTACTTCTGCTTCGGCCTGAAACGGTAATACCGCTGCATCCAGCCACTGCTGAAACTGCGTTTCAGTTGGCAGATCCGGCGCGTCAAACGCCAGCTGCAGGTCAAGGGTTATGGCCATTAGTCACCTTTTGCGGCCGTGGCGGCCAGTTTAGCGGCTTCATGCGCTTCATAGGCCATGACAATACGCTGCACTATAGGATGGCGCACCACGTCTTTGGCGGTAAAGTGGTTAAAACTGATTTCTTCCACAGCGCTCAGTACATCAATAGCGTGCTTTAAACCGGAATACTGGCCACGCGGCAAATCGACCTGGGTGATATCACCGGTGATCACGGCTTTAGAGCTAAAACCAATCCGGGTTAAGAACATCTTCATCTGTTCAACGGTCGTGTTCTGGCTCTCATCCAGAATGATGAATGCATCATTCAGTGTGCGGCCTCGCATATAGGCCAGCGGGGCTATTTCGATAATGCCGCGCTCTAAGTACTTTTCGACTTTTTCAAAGCCGAGCATCTCAAATAAGGCGTCGTACAACGGGCGCAGGTAAGGGTCGACTTTCTGCGCTAAATCACCCGGTAAGAAACCGAGTTTTTCACCGGCTTCTACTGCCGGACGGGTCAGAATAATACGTCTGACCAGATTGCGCTCCAGCGCATCAACTGCACAGGCTACCGCCAGATAGGTTTTACCGGTACCGGCCGGGCCTATGCCGAAGCAGACATCATGTTTTAGCACATTGGCAACATAAGCTGCCTGATTCGGATTACGCGGTTTAATCAGGCCCTTTTTGGTTTTCAGGCTAAAATCCTGTTGTTCACCGTCCTGTTGCTGATATTGAATGTCGTAGTTCTGACTAATCAGTAAATGCACCTGTTCCGGTGTAAGTTCGGCACCCGGGGCAGAGGTCGCGCTATACAACTGCTGCAGCACATCCAGGGCGGCGGCGACGTTGTCGGCCGGGCCTGCTACTTTCAGTTGGTTATCGCGGTGGCTGATGTCGACCAGTAAGCGCCGTTCTATATGCTTTAGGTTGTCGTCAAAAGGTCCGCACAACAGGGTTAAGCGTCTGCTGTCTGCGTCTTCGAGGGTTAAATCTGCCGTGTGTAAAGGGGTGCTCAAATGCCTGCCTCTGAATAAAAGGGGGCTATAAAGCCCCCGGATGAATTACGGTATAAAGGTTGTCACGCCAAGGGTGTCGGCCACAGGTTCTGTTTTTTGCCGGGCCAGAATTTGCTGTGGTGCTGTATCGCGGCGTAAGCCCATATCGGCTTCGGTGCGGATAAGCTCACCGCGTAATGAGTTACTGAACACATCCGTGATCCGCACATCAACAAACTGCCCAATCATGTCAGGTGAGCCTTCAAAGTTCACTACCCGGTTATTCTCGGTACGGCCGGTCAGTTCCATAATATTTTTCTTTGACGGCCCTTCTACCAGAATCCGCTGCTCAGTGCCGAGCATGCCACGTGCGATACGCAGTGCCTGCTGGTTGATACGGTCCTGCAGAATATACAGTCGCTGTTTCTTGGTGTCTTCAGATATATCATCCGGCAAATCTGCCGCAGGCGTACCCGGGCGGGCACTGTAAATAAAGCTGAAGCTCATATCAAAATCTATCGCCTGAATCAGATCCATCGTGGCCTGAAAATCTGTATCTTCTTCACCCGGGAAGCCGATAATGAAATCAGATGACATGCTCAGGTTAGGCCGGATGCGCTTCAGCTTACGGATTTGTGCTTTGTATTCCAGTGCGGTATGGCCGCGTTTCATCAGATTCAAAATACGGTCTGAGCCGCTTTGTACCGGCAGGTGCAGGTGATCAACCAGCTCCGGCACGTCGCGGTAAACGTCGATAATATCGTCGGTAAATTCGACCGGATGTGATGTGGTGTAGCGGATCCGATCAATACCGTCGATCGCCGCTACCAAACGCAGCAACTCCGAGAAGTGGCAGATGCTGCCATCAAACTTCTCACCGCGGTAAGCATTGACGTTTTGCCCCAGCAGGTTCACTTCGCGTACACCCTGCTCAGCTAACTGAGCAATTTCGAATAGCACATCGTCCAGCGGTCGGCTGACTTCTTCGCCGCGGGTATAGGGTACGACACAGAAAGTACAGTATTTTGAACAGCCTTCCATGATAGACACAAAGGCGGTCGGACCTTCGGCTTTTGGCTCTGGTAAGCGGTCAAACTTTTCGATTTCAGGGAAAGACACATCCACCACCGGTGACTTGGAGCCACGTACGGCATTGATCATTTCCGGCAGGCGGTGCAGGGTTTGCGGGCCAAAGACAATATCAACATAAGGTGCACGCTCACGGATGGCGGCGCCTTCCTGTGATGCCACGCAACCGCCGACACCGATCACCAGATCTGGATTCTTCTCCTTCAGCGGGCGCCAGCGTCCCAGCTGATGGAATACTTTCTCCTGCGCTTTTTCACGGATAGAGCAGGTGTTCAGCAGAATAACGTCTGCCTCTTCGGCTTCCTCTGTCAGTGTGTAGCCATGAGTAGAATCCAGCAGGTCAGCCATTTTCGATGAATCGTATTCGTTCATCTGGCAGCCCCAGGTTTTAATGTGCAGCTTTTTGCCCATTGCGTGTTGTTACCTGTCTTGTCACATCGAAAAAAGGAGCGTATTTTAGCCTGTTCGGCTGCGCGTTGCCAGCGTTGGCGTCAAAGCCTCAGAACAATCTTTGTCTGGTGGTGATATAGCCGGCATAGAAAATCACCAGTACACCGCCAAACCAGGCCGCGCTGACCGGTTCCTGCCAGAACAAATAACCAAACAGGCCGGCAAAGATAACACTGCTGTAGGTCCACATGCCGATATCACTGGCAGGGGCTACAGCATAGGCGCGTGTCATCGCAAGCTGGCCGGTGGCTGCTAACACCCCCATGCCGATAAATGCCAGCCAGACATCATTGTTCAGGGGTTGCCAGTAAAATGGCACCGGGATCGCAGACAGCACGGCTGTCAGCAGCGAAAAGTAAAATACAATACGCACCGCGGGTTCAGTATCCGACATATAGCGGATAGTGGTTTTGGTTACCGCAACCAGCACTGCTGACAGCAGCCCTACCAGCAATATGGCTTCGGCACTGCCATAGTCCGCAGGCAACGCCAGCAATACACCGACAAAACCCAGTAAAATACTGAACAGTGTCAGGCGGCTGGGGCGCTCTTTTAGCCAGAAACGTGCTATCACCGGTACAATAAAAGGCGATAGCAATAACACCAGCATGCCCTGCGCCAGTGGCAGGCGGGCCAGCACGTAGAAAAAGCAATACATTGAGATGATGCCAGTCAGTGCCCGGCTTAAATGCAAATACCAGCGTCTGGTTTTTAGCAGGCCAAAGCCATGTTTATACAAAAACGGCAGCATTAGCAGTAATGCGAAGAAATTCCGGAAGAATACCACCTGGACTTCAGACGCTGTGCCGCTGGTGAATTTGACGATGGCGCCGATACCGGCGAAGCAGGCTTCAGCCAGCAGTAACAGCAAGGCTCCTTTAACGAGGGGCGACAGCATAACAATCCGGGTGGCGCTCTAGGGGGACTCAGTATACCAGAGTCATTAACCGGTCTGGCATCAGTGGCTTAAAAGTTATCTCAGCGCCAGTGCAGCCTGGCGCATAGTGGTCAGAGGCTGGCATGTTCTTGCTGTAAAAAAGCAAACATATCCTGCTCTGGCATTGGCCTGGCGAACAGATACCCCTGAATAAGGTAACACTGACGCCTGCTGAAAAATGCCAGCTGCTGTTCGGTTTCAACACCTTCGGCCACACAGTACATGCCCAGACTATTTGCCATGCTCAGCATGGCTTCGATGATGGTTTCATCACTGCTGTCGATACCAATGTCCTGCACGAAACTGCGGTCAATTTTAATACCGTCTATAGGCAGTTCTTTCAGGTATTTGAGTGACGAATAGCCGGTACCAAAATCGTCCAGCGCCAGTTGTATGCCCAATTCACTTAAGGCCAGCATTGTATCTATCGCACTGCGGTGATCACGCATCAGCGCGCTTTCTGTTACTTCAAAGCGCAGGCAACAGGCGGGTAAATCGTACTTTTGCAGCAGACTGCGGGTATGTTCAGCCAGTGATGGCTGCTCCAGGTGTTGTGTTGACAGATTTACCGACAAGTACAACTGATGGCCGCTGTTGTGCCATTTTTTAAGATCGGCCAGCGCACGCTCCAGTAGTTGCTGCGTCATTTTGATAATTAAACGCAGTTCTTCAGACAGCGGAATAAATTCTGCAGGCGATATCAGCCCCTCGCTACTTTGCCAGCGTAGCAATACTTCCGCGCCTACAATGCAGTTGGTCTGGCTGTTAATAATGGGCTGATAGAAATTGACAAATTCGTCACTATGCAACGCATTACGTAAGCGGGTCTCACGCGCCAGTCGCATGTGGGCTTTCTCGTTCATTTCGGCGGTAAAAAACTGGTAGTTATTCCGTCCGGCTTCTTTGGCGTGATACATCGCCACATCGGCATGTTTCAGCAGCTCAGTAGCATTAATGGCATCTTCCGGATAAACGGCGATACCGATACTGGGTGACACACCAACGGTATGAGTTCCCAGTTGCATGGGTTCACTGACTACGGTAAGCATTTTGCGCGCGACATGGCTGATGTTGTCATCATTCTTATAGCCTTCGAGCAGAATGACAAACTCATCTCCACCCAGACGGGCTACCGTATCACTGTCGCGCAGCGTTGAGGTTAAGCGCTTGGCAACTTCTTTTAACAACAGATCACCAATGTCGTGACCGAGCGAGTCATTAATCTGCTTAAACTTATCCAGATCGATAAAACACAACGCCAAGCTGCGCTTGTCCCGACGCGCCTGATCGATACCGTGATATATCCTGTCCATCAGCAAGGCACGGTTCGGCAATCCGGTTAAGGCGTCGTAGTTAGCCAGGTAACGTAGTTCATCTTCAGCCATTTTCTGCGCGGTAATATCGGTAAATACCAGCACAAAGAAGGTTTGCTGTTGCTCACCTATGGCACTGATATTGATCAGCGTCGGCCGTTCGCGACCATCCGGAGTAATAACCTGTTCTTCCCCCTGCCAGTGCTGACCACTTTGCATACTGCGCAGCAGCTTGGTGTAAAAGCGTCGTCTGACCAGACTGATGCCAAGATGATGGGTGCGTGGCTGATCGATATATTGTTCCAGGCTACCAAAGGCAGTGGAAAATGACTGGTTGGCGGCAATAACCCTTTGTTGATGATCCAGTATCACTACCCAGTCACGGGTCTGCTGAAAAGCTTCGCCAAATAAGCGGGCTTTTTCCTGACTGGCCCGTGTTTCGGTAATATTACTAAAGGTGCCTAATACACGAAGTACTGTGGAGTTCTCATCTTGTTCGGTTGCTTTGCCGATGTCTCTGAACCATAACCAGTGGCCATCCCGGTGTTGCATGCGGAAGGTACAATCGAAACTTTGGTCCGGTTGCTGGATAAAACGCTGCCATTGTGCTGTGTAGTTGGCTTTATCATCAGGGTGGATCAGGGCTTCATGCTGCGGCAACGTCATCGGGTTCATATTTTCCGGATAACCGAGCATTTGTTGCACTCTGGAGGCATAGAACAAGTTAGTTTCGGCCTGCCACTCCCAGGCGCCGCTATCAACAGACGCCAGCGCCTGTTTTAACCGCTGTTCGCTCAGACGCACTTTGCGATGAGCCTGACGGATAAGATGATGCTGTTTACGACGGATGGACAGCAGGTAACCACCGACTGTCAGCACCAGTAAGATATAGGCTAGTATTGCCCAGGCCGACAGCCAGGGACTGGCTGATACATGCAAAAATATTCTGGCCGGTTCACTTTCCTGACCGTTGGTAGGCGATATGGCAACGACGTAAAAGGTATAGTCACCGCGGCTTAGCTGCGGAAACACGACTTTACTGCTTTGTTGCGCCGGATATCGTAATTGCTGTGCCCCTTCCAGCCAGAACCGATATTGCATTTTATGTGCATCACGAAAGTTCATGCTGCTGAAATTCAGTTCAATACCAAAATCCTGATACGACACATTAATATGGTGCTCATTCAGGTTGCCATGCAGCTGCAGCTGGGTACCGGTTTGTGTGCTGATACCGGTTATCACGGCTGACGGTTTAAGAGCTTCCGTGCTTAAGGCGTTCGTGTTAACCATGGTAACGCCGCGCATACTGCCAAACGCCAGTTTGCCATCGGGCAAACTGGTAGACGCAGCGCCATTATATTCATGGGTTGGCAGGCCATCCGCTTTGGTGAAGTGCTCTGCCTGCAGCGACTGAGGATCGAGCCGGAACAGGCCTTTATGCGAAGAAAACCAGATATAGCCTTGTTCATCACGCTGCAAGCCGTAGGCATTATCAGCGACGCTCAAGCTGTGCTTAAGCTGCAGCGAGTCCAGATCAAAGCCCATCAAGCCATGGCTAGCAAAGCCGACCCATAAAGTACCATAGTTGTCACTGACCATTGCATCCGCCTGCCGGTTAAGCTCAGGCTGATAGTGTGGGTATTGGTATAGCAAGCTGACTTGGCGCTGTGTGGTGTCATATAACCAAAGCTGATCTGCCGCTGATAACAGCAGTTGGCCGGGTTTTGCGGTTTCTCCGATAAAACCCCCGAATATCAGATTGCCAAAAACACGATCAAGTTCTGGTAATGGTTCCAGCTCACCGCTATCAGGCTGATAACGGTAATAGGCATTGTCGATGGCGAAATAAAACTGCTTGTTGAAACGGTAAGCGAAGCGGACCGATGATGCCAACAGCTGGGTGTCAGTATCATTATTTCCAGGCGGCAGGCTAAGCTGGTTTTCGTTGATATCAAATAAGCGCAACCCCGATGCGGTCTGTAACCACAGCTGAGTATCACTGAGCGGAAATATCGCTAAAATGGTACCGCTGTGCCAGACAGCTTTGGTATCACTATTGACCAGATACTGAGTAATCTCGCCTGAGGCCAGGTCAAGACGGTTAAGGCCATTACTGGTGCCAATCCACAAGATGTGATTGTCGGCTGCTTTCAGTGAATAAACCTTCTCGCTGCTCAGGCTATTTTGGCTATCAGCCTGGCGGCTAATGCTGCTAAATGCTGCACTGCGCGGATGCCAGTAATAGGCGCCATCGTCTCTGGAACCAAGCCAATAGCCACCGTAATTATCGGCAACGATGTCGAGAATATTGTTATCAAATAACCCCAGACCGCTTTGCGTTAGCTGCAACAGCAGGGCAATACTGTTGTCTGCCGGATCAAACTGATATAAACCCTGCTCAGTAGCAAGCAAGGCCTGCTCTTCATGCCATAACAGTTGCCATATATTATGCCGGGAAACATGTTGCTGCGGTGTGTAGATGTGCTCGTGCTGCAGATACTGCTGTATGTCGGCAGTCGCAATACTGTAAAGTCCTTCAACGGTTCCGATCCAGATACGCCCGTGTTTCAGCTCAAGATATTTAACGTGCTTTTGATCGTCATGGTTAGTGTTTTCAGCTGCCGCCATGGCAGGCGTCAGGTGGGGTAGCAGCGTGACCTTTTGATTAGCATAATCGAGAAAATATAAACCGTTAAAAGCCCCGATAAAAATATTGCCATCCTTTACCAGCGCAGTACGAAGCCAACCATTTTCCACACCCTGCTCAGACAGACTAAAAAGCCGCTGAGGCGTCGCTGTAGAAAGCGGTAGGCGATATAGCGCGTCATCCATCAGAAATAGCAAAGTTTCTTTATCATATTCCAGGATTGAAATAATACTGCCGGGCGCGGCTTGTTCATTGTTTGCCGGTTTTGGCATAGGCATAAACAGTTCAAATACGGCGCTATCCGGGTTAAATAAATAGATGCCAGCGTGGGCGGAAGCGGCCCAGATCCTGCCGCTGGAATCTTGTAGTAATTTATTAAAAGGCAGCTCTCTGAGCTGATAGCCTTCTGCGTTGATGTGGTTTATGCGGGTACTGTCGTAACGGTTAATGCCGCCGTCGGTGGCCAGCCAGAGAAAGCCGTCGTTATCCAATAACAAATCACGCACTGAACCCTGTGACAAACCCTGATCCGGCGTTAACGGCCGCAGCAGCGGCGCTGCGATAGTGCTGCAGACCACAAGTAACAAACACATACTCAGGCAGCGCAAAAAGTGCGGCAAAAAATTCACTGATACTCCTGTTGTAGCTTTATTAATTTTATTGGCGCTACATCTGCGGCTCGTGGCAAAACATATAACGAGATGGCACTGACTGTCCAGTGCTGTTGATGGCCTGATGTTTAATGTTTCAGTTGCCAGACTAACTGCAGCAGACTGCCGCCGGTAATCATGATCAGCAGATACAAATGCGAGAACTGCAACATGCTGATGGCGCTTTGGATGTCTTTCACCACGGGTTCGTTGGGTTGCACAATTTTACTGCGTTGTTGTTTGAGCCCGTTGTAATACACCGGGCCACCGAGGCTGCGGCGCAGCGCCGCACTGGCACAGCACAGCAGCCAGAAAGAGCTACGGTTAATATTAAAACGACGCGTTGTCCGGCATAGCTGGTAACTGCGCCATACACCATGCTGCAATGCCAACAGCAGGCAGCTTACTAACTTGGGGATGGCAGTAAGCAGCCCGGCCAGGCTGGTTGTCGGGGTGCCAAAATGACGGTACTGATCTCGTTTAGGGTTCCATTGCTGCTGCAGTTCTGTCAGCAAGCGATAACCCACTGCGGCCAGTCCGCCGCCTAGCAAAAATGCCAGACAAACCCCGACAACATGGCAGGCAGAGCGCAGTGTCAGGCTTTCCAGTAGTGCTTTAGTCAGGCCCATTTCACTGAGTGTTGTGGTTTTGCGGCACAGCAGTGGCTTTGCCTGCTCGCGGGCCAGCGTCAGCTGCCCGGCCTGCAGGCGCTGCAGCACTGTTTTTGCCTGTTGCTGCGTGCTATACCAATCCAGACTGGCATACAACAGCAGGGCATCAAGTACCAGAGGCAATTCTGAAAACAGATACAGACTGTACAGTAGCGCCATCGCAGGCAACCAGGCGACCAGAAGAGCCAAACTGCCTGAAATATAAAGCTGCTGCCGCGACCGCCTAGGATCGGGGTTCACTTTGGCCGCCAGCTGCTGAGCAAAATAGCGAAACAGCGTTAGTGGGTGGTACGCCGCTGGCATAGGTAGCAGCCAGGTTGCCAGCACGACCAGCAGCAAGATGGCAGGATATGCTGATAGCGCTGATGGCCAGGTTATGCCAAGCGGCCATGGCATATTACAGTGTCACCCCGTCCAGGCGCTGCAGCAGCTCCAGCACCATCGCAGAGCTGTTTTTCGAGGCAACTTCCAGATAGGCCTCAAAAGACTGTGGCGATTCTTTACCGGCAATGTCGCTTAAACTGCGGATTACGACAAAAGGTGTTTTCAGCATATGGCAAACCTGAGCTATAGCGGCACCTTCCATTTCTACTGCCAGCATGGTTGGGAACTGCTGACGAATAACAGCAATACGCGTCGGATCGCAGATAAAGCTGTCGCCGGTAGCAATCAGGCCTTTTTTCGTGTTGCAAAAGCCCAGCGCCTGAATACTTTGCTCTGCGGCACTGATTAATTTGGGGTGTGCAGCGAATGCTGGCGGCATCTGAGGTACCTGGCCGATTTCATAACCAAAAGCGGTAACGTCAACATCGTGATGACGTACTTCTGTACTGATGACGATATCACCGACATTCAGCTCTGGGTCAAAACCGCCGGCAGAACCGGTATTGATGACGGCCGTAGGCTTGAAATGCTGGATCAGCAGCGCGGTTGCCAGTGCTGAAGCCACTTTACCAATACCGGATTGCACCAGTACCACCTGAACACCCGCCAGTTCACCGCTGTAGAAGCTGTAGCCACCCAGTTCGGTGCAGCTGACATTATTAATTTGCTGGCGCAGCAGCGCCACCTCTGGCTCCATGGCGCCGATAATACCAATCTGTTGCATGTTGCAGTCTCTGTCATTACAAAGCTGCTAGTATAAAACGCCATGGCGGTAAAATCCCGCTTTTCATGGCGTTATCTATTGTTATTGTGCCAGTTGAATAGTCGCTGCCGCAGTATCTCCGGTCAGCTTACCCTGCTGGTAATCGCTGATAGCCTGCTCTATTTCCGCCATGCTGTTCATCACAAAAGGCCCGTACTGCACTATAGGTTCGCCTATAGGTGCAGCAGCCAGCACCAGCACACGGCTGCTGTGTTCGGCCACCAGTGTTAGGGTATTGCCGTGGGTCAGGACACCGGCATGGTGCTCAGGGACTTTGCGCAGTTCTTTGTCATCCTGCACCAGCACCTCGCCAGCATAAGGGTAGACAAAGGCATTGTGTGTGACCGGCAGTTGCAGGCTAAGGGTCTGACCGGCTTCCAACTGCAAATCGTAGTACTGCGGGTCTGTCGTCAGGCCCTGGATCGGCCCGCTTTGCTGCAGATTACCGCTTTGCAGGGTACCGGCAATCACTTTGGCACTGCCTTGAGGCAGGTTAAGTTGCGGGATCTGCGCGGGGGCAATATCAACATAAGCAGCGGCTTTCATTTTTTCTTTTGCCGGCAAGTTCAGCCAAAGCTGGAATCCTTGCATCAGCCCGGCTTCTTGCTGTGGCATTTCAGAATGAATAATACCCCGGCCCGCTGTCATCCATTGCACGCCGCCAGATTTAAGGTGACCGCGATTACCCAGATGATCTTCGTGCAGCATATGGCCATCAAGCATATAGGTAACGGTTTCAAACCCCCGGTGTGGATGCGGAGGAAAACCTTTAATGTAGTCGCCGGCCTTGTCTGAACCAAAAAAATCCAGCATCAGAAACGGGTCCAGCCTGGTGTGCGGATTCTGCCCCAGGCTGCGCTTTATTTTTACGCCGGCGCCGTCTGAAGCCGCAATCGAAGGGATCAGGCGTTGTAAAATTCTAGCTGTCATAACGTCCTCCAGAGTCATTTTCACCATTAAGCCTTAAGTTAATCGAAATGAAAACTGCATAATTAGCCCGTTAACTTTCTATAAAATAGAATGCTTATGGCTGTTATACAGTTCAGCCAGTGTTAATTCGCCGCCGCTAAGCTGTGTCCCAACAAACTGAGTAATACCCAAGATCTCTGCTACAGGGAAAACAAGGAGTAACAATATGAAAAAGTCTTACGTATTAGCAGGTATTATTGCAACTATGTTTGCTGCTGGCGCACAGGCAAATATTAAATGGGACTATGTTGGCGCAGGTTATACTGACGCCGGTGGCGATGGCCCTTATATTGAAGGTTCTTATCGCCTGGATGGTAACTGGGTGGTGGAAGGAACTTATACCCGCCTGTCAGAGGGACCTTTTGATGTGAATTTCGTGCAGGCTGGCGTGAACTACTTGACCGGTTTTAAACTGGATTTTTCACCTACCACCCAAACGTACGTGCTGGCAGGTATTGAGAATGCGTCTGGTGATGCTGACGATACCGGTGGTTACGCCGGTGTAGGTTTGCGCCACCCGTTAACACCACAGGTAGAGTTGTATTCTGAAGCTGCTTACCATTCTATCGGTGATGACCATGGCAGTTTAGCGGGTGGTATTGCTTTTTATTTAAGCCCGGACTGGGCTATTCGCAGCAATATTGCGCTGAACAGCGGCGACACTAAAAATGAATTCCGTTTTGGTGTGTCTTACCAGTTCTGATATACCTTTATATAAATTAAGAGCAGCGCCTAACGGCGCTGTTCGTGTTTTAGCAGCCAGGCTTTTTTATCCAGCCCGCCGGCATAGCCGGTTAGTGTACCGTTGGCGCCGATCACACGGTGGCAGGGCACTACTATCGCTATCGGGTTACGGCCATTGGCGGCGCCGACGGCCCGTACCGCTTTAATATTATTGATATCACCGGCGATGGTGGTGTAGCTGCAGGTGGTGCCAAAAGGAACCCTGCACAGTGCCTGCCAGACCTTATGCTGAAACGACGTACCGGCGGCATCAAGCGGCAGGCTGAAGCGGGTGAGGCTACCGCCGAAATAATCGCTCAGTTGCTGTGCCGCCTGCTCAGTCAACGCAGAGCGATGTTCCGCAGCAGTCTGGCTGACAAAGCGTATTTCGCTGATCCCGGCAGCTGACGCCGCGATTTTTACCGGCCCAAGTGGGCTGTCAATATATTGGGTATACATGCATTAGTCTCCTAAGCTAAACCATAACTGAAACGTCGCGTAGCTACGCCACGGTGCCAGATTGCTGTGCGCCAAAGCAACAGAACCGTTATCGGCATGCTTTGCCAGCGCTTTTTGCACCCCCAGGTCGCCGCCAAGCCAGATATCACTGTCAGATAAACCCCGTAATCTGGCATAGTTTATTGTCCAGGGCCCGATGCCTTTAATCTGCTGCCACTGCCCGGGATCGGCTTCAGGCTGCTGCAGCACAAAGGCGGCCAGCGCTTTTAACGTATCCCGTCTGGCCTGCGGCACCTTGATCATTTGCAGGTCGCTTTGTATCACTGCGCCGGGAGTGGGGAACAGCTTTTTATCCGCGGCTACAGCTTGGCCCAACGCCTCGACCAAGCGGTTAAGCTGGGTGCGGGCGCCTGCCACACTCACTTGTTGGCCAAGTACCGCCCTTACGCCGGCTTCCCAGCTGTCCCAGACGCCAGGTATGCGCAGACCACTGATGATTTTGTCAGTAAACAATGGGTGGTTTTGTAGCTGCTGCTCTATTTGCAGCATATTGGCATCTAAATCGAGTAAACGGCGCAGGTGCTGTACCAGATGAAACAGGCCCTGTTTGCCAGGCCAGTGAAGTTTCAACGTTAAACTGCTTTGAGAGCGTGGCGTAATATCAAGCCAGCCCGCCTGCTGTTGCCAGCTAAAAGTGCGGCCATAAGTTTGGCCATCTACCCAGTCGATACCGTTAAGTGTGCGCTGCTGCCAGAAATTCAGCATCCGTTGCCATGCCAGCGGCGGACGGTAGCTGAGCTCCAGTTCAATCATTTCACTACCAGTACTGCGATGGCGGCGGATACTGGCCGGCGTAAGCTGTAACTGTTGTTTAAACGCATCGTTAAAGCGGCGCAGGCTGTTAAAGCCTGACTGAAATGCTACGGCCGAAACCGGCAACGTTGTTTCATGCAGCAGTTTTTTGGCAAACAATACCTGCTGCATTAGCGCATATTGCTTAGGGGCAACGCCAAGTTGCTGCTGAAACAGTTTGCGCAGATAGCGCTCGCTAATGCCCAATCGCTGTGACAGCTCAGCCTGTGAATGTTGTTGCAGTGCGCCCTCATCAATCAGCCTTAGTGCACGTTGTAAGGTGGTTTGGGTACCCTGCCAGGCGGCAGAGCCCGGTGCGCTGTCTGGCCGGCAGCGCAGACAAGGGCGAAAGCCAGCCGCACTGGCTGCCGCTGCGCTAAAGTAGTAACTGACATGTTGTTCCGCTGGCGCTCTTGCCGGGCAAATGGGCCGGCAATAAATACCGGTGCTGCTGACGGCAGTAAAAAACAAACCGTCAAAGCGCGCATCGCGGGCCAGCCTGGCCTGCTGACAAGTAGTGGCCGATAACATGTTTTACCCGGTGTTAAGTAAACTTGATTGCAGTATATCAATATCAGCTACTGATACTGGCCGGATCCGGTACTGAATAGTAAATTAATGTTACTGCGACCTTGGTGGTATTGCGAAGTCGCTGTGCTGCCTTTAGTATCAGCGCATACCCTCTTTAACAGAGCCCGGCAGGAATTCAGTATGTTGCAGCAGTTTTTTATTCAGTTGAGTGTAGAACCGCAGAGCATCAGTTTTGAACAAAGTATCAGTCTGATTGATGCTTTGTATCATTTCACGCCGACGGCATTTAAGAACGGTGATCTGCATAATGCAGCCGGTGAGAATAACGGTTCATGCAAGATATTGGCATTTGGCCTGTTGCATCAGCTATCTGAGCCGCAGACATTGCACCTGTTTGGTGATTATTACCGCCTGGTACTGGAAACGCCGCAATCAGACGACCACCAGAACATCCGCAATTTTATCCGTACCGGCTGGAGCGGTGTTGAATTTGATCAGCGGCCGTTACAGGAAAAAACACCGCAGTAGCAAGGTGTGTCAGCGCAGATCCGCTGCGGCTTATCCTGCCTGACTTTGCGAAGCCAAAGCCCTGTGTTATTTTGACAGCCGTTTGTGCTGACAATAATAATCCAATTTTCAGGGTCCCCTATGCAAGAATCCAGTGTACTTATCACCAATGATGCCGTAGTACTTGGTTTAATGGCGGTCATTCTAGGCGCCGTATTTTATACCAGTCACAGTGATAACCGCTTTTTTAAAGCTTTTTACACCTATGTGCCGGCATTACTGCTGTGCTACTTCATTCCGTCGTTATTTAACAGTTTCGGCATTATTGACGGTGAAGGTTCCTCGCTATACAAAATGGCGTCACGTTATCTGCTGCCGGCCAGTCTGGTGCTGTTAACGCTAAGCGTTGATTTTAAAGCTATTCTTGGCCTTGGCCCTAAGGCGTTGATCATGTTCTTAACCGGTACGGCCGGTATTGTCATCGGCGGCCCGCTGGCGTTGCTGGCGATGGGATACCTGTTTCCACAGGAACTTGGCGGAGATGTCTGGCGCGGTATGACGACAATTGCCGGCAGCTGGATAGGCGGCGGGGCCAATCAGGCTGCAATGAAAGAAGTGTTTGATGTTGATGGCAGTATTTTCTCTGTGATGATCACGGTAGATGTGCTGGTGGCCAATGTCTGGATGGCGGTGTTGCTGTTTATCGCCAGCCGGGCCGAGTTTTTTGATCGTAAAAACGGCGCTGATACGTCAGGCATAGTGCACTTGCGCAAAAAGATTGAACAATATGAAGCAGAAAATGCCCGTATTCCTAATCTGACCGATATTATGCTGATTGTCGCCGTTGCCTTTGGTGTAACAGGGTTGTCGCATTTTCTGGCTGACATCATCGCGCCGTGGATTGAACGGGTAGCGCCGCAGCTGGCGATTTACAGCTTAACCAGCAGTTTCTTCTGGTTGGTTGTGATTGCGACGACGCTGGGCTTAATCATGTCGGCGACCCGGGTGCGTAATCTGGAAGCGGCCGGCGCGTCGAAAGTGGGCTCTGCCTTCTTATATATTCTGGTGGCGACTATTGGTATGCACATGGATGTCACCGCGATTCTGGATTATCCGCTGATGTTCTTAGTCGGTATTGTCTGGATGGCTGTGCACGCTGGCTTGCTATTGCTGGTGGCGAAACTGATAAAAGCCCCGATGTTTTACATGGCCGTGGGAAGCCAGGCTAATGTCGGCGGTGCGGCGTCTGCACCGGTTGTGGCGGCAGCGTTCCACCCGTCGCTGGCACCGGTCGGCGTGTTACTGGCCGTATTGGGGTATGGCTTAGGCACCTATGGTGCATACATTTGCGGCCTGATATTGCAGCAGGTTGCGCCGTAAAACAGCATTTTAACAGGGAGTGGCTATGACA
>NZ_DATCSY010000027.1:0-10225 GCF_036568245.1 Rheinheimera sp. | reverse complement strand
CGCCTACAACTGGCCGCATATGCACTACTTCGCCAAATTTGCACTGGCTGGCACCGCAGTGCTGCTAAGTGGCGTGCTGGCAATCTGCAGTGCAGCTGACAGCCTGATACAACGCTCAGCCCTGTTTGGCTGCAGCATATTAACCGGAGCCCTGCTGGCGCTGATCGGCCAAACCTATCAGACCGGAGCGGATATCTGGCAGTTATTCGCCAGTTGGGCAGCGTTAATCACCCTGCTGGTATTAGTGTCGAAAAGCCGCGCTTGCTACCTGCTATGGTTTGTTATTCTGGAGCTGGCTGCCAGCCGCTACCTGCATACCCGCTCTGAATTTTTCTGGCTGTTTGCCAGCGCCCCCATGATACTTAACCTGACACTGGTAAACCTGCTGCTACTGTTGTTTGCCGATGTTGCCCTGCCACGCCTTGGTGTAAAGCATGACAACCTGCTACTGCGCTTTAGCGCGGTGATGTTTATCGTGCCACACACTTATGGCGCTATGCTCGGCGCCTGGGATAACCACTACCAGGCAAACCTGCTGTGTTACCTGCTGCTGAGTGCCGGTTTAGCGCTCAGATACTACCGCTACCGACGCGATATCTTTGTGCTGGCGCTACTGCTCTACAGCGCTATTGCAGTGGTTACCAGCATACTGGCGCGCCTGCTGGAACTCAGCGATGGCTTTTTCGCCATGAACCTGCTGGCGTTGTTTGTCATTGGCAGCAGCGTTGCCGCCGCTCTTTGGCTTAAAAAACAATTACAGCGGCAAGCGGGAGTGTCAGCATGAATCAGACTGAACTGGCACTGCAATTACAACAAGCCGGTATTGTTGACCAGACAACAGCCGGGCAGCTGCAACGCAGCGCCAGCCCCTGGTGGCTGCAAATTTTGCTGGCTATCGCGGCCTGGATAGCCTCAGTGCTGATCATCGGCTCTTTTATTGGCCCGGTGTTGGCACTGGCGGATCATAATGCGGTCAGGGCTGTCATTGCCTTGCTGTTAATCAGTGCCGCTATCTGGCTGGCAGTAAAGCCGCTGGAGTTCTTGCAACAGATGTCTGTTGCTATTGCGCTGGCCGGCCAGGGCATGCTGGTGTACATCAGCTATGACTTATTCAATGATGACGTGGCAAGATACAGCTGCGCCGTCATCGCTGTATTACTGTTGTTCAGCCCGTTAAAGCCATTGCATCAGCGGCTTAGTATCAGTATTGCGCTGGCTTGTCTGCTGTCGCTTATCAGCTCGGCAACAGTACTGGCGGTCAGCGGCATCATACTGGCGGGTACTGCGCTATTGCTATGGTGTAACAGACCGAAATGGGCTGCTTTGCGCTACGGTCAAACCGTGAAAAGCCTGCTGGATGTCACTACGCTTGCTGCTTTGCTGCTGGCGATATCCGGCCAGAGTATGGTCTGGTTTGACAGCCAGCTCTGGCTTGATACCAGCACGGCTTATGCCGCAAGCTTTTACAGTGCATCAGGCGCAGTACTGTTTATGGTGACAGTATTCTGGCTCAGCCGCCAGGCCACAGTGCCAAGCCGGCTGGCGTTACTTAGCATGGCGCTGTTGCTGAGTATTGTGCTGTACAGTGCATCGGGCTTGCTGATAAGTGCCGCACTGATGCTGGCGTGTTTTTATGGTTGTAGCAGGCTGTGGTATGGGCTATGCCTGCTCAGCATGCTTCTGACAACCAGTCAGTTTTATTACAGCTTAAACCTTACCCTGCTGTACAAAGCGGGCATTCTGGCATTAAGTGGCCTGGTACTGTTGGCTGCCTGGCTGTTACTGCAGCGCTATCAGCGGAGGTTTGCATGAACCGCACGACACAGCGTCTGGCAATTGGCGCAGCATTACTGGTTATTTTACTGGCCGCCACAGCAGCTATCTGGCGTTTTGAACACACGTTACGCAGCGGCCAGGACATGATGCTGCAGCTGGCACCGGTTGACCCACGCTCTATTATGCAGGGTGACTATATGGCGCTGGCTTATGCGATAGACCGTGAATTACCGGACGATGCCGGTAAGTTCAAATACGTCTGGCTTAGTCTGTCTGACCAGGGCATTGCCAGTTTACACAGTCTGAGTAATGACCTGCCGCAGCAGCCTGGCGTGATTGGTGTATCACTGCGCCAGCGTGATGGCATTTACAGTGTTGGCCCAAATGGCTTTTTCTTTGCTGAGGGCACAGCCGCCGTTTACGAAGCCGCGCGCTATGGGCAGTTTAAAGTAGATAGCAGCGGTAAAGCCTTATTGACCAGCTTATTGGATGAAAGCCTACAGTTGCTGGGAGATAATAAGCGTTGAACCTACACCAAGCGAGAACCGGTTTACCCTAAGCCAACCGTTGAAGCCCCGGATGGGCTAAAACGAGCCTACAGGGATGTATTTACGGCGTGTTGGTGTGGGTAAACCGGTTTGAAGCCCCTGTAGTTTCAACATACTGCTACCCCTCGCACTGATAACAACTGGGTTGTCGCGGGCAACTGTTACCGCGGGCGCAAATCAGCTGCGCTGGCTTTTGTAAGCTGCGCGCAACCCAGTTAATGTTCAGAATATTCGCCACACTGGTCAGCGCCGTTTGAATGGTTTTCGGCACTTTAGCACCACCGCTGCTGCCCACACAGAGCTGCTTTAACTCGCCCGCCATGCTATCGGCATCTACCCCTTGCGCCAGTAAAGCCGGGTTTAAGTCGATACCAGCACACAACACATGCGTATTGCCTGCCAGATCCTGCACCTTGGTCGATTCACAACAGTAAATGCGCGGTGCACCGTTTACATCCAGCAAGGATAACTGTGCGCTGCTGTTTACCCCTTCCACGTCAAACATGCGAAATACCGCCCAGTGTTGGCA
Source organism: Rheinheimera sp. (assembly GCF_036568245.1). Taxonomy (GTDB): domain Bacteria; phylum Pseudomonadota; class Gammaproteobacteria; order Enterobacterales; family Alteromonadaceae; genus Alishewanella. The sequence continues at coordinate 7,372 of NZ_DATCSY010000027.1, read as the reverse complement.
CGGGTCTTCTACCTTTCGCATATTGCCCCACGGCAGCGGAATGCCATTGCCGCGATATACCGCTTTCAGTTTACCCGGCGTATAAGCATCAAAATAATGCCAGTGGGTATAAGGTGACACGGCTGTCATCCGGCGCATGGCGACTGATGCCGACACACCGGCTTGCAGGTGAGAGCTGATTTCATAGCCCTGCCGGTCCAGCAACTGACGAAACGGCAGTTTGGGGCACAGCAGCGCACCGGCAAAAAAGCTGGATTCAAAATCACGCCAGGCATGCAGTATATCCTGCGGCTGCACAGCAGTAGATTGCGATAATTCATCATCCTGAGCGCCGCCCACTGTCATACTGCTTTTCACTCCGTCTTTATTGTGCAGTACTGCATGGCCGATATGTACCGCCAGCTCGTACTTTAACCGGGTCGGATAAGCTTTTAACAGACTGTTCAGGTGCAATGTCGCCGGAGGGCTGAAAAACGATGTTGAGACATTTTTGGATAGTACACCCAGCTCGTCCAGCAACTCTTTTGGGGCTTCGTCATACCAGCGCAGCGTCAGACCCAGTTGTTTCACTATTGCCAGCAGTTCTTCTACACTCAGTGGCATACGTTTTTGCCCCACTTCCTCAGCGGCCCGCTCCAGCTCTGGAAAGTGGTTTTGGTTGTGTTCCTGATGCGCACGGATCAGCAACTGGGCAAATTGCTTACCACTGGTACCGGTTTGCGACAGCATTTCCGGAATAGCGATTTGCAGAATGTCGTTAGAAAATAAAAACCCCGGCTCCAGTGCCATGCCGCTGATGCCGCCACGGCTACCTTTTTCCGGTGTTAAGTCTTCACCGGCATCTTCGCCGTCTAAAAACCAGTCCAGATCTTTTTGAAATACTTCGGCAATGACCTCCAGCATTTCAATACCCGGCGTCCGTTTGCCACGCTCTATCATCGATAAGTAAGACACCGACGGTGCCTGCTCGGGGTTTACCCGGATGCAGCGTGTCGACAAATCTTCCATGGTTAAGTTATTACGTTTTCTCAGGTTTCTGATCTTAGTACCGAGAAAATGTGACTTTCTGAGCAGGCTTTTGTTTAGTTTCATTTTGTAAAATTCACACTGTGAAATTTCTATTGTGAAATTATGCTGATTTTTAGCCTAGACTAGTTTTTAACCGATAGCAACTGGTCTGCGTTCTTAACAGAGCGCAGATACAAAGGTTCGGAATCCTGATAGCGCAGCCACAGAGTGTCTGAGCGAACGCGCATGCGGCAGCGAGTTGCTGTGGCGAGCACAGCAGGAGTTGCGAACCGAAGTATTACACCATTACTGGCAACAAGAGTTGATAAAACGAGGATGACATCATGACAACACTGGCCCAACAACACAGCACCCCATCACAGAGCCAAACCGCCTGGATGGCGACCGAGCTTAGCGTGATTAACGAGCTGAATCAGCGCCACGTTAAGCAGGTGATGGACTACTCTAAAGGTTTTTTAGATAAGACCTTCCCGCTGCAGCAAGGCTCACATAAAGACGTATGCAGCTACGTGGTGTATTACCAGCAACTGCTGGCATTTTTTGCCGACGGCAGCACCAGCGGGTTACAAAATCCGGCCCAGTTTGTGGCTTTAAGCGGCCACCGTGAAGCACCTTGCTCTATCGTGCTGAACAATAATGGCCGCCATGTTGAGCTGATATTAAACCGCAGTGGCATTAATGGCTGCCAGGATAAAGCCAGCATTGATGATATCCAGCTGCAAACCTCCGAGCCCGATTGCATCTGGTTCAGCATGGTGACAGGCCGTCAGGTCAGCTGTGCACATAAAGGTAATAAGCAATTTACCTGCAAAGACGGTTTACCCTACTCTTTGGCGTAATCACCTCCCGGACAGCTGGTCTGACTGCCTGTCCGGGTAATTGCTGCTGCTGAAATTTTGTGCTATTTTTCTGCCCCTTTTGTCCGGTGCCAGATTAAATAATAATAATGGATGTACTGACGCTCACCTTTGTAAATGTGTTTATCACCTGCACTTTTACCATCTTACTGGCGCTGCAATATAAAGCAGAGCGTCAGCTTAGGTATCAGCGTTATTTCATTTTAGCCGCCGTCTTTATGCTGTTAAATGCGCTGATCAGCGTGTTCAGCTTCACAACCCACGCTGTGCCGTACTGGCTTAGCCCGGCACTGTCAAATACCAGCAGTGTTGGCGCCCATCTGGCTCTGGCCTGTGGCATTCATCGTCATTTACAGTTACCGGGAAAACGGCAGTGGTTGCTGCTGGCAATTGTTCCGCTTTATCTGGCACAGCTAAGCGACTTCGCCGGTGCAGCTATAGCCAATCGCATGCTGTTGGCTATTCCGGCGGTTATCGTGCTGAACCTGTGGAGCATCCGTATGTTGTCACGACACCGTGATACCGAGCTGGGCCTGGTGTATCTGGCATTTATCGGCGTATTTGCCTTTAATATCATCCAGTTTATTCTGCGCTCGGCTTACATGCTGGCTGAATACTATGAACTGGTGCATACCCATTACAGTACGCTGATCTACAGTATTGGCTACTTCAGCCTGACCGCCTTTGCCATACTGGTGTTTGGCTGCGTTATTATGCTAAGCCATTCGCAGCAGCGGCTGGCGTTACTGCATATTTCCGAACGCGACGCCCTGACCGGTCTGCTAAACCGCCGCTCTTTATCACCACGCTTAATGGCCGAATTGAACCGGACAGAGCGTAATCACAGTACCTTGAGCGTATTATTGTTTGATATTGATTATTTTAAGCAGGTGAATGATACCTTTGGACACAGAGCCGGCGATAAGGCCATACAGCACGTAGTTGACCTGGCCAGCCACCAGTTGCGGGACTACGACTTATTGTTTCGCTATGGTGGCGAAGAATTCCTGATCTGCCTGCCCGACACATCAGAAGACACCGCCATGTTGATTGCCAACAGGTTAAAGAAAGCCGTTGAAGTCAGCCCGCTTGCCGCTGAGCAGCCGATAAAAATGACGGTCAGTATCGGTGTCAGCAGTACCCGCCAGTTTACTGAGCCTGACGAGTTGATAGAGCAGGCTGATACAGCGCTGTATCAGGCTAAGCAGAGTGGCCGGAACGCTGTAGTCAGTTTTCACCAGCTATAGCGCTACCAGCCCCACGCACTGCTAAACAAAAGCGCTGCTAATCCAGCCGCTTTTTAAACCGCAGTGTAGCAACCACTAAGCCAATCATGGTAAAGCCGGCCAGATACGCCACATCGTAGCTGAGCGTCCACCACTGTGCATCGCGCAGCACTACCGCCCGGATCATCCGGACAAAATGTGTCGCTGGCAGTACTTCTGCCAGCCACTGCGCTGCCACCGGCATAGCCGCATAAGGAAACATAAAACCCGACAGCAAGATAGACGGCAATAAGATAAACACCGTCATCTGCATCGCCTGCAATTGTGTGCCAGCTCGGGTTGAAATAATCAGCCCCAGCGTCAGGCTGGCCAGAATAAACAGCAGCGTCACCACCAGCAGCGACATCCAGTGCAGCGGCAACGGCACGGCAAACAACAGATGCCCAAGGCCGAGTATGATGCCGGTCTGAATACAGCCAACGGCAATATAAGGCACAATTTTTCCCAGCATCAGCTCCAGTGGTTGCATCGGCGTGGTGATCAGAAACTCCATATTGCCCTGCTCGCGCTCCCGCACCACGGCTGCCGAGGTAAACAACACCATCGTCATGGTCAGGATCACGGCAATTAACCCCGGCACTATATTCACGGCTGTACGCTGCTCCGGGTTAAAGTAGCGCACTACCTGCATGACTGCGCCAGGGCGGTTACTGCTCTGGATGCCCTGCATCGTCAGGGGTAACTGACTAAGCGTACTGACCGCGCCGCTTAGCAGCGGGTCGCTGCCATCCGTGATCCATTGCGCCACCGGCTGTAACTGTGCCCCTTCCTGACGCAGAGCCAACCTGCGCTGAAAATCAGCCGGCACTACCAGCACAGCGGCTACAACACCACCGGTCAGCGCTTGCTCGGCTTGCACAACACTGTCAAAGCGGAGGCTAAACCGCACGACCTGCGACGCTTCCAAGTCATATATCAGTTGCCGGCTCTGTGCTGTACCTGCCAAATCGACAACCGCTGACGGTACTTGCCGCACATCGGTATTGATGGCATAGCCAAACAGCACCAGCTGAATCAGCGGTATCATCACTATCATGGCAAAAGTGATTCTGTCACGGGCCAGCTGACGCAACTCTTTAAACATAATGGCATTAATTCTGCGCAGACTTGGCATAACCCACTCCGGTTGTCGCAACAAACACATCTTCCAGGTTCGGTTCTACCCGTTGTGGCGAAGAGCCCGGCAGCTGCTGCTGCAGCCACCGCTGAGGCTCAGCCAGCCCGGGTGCCAGCAACACGCGCAAAGAATTACCAATCTGAGCGGTAGAAATCACCTCAGACATCGGTGCCAGCTGTTTGCCTAACTGGCGCAGGTTATCCCCCTGTAACACAAATACACTGGCTTTTAGCTGACGCATCAGTTGCTGCGGGCTGGCATCGGCGCGCTTTTGGCCAAGCTCAAGAATGGCCAGACCGTGGCAGCGCTCTGCTTCGTCCATATAGTGCGTAGACACCAATATCGTGGTACCCGCGTCACTGAGATCAAACAACCGTTCCCAGAATTCACGCCGGTTCTCGGGATCCACCGCTGATGTCGGTTCATCCAGCAGCAGTAACGGTGGTTCATGCAAGGTGGCAGCTGCCAAGGCCAGGCGCTGTTTCTGCCCGCCACTTAAGGCACCGGCACGCACCTGCTGCTTATCTTCAAGATGATATAACGCCAATAGCTGCGCAATCCGCAGCTGGCTTTGCCGTTTTGCCAGGCCATAAATTTGCGCCACAAACTGCAGGTTCTCCGCTACGCTCAGGTTGTCGTACAGTGAAAACTTTTGCGTCATATAGCCGATTTTACGCCGAAGTGCTTCGGCCTTCTGCGGCAGTTCATTACCAAGCACCCGCACTTCACCGGCGCAGGGTGTTAATAGCCCGGTCAATAACCGCATAGTGGTTGACTTACCACAGCCATTCGGCCCGAGAAAACCATAAATAGCACCACGGCGAATGCTCAGATCAAGGTTATTTACCGCGCAATAATCGCCGAAGTATTTGGTCAGGCCGTGGGTTTCAATGACGATCTCAGTCATGGCAGTTCAACCCGTACCGGCGTGCCGCTGATAAGATCTTTACTGTCTGTCAGGCTGATTTCAGTCAGATACACCAGCCGGTTGCGCTCTTGCTGATGCAAGGCAAAATGCGGTGTAAAGGCGGCTTCTGTGCTGATATAACGTACGGTACCACTAAGTGCTGTTTCACGGCCCTGCAACCAGATATTTAGCTGCTGCCCGACTTGCCAGTGTGCAATGACACTGGCGGGTAAATACACCCGGGCATAGGCAGAGTCAGACACCGCCAGTGTCATCAAGGTACTGCCTGGCTGTACCCGCTCGCCACGATAACGCAGCACATCGTCAATAACGCCATCGCGACCGGCATAGGTACTGCTTTGCTGCAGCTGCCATTGCAACTGTTCTTCCCTGGCTTGTAGCTGCGCAACCTGCCAGGATGCCTGTTCAATATCCTGCTGCCGGTTACCGGCCAGTGTTTCAGCTAACTGCTGCTGGGCCGCCCGCTGCTCAGCCACGGCGACAGCAAGTGCTGCATCAGCCTGCTGCACAGCGGCTTGCGAATTTAACTGCTGCGCGAGTAACTCAGCCTGGCGCTGCTGTGTCAGCCTGGCATCAACCAGTTTTGCCTCGGCCCGCGCCAGGTTCGCTTTAGCCTGTTCACGCTGCTCTGTGCGGCTGCCCAGCTGTATCAGTTCCAGCTTTGCCTGCGCAGCGGCAAGTTCAGCCTGCACTTGTGCCAGCAACAACCGCTGCTCTGTGGTTTCCTGCTGCACCAACAGCTGGCCTGCGGCTACCTGCTCACCTTTTTTCACGGTAACCTCAGTGATCAGGCCATCAGCAGCGGCAGTAACCAGTACCACTTCGCGCTCTACAGTGCCAAAGGCGGAGTTGGATTCCTGCCCCTGACAGGCGCAAAGAGCAATCACTATACTCAATAGCAGTAGCTTACGCATGCTCACCTCCGGCCGCACCGGATACCGCGCAGGCAAACAACGGCGCCGCACAACTGGCGATTGCCGCCAGTTCGTCGGGTGTTGCACTGAACTGCAAGATCTGCCGCACCACATCCGGTATTAAAAACGGAAACACCGCCAGTGCCAGTGCACTGACAACCAGCGCCTGGCGCTGAGCAGCGCTGGCCTGCGCGGCGCCTTTTGCCATCTGAGCCAGCAGATGTTCAACCGCAGAGCGGATCACGCTGTTAAAGGTATCATTCACCATCTGATACTCAGCCGAGGCCGGATTATGTAACGCGCGGAAGATCATGCGCGGCAGCTCCGGATGCGGCGCCATCATACGATGATACTGCTGCACCAGCGCCAGCATATCCGGCTGCTCACTTTGCATCGGTGCAGAGTGCATCATGCTCAGCATTGGCTGGATAGTTTCGTGCAGCACGGCCTGAAACAGGCCGGCTTTGTTATTAAAGTAATAACGGATCATGGCCGGGTTTATGCCTGCTACTCTGGCGATATCGCGGGTAGTTGTCGCAGCATAACCACGCTTACTGAATTGTTCGCGCGCAGCGCACAATAAACGCTCTCGGCTTTGTGTGTCGTCAGCAGACAAGGGGCGTCCGGATGCATTTGCCATAACAAAACTGCCTTAATTAACCAGATGATTAATAGCCTAGCGGCATTTATTGGCAGGTGACAGCAAATTAATTAACCGCCAGCACGGTGTTGATTAACAGTAACTGAGGCTTTACCAGACAGGGGGAATCCAAGTAGGCTATGTTACAAGCGCCACTTTCCTTAATAAGGTATACAAATCGGATGAAATACCGCATTAAACAGAAAATTTTCAGTTTAACTGACAGCTTTTCAATTGAAGATGAAAACGGCGATAACGCTTACAGTGTCAGTGGTAAGCTGTTCAGTTTATCCAGCAGCCAGACCTTATCTGATGCAACCGGCACTGTGCTGTTGAAAATCAAGCGAAAATACATAACCATCATGCCAGCCTGTCGTTTGCTGAATAACGACGGCAGCGAGTGGCTGATTAAAAAGAAGTTCTGGCCTTTCTGGACCAGCCGTTTCACCATCAGTACACCAGAGGGCATGCTGGAAATGAGTGGCAATTTCTGGCAGCACGAATACCAGATCCGGCAGCAGGATCAGCTGCTGGCCAGTATTTCAAAGAAATGGTTCAGCTGGTCTGACAGCTATGGTGTAGATATCTATGCGCCGCAATG
>NZ_DATCSY010000026.1:0-9202 GCF_036568245.1 Rheinheimera sp. | reverse complement strand
GCGGGTACGTGAATGGCAGGACTTAAATACTCAGCTGACACAGTTAATGCAGGAGCAGGGCTATCAGCAAAACCAGCAAACGGCCGGCTACCAGGCCATTCACCAGGCGGTGCTAAGTGGCCTGCTGGGGCAGGTAGGTTTTAAAGACTCAGAAGCCGACTATTTGGGGCCGCGGCAAACGCGGTTTTATGTGTTTCCGGGCAGCCATTTATTTAAGCGCAAACCCAAATGGGTCGCAGCGGCGGAGTGGGTAGAGACCAGTAAACTATATGCCAGGACATTGGCGAAGATAGAGCCGGAATGGATAGAGCCGTTGGCACAGCATCTGGTCACCCGCAGTTACAGCGAACCGCACTGGGAGAAAAAGCGAGGTGCGGTAATCGCCTATGAGCAGGTCAGTCTGTATGGTCTGGTGATCGTGGCAAAGCGCGCGGTACTATACAGTAAAATTGATCCCGCAGTTTGCCACAGCATCTTTGTACGCGAAGCACTGGTTAACCAGGATCTGGGCAGCAATGAAGCGTTTTTACAGCACAACCAGCGTTTGATTGACGACGTAACGGCATTGGAGGAAAAGTCACGCCGGCGCGACATTCTGGTTGATGAAGATACGTTAGCCACATTTTATGCTGAGCGCGTGCCACAGTGGGCGAACAACCGCATTGATTTTGCTAAATGGTGGAAACAAAAGCGTAGCGAAGATAAAACGTATCTGAATTTTGACCCCAACAGCTTGTTATCCCGTGATACCAGCGATATCACCGCTGATAAATTTCCCGAGCAATGGCGTCAGGCAAATTTGACCTTGCCACTGGAATACCACTTTGCACCCGGTGAGATAGACGATGGCGTGAGCTTAATTATCCCTGTGGCGCTGCTCAATCAGGTAGAAGATCAGGGCTTTGACTGGTTAATCCCTGCACTTAGGCATGAGCTGTTGGTTGCGTTGATTAAAGCGTTGCCTAAGCAGTACCGGCGTAACTTTGTGCCCGCGCCTAATTATGCTGATGCGTTAATGCAAACCATCAGTCCGCAGGATGGTAAGTTACTCGATGCCGTCAGCAACCGCTTAAAGCGGATGTCAGGTGTGACAATTCCCGAGGATGCCTGGGAGCTTAGCAGCGTGCCGGTTCATCTTAAAATGAACTTCAAAGTAGTCGATGATAATGGCAAAGTGCTGCAACAAAGCCGCTCACTGAGCATACTCAAACAAGGCCTGCAGGGCGAAGTGCAGCAAAGTTTGAGTCAGGTAGCAGAGCAGGGCATAGAGCAGGAACAGCTGACACAGTGGAGTTTTGGTGCTTTGCCGCGCGAGTACGTAAAATTGCAAGCAGGCTATGAAATCAAAGCCTTCCCGGCTTTGGTAGATGAACGGGACTCTGTGGCGATAAGGCTGCTGGATAACCCACAAGAAGCGCTGGAGTCGACAAAAACAGGGCTTCGGCGACTATTGTTGTTAAATATCCCTTCACCGGTTAAATATCTGCAGGAATCATTGCCAAACAAAGCAAAGCTGGGTTTGTATTTCAATCCGTTTGGCCGGGTACTGGAACTGATTGACGACTGTATCGCCGCCGGTATTGATTCATTGGTAGAGCAAACCGGTTTGCCGGATGATGAACAGAGCTTTACTGCACTTCGGGAGAAAGTCAGGGCGGAGCTTGGCGATACGGTGGTGTTGATAGCGCTTAAAGTCGAGCAGATATTAACCTTGTGCCATGATATTCAAAAGCGGTTGAAAGGGCGCGTTGATTTAGCGCATGTGCAGTCGCAAGGCGATGTAAAGCAGCAGCTGAGTGAGTTGATATTCAAAGGCTTTGTCAGCAGTCATGGTGCAACAAAGCTGGATGATCTGATCCGCTATTTGCAGGCGATGCAGAAAAGACTGGAAAAACTGGCAGTTGATCCCCAACGTGACAGGCTGTTGATGCTCGAATACCAGAAAGCGTCTGACGCTTATCATAACCTGCTGGGTAAATTTGCTGGCAGCAAAGTGATGCCGCAGCCTGTGCAAGCCATTTACTGGATGCTGCAGGAACTTAAGGTATCTTTGCATGCGCAGCAGCTCGGCACGCCTTACCCTATTTCGGTAAAACGGATTTTGCATGCTGTTAACGATATCAAAGTGTAGCGGTCTGAGGTTGTGATCCTGACACCGGGCAGGCTTTACAGGCGCAGCGGAAAGTTCTATAACTAAACGCTGACGTAGTTGAGGGAGGTATTATGCTGACAAAAGGTGACAACCGGCATTATTTCAGGATGATGGTCAATGCCGAAGTGAAGCTGATGATAAATGATCCGGAAACCGGCCGGACAATAGACGGTGTTTGCCGCGATTTGAGTGCCTCGGGCATGTCTGTTGAAGTTGACGAACCGCTTGAGATGGGAACGTTGATCCGGGTGCGGCTGGAATCGGCTAATGCCAGCATACCACCACTGGATGCCAGTGCTAAAGTAATGCGTTGCAGTCAGGAAAGTGAAGATATTTATCAGTTAGGCTTGGCATTTATGGAGTTAAATTAGTCCGTCAATACCAGCTATCAGCATAAAAAAAGCAGCGTTCAGCTGCTTTTTTTATGCTTATCATTTACTGCTTTGAGAACCTGACATTAAAAGTTACCGGCACCATAGGGTCGATACGTTTCAGTCCGGCCAGTTCCTGTAATTTGGCGATACCTGCGCCAAGTTTGAACTGGTTAGTATCGAGCATCAGAGGGGCTTCTGTTACCGCTTGTAACGTGCTGCCATTTAACATCGTTATCCGCACTTTTGCTGTTACTACTGCACTTTGCCCGGCAATGGTTGCAGTCAGTGGTAAGTCCTGCACCAAAGAGTTACCGGCAGTCAGCGAAGCAATACTTTCACTTGTCAGCGGGGCTTTGATCTGAATATTGGCAAACTGGTCTGCCTGCAAAACATATTGCCAAATCCTGTCATTGCGGATTGGGATATTGGTTTGCATGCTACTAACCGGAATGCTGACCGAAACACTTTTCTCATCCCAGCTGCCATTCAAAGCCTGAAACGCATGCGTCTCAGCAACAAGTTCATTTTTCACCGACACAAAATGCAGGCTGGACTGTTCGTTATCAAGTTGCCAGGTCGCGGCGTTGGCAACGCCTGCGCACAGTGCGAATGACAGAGCTAGAACTTTCATTTGTTTCTCCTTTAGTGTCAATTGCCGCACAGCTTACCGTATAAATACCACGGGTACCATGTGAAAGCTGCAGCGTTTAATAGATCTTACATACCAGGCCTTTAAGGTAACTGCCTTCCGGATAAAAACTGGCAATAGGGTGGTCACTGTCCTGCGTTAGTTTTTCGATGAACAAACAGTCACGCCGAGCATCTATTGCGGCATCAGCAACGATTTTCTGGAATAAACTGTCATCCATCAGGCCGGAGCAGGAAAACGTCAGTAATAAGCCACCGGGTTTTACTATTTGCATCGCCACCATATTAATGTCTTTATAGCCACGGCAGGCGCCGGGCAACTGTGCTTTACTCTCTGCGAATTTGGGCGGATCCAGGATCACCATATCAAACTGTTTACCCTGTTCACGGTATTGCCGCAGCAGTTTAAACACATCAAACTTAACATTATCGAGCTTTGACAAGTCCAGCTGATTAAGTTCCGCATTCTTGCGCGCAGTGCTAAGAGCAAGCTCAGATAAGTCAGCATTGGTTACCGATAATGCGCCACCTTGCAGCGCTGCGACACCAAAAGTGCCGGTATAGCTAAAGCAGTTCAGCACACTTTTGGCATTGGCATAACGTTTGGCGGCCGCTCTGCTGGCGCGCTGGTCCAGATAAAATCCGGTTTTGTGGCCCTGCACAACGTCAACCAGCAATAACATACCATGTTCTTTGATAATGACTTCGCCACTTTGACGTGGTAAATGCAGCCAGCCGGTTACAGGTTGTAAACCTTCTTTTTTTCTGACATCAACATCCGAGCGCTCATAAATGCTGTGTTCGGGGAATAACGTTTTCAACGCGGTAACGATAGCATCACGCCAGGCGTCAGCACCAGCAGACAGCAGCTGACATACCAGCACATCATTGTATTTGTCGATAGTGACACCCGGTAAGCCATCAGACTCTGCAGCGACCACGCGTAAGCCCGTAGTCTGGTTTAAATCGAACAGTTCGGTACGCAGTTGCCAGGCACGTGTTATACGCTGTAAAAAAAAGGCATCATCTACAATTTCATCTTTGTTGAAGCTCCAGACACGTGCACGGATCTGAGACTGTGCTGAGTAGGCCGCGTAACCTAACCATTCACCTTTGCTGCTAATGACTTCTACTGTCTGGCCATCTGATGGTTTACCGCTGACCGATTTCACTGCTTTAGAAAAAATCCATGGATGCAAGCGTTTAAGAGATTTTTCTCTGGTTTCCTGCAAGATAAGACGGGGTAAAACAGTAGAGACTAAGGGCTGGTTCATGGCTGACAATACACTGTGCTAGACTAAAGGCCGCATTGTAGTGAAGCTGTGCATAAAGCTAAAGCATAATTTCTGCCTGGCCCGGTATTTACTCAGGCTCCGGTGAGTAACAGCGAATGAAAGGAGTGACTGTTGGCGACAATTCCATCAATGATGCAGGCCATCAAGGTTGTTGGTTCTGGCAATGACAGTAAACTAATAACAGAACAGTGTCCGGTACCGCAGCCCGGGCCCGAACAATTGCTGATTAAGGTTGCTGCCGCGGGGGTCAACCGTGCTGATTTGATGCAGCGACGTGGCTTATATCCACCACCTGACGGCGAGAGTGACATCCTGGGGCTTGAAGTCGCGGGCGTTGTTATTGCTGCCGGGGCGCAGCATAAGAGCTGGCTAGGCAAAGCAGTGTTTGGTCTGGTGCCGGGAGGAGGTTATGCCGAATATGCGTTGCTGCATGCAGGCCATGCTATGGCTGTTCCGGCAGGGTATACAATGGCCGAAGCAGCTGCCACGGCTGAGGTATTTCTGACGGCATACCAGTTACTCAGCAGTATTGGCAATTTGCAACCGGCACAGCATGTGCTGATCCACGCCGGTGCCAGTGGTGTGGGCACCGCAGCGGTGCAACTTGCTAAAGCTATCGGCAGCAAGGTTGCAGTTACCGCCAGCAGCGAGGATAAACTTGAGTTATGTCATAAGCTTGGTGCAGATATACTGATAAACTATCAGGCGGCAGCTTTTGAGCAGGAACTGGCCAGATTCTGGCCTGCCGGTGTCGATTTGATCCTGGATCCGGTGGCGGGTGACTATATCAGCCGTGAAATTCCGTTGCTTAAAATGGATGGAAAAATAGTGTTATACGCTATGATGGCCGGACGGGAAGTACCACATTTTGATCTGGTACCCTTGTTTAAGCGCCGTGGGCAGATAATCTGTTCTACGCTGCGCAACCGTACAAACCATTATAAAACCAGATTAACGCAGGCTTTTTATCAGACTTACGGCCAGCCGCTGGCGCAGAGGCAGATACAGCCGGTATTGCAGCAACAATTTCACTGGCAAGAGGCAGAACAGGCGCATCGGTTAATGGCCAGCAACTGCACCAAGGGTAAGCTTGTTTTGACATTCTGATTTAATATTAGAAACTTATCAGGCAAATTGTACGATACTTGCCTGCACTCACTGTATACGTTTAGGAAGCGCTAACGGAATGACACTTGGCACCATTGGAAAATCGACTTACAGCAAATCAGTTACGGCGCTGATAAATCGGATCTACGATAACACAGCCGTGGCGGACTCTGTTTATGAACAGGCGCAGCAGTACTTTCAGCAAGCACTGGAACAACAGGCAGAAAAAACTGAGCTTGAGCAACAGGTTTATCTGTATGAGAACCGCCAGCATCAGGTGAGTAAGCGCGATCTGGCACTGGTAGAGCGTAATCTGCAACAAGCCCAGAGTGAAAAAAATGTATTTGTACAGGCCCGGGACGAAGAAGCCTGGCAGCGTTACTCAGTGTTAAAACAGATATGTCATGAGATCCTTAACTTGTGTCAGGGCGGGGCTCAGGACGAAACTGCGGTACTCAGCGCAAAACTGCTCGGCACTATTCAGCTGCTATCGCCCACCGAAGGTAAGCATGTCGCCAGCAGCAATCAAAAAAGTAAACATCTGTATAAAGCTGTATTGTCTCTGCGTTTACTGGACAAGCTGTTAGCAGACGGTGAGCTGCACAATGCCTATGTTCAGCAGCGTTACAATGCATCAAAAGGCAGTGCTGCAGCGGCGGATGATTACCAACCGTTTCGCGATGATGTGCAGATCCCATTGTTGATGGCAGCTTTACTGCAGGATATCGGCAGTTGTCATCCGGATGCTCTGGCTATTTTAAAGGGGCCTGATGGCAACGCTGACGAGTTCAGGGTGCTGGATAATGATGAACGGATGGCGCTATTGCAAATCAGCTACCGCGAAAGTCTGAAGTTTGTCACCCAAGGCCTTGGACTTGGCAGATATACTGGTAACTCTAAAGCTGAACGGGACAACTTTAATAAGCTGGAAGCAGAGCGGCAGAACTTCATTTTGTCATTACTTAAAAGCGCTATAAAACCTGAGCATGGTATTGGTAATTTGTTGAAAATTCCGCAAATTTACACCTCGGTTGTTCTTTCAACCAAAGGTAGCTTTGCTTATGACACCTTACCTAAAGTGACACTGGTGTTAGAAAAGGGCGTTGAAAAAGGCGTCTACAGTAAAGTGGCCGTTGATGCCTTGATTAGTATCACCGGTGTATTTCCGCAAGGGTTTGGTGTTACCTATATTCCTAAAGACTCTGACAAGCAGGATATGGACCGCTACGAGTATGCCATTGTAACCGGTTTGTATCCGTCAGATATACGTCAGCCCATATGCCGCATGGTAACCCGTAACTTAACATACAATGTCTCGGCACAGGGGTGTATTATCAGTGCCGAGAATAATCTGTATTATCCGCAAGCACGCAAAAAGCTGGAAAAAATCAGTGAAGAGCGGCTGCTTGAGATCTTAAGTAAGCTGGTATCTAACTTTGAAGAGCGTAAAAACATGCCATTGTTACCCAAGTGCTGGCATCCTGACGAGTACTTTTCTTATCTTAAAAACCAGAACCTGTGGAATAAAGTCGTGATGCACAGTAACTAAGATAAGTTGTCTTAGTCATTGTGCTGCCGCGTTTCTGTCTCGTTCGCCGCAGTGGAGTCGTCAAAGCCGTCGTCGGATGTCTGCTGCTCAACATCTTCATCGTAGCCTGCAGGCACCTGCTGCCTGGTGGCAAGAAATTCTTCATCCAGCATCTGCGCCGCAACTGTGTCTTCATCCACACGTGGATCCAGTGCGGCAGCAAGAGGAGAGGATACCAAATCGCCTGAGCCCATTTTAAACTGGGCATTTTGTTGCTCGTCCATCATCCGTTTTACTTGCTTTTGCGTGTAGTTAACCCGCAGTAAGCGTAAAAACAGGATAAACGCACAGCAACTGATAAAGGCATATAGCATCGAAGGGCCAATTAACTGCATCAGCGCCGAGGCTAATAGCGGCCCAAAACAAGCACCGAGGCCAAAAGTGAGCAATACCGTTGCTGAAAGTGCAACCCTGTCGTTCTGCTCAACATTCTGGTTAGCAAATGCAGAGGCTATCGGATACAGGGTAAAAGCCAGAACGCCATAGCAAAATGTTGCCATCAGCAGCATGATGCCTGTCAGTGGCAGCAGGGCAATCAACAGTGTTAATACTGTCAGCACGGCAGCATTAAAGCGCAGAATACGGCTGCGTGGAATACGATCGGAGATCTTCCCCATCGGCCATTGTGCCAGCAAGCCTGCCAGTATAGTAACCGACATGAACAAGGTTACCTCTTCCGTTGGCATACCTTTACTGGCGGCATATGCTGGTGCCAGACCATAAAAGGAACCTGCCATTAACCCGGCTACGGTAATCGCCGTCAACGACTGTGGTACCTGTTTCCAAAATACAAAAATTTTAAGCGGCGCCGGCTGCAAAGGCGCTGGGTGAATGCGGGTGGTTAGTGCAATGGGCACTATACATAGCGAATAACACATGCTGATAATCAGTAGTGGCGCTATACCCAAATCAGGGAACTGGCTTAGCATCAGTTGCCCGCCAATCATGCCGAGGTAAGAGGTAATCATATAAAACGCGAACACCGTGCCGCGCTGCGAACTTTCGGTCTGTTCGTTCAGCCAGCTTTCCAACACCATGTACTGGCACATCATGCCCATACCGACGATGACCCGCATCACCAGCCAGATTTCCAGCTGCGACGTTAATACATGTGTCATGGCACAGGCACTGACGATAGCGGCGCTGGCCACGAAAGCCCGGATATGTCCGACTCTGGCAATAACCTTATGACCCAGTTTGGAACCAAGCACCAATCCGAGGTAATAGCACGACATCAGAGCACCAATCCAGACAGAATCGACCTGCTGCTGGGCCAGTGACAACCCCAGGTAGGTTGACAGTGAGCCCTGCGCAACCAACATCAGCAAGGTCGTCAGAAATAATGCGGTGAAACTGCGGTAAGGGTGTTTACTGGTCATCCTTTGCCTTTCAAAAAAGCAGGCAGCCCAGGCTGCCTGAATAATTATTTGACGCGCATACCCGGTTCAGCGCCTTCATCAGGTGACAGAATAAATAACTCACTGCCACCGGGGCCAGCTGCCAGTACCATACCTTCGGATAAACCAAAACGCATTTTACGCGGTGCCAGGTTGGCAACCATAACAGTCAGCCGGCCTTCCAGCTGCTCGGGGTTGTAGGCAGCTTTTATCCCGGCTAAAACCTGCCGAACTTCACCAGCGCCGATATCCAGTTGCAGTTGCACCAGTTTGTCGGCACCTTCAACTGCTTCAGCTTTAATAATACGGGCAACGCGTAGATCAATCTTGGCGAAGTCATCAATACTGATGGTGTCAGCAATCGGTTCGCGCTCACCGCTGACGGCTTTTTCTGTTTTTGCCACTTTAGCGGCAGGCTTTTCTGCAGCCGGTTGTAAATTCTCTTTTGATGCTTCCAGCATAGCGGCCACTTTTGCTGGCTCAACGCGTTGCATTAAGGCTTTAAACGGATTAATGGCATGGTTGGTCAACGGCTGCTGATAATTAGTCCAGCTCAGCTCACTGTTTAAAAAGGCTTCAGTTTCGCTGGCCATTAATGGCAACACAGGCTTTAAGTAGTGCATCAATATCCGGAACAGGTT
>NZ_DATCSY010000025.1:0-10184 GCF_036568245.1 Rheinheimera sp. | reverse complement strand
TTTGATACTCCCATGGATTGTTAGCTCAGCTGGGAGAGCACCGCCCTTACAAGGCGGGGGTCACTGGTTCGAACCCAGTACAATCCACCATCACCTCGTTTTAGACTTGTGTGAAGCCAAAATTTGATACTCCCATGGATTGTTAGCTCAGCTGGGAGAGCACCGCCCTTACAAGGCGGGGGTCACTGGTTCGAACCCAGTACAATCCACCATATATTCCCTATCTTAATATCAATAGTATCTGCAAATAGCGTTTCTCCGTTATTGTCATTTTTGCGCACTCAGCTGCAACCCGCTTAAGCTATATTTCCCTATTATATGATGTTAAAAACTTGCTATAGTGAAGCCAGACTTTTTGCTAGCGGATCTGATATTGCCTTATGGAGCCAGATGTAAAACGCGACGAGCGTATCCTTATTATTGACGATCAAAGTCTTAGCCAGAGCTATCTGCGCTATGCCCTGGAACAATTGGGATACCACAATATCAGTTATGCTGATCGGGCGCAGACAGCGTTAAACCTGTGTAAACAGAATAACTACGAGCTCATCATCTGCGCATATAATTTGCCAAAAGGTAAAGACGGCTACCAGCTTTTTGAGGAGCTAAAAGCAACAGGCTTGCATAAACTCAGTTGCGGGCTGATTTTTATCAGTGCTGAGACCGAACCAGCTCTGGTACACAGCGTACTGGAGTTACAGCCTGATGAATTCCTCGCCAAGCCCTATGTCATCCGCGATCTGCAGCAACGCATTGAGAGAGTGCTCCGGCGAAAACAACAATTGCGCCCGGTATATGAACAACTTGAGCACCAGCAGTATGAGACAGCACTGAACTTACTGAACCAGCAGTTGATGCAAGCCGAGCTGCACAAATTATTCCCGTTGTTTCTCAAGCTAAAGGGCGACATTCTGCTATTACAGCAACGATATGCAGAGGCGCTGACTTTTTTTAACGCTATGCTACAAATCCAGCCTTTTGGTTGGGCCAGGACAGGCAAAGTGCGCTGTTTATTGCATATCCATGATGAACAACAGGCTTTTGCCGAGCTTGAACTGATGCTGGCCCGTACAGAAACCAGGCTGTTTGCGCTGGATTGCTTAAGTGAACTGGAATTTCGCCAGCAACATTATCAACAGGCACAACAGCATATTTTGGCGGCGGCTGACATTGCACCACGCAACTTATTACGCCAGCAAAAGTTACTGCAGTTATCGCGGCTAAACCATGACTATGAAATGCAATATCGCGCAGCGCGGGACATGGTTAAGTTCGCCCGCCACTCTATGCATGAACAACCGGATCTGTATTTTAACCTGGCCCGCGCCAGTATTGATTTTGCACTGAGCAGCGAAGACAGCGAACAGCAAAGCCGGTTAAACCGTCAGGCAACCTTGTCACTTAATACCGTGCAGCGGCAGTTTGGTCAGCAAAGTCTGAGCGAGGCGCAGCAGGTTTTACAAGCCAGGTTGCTATACCTGCAGGATCACCGCGAAAAAGCCCGTCAGTTGCTGGCAGAGCTGAGTGAACAAAACGAGATTGAGTCGCTTGAAGATGCGCTGGATAAAGCTAAAGCACTGCACGAAGTGGGGCTAAGCGAAGCATCCAGAACGCTGTTTAACCGCATAAGTCAGTATTGCCGGCAGCAACAACCCGAGCCTGCTTTTGCAGCTTATTTAATGCAGGAGCAACAAGAGCGCTCGGCGATGGCGCATGGCCCACGTGAGCTAAACAACAATGCTGTGCGTTTGTATCAGCATGGCAACTGGCAGGAAGCCTTCTCTGCATTTTCGCTGGCGTGGCAGGTTATGCCTAAAAATGCTGGCATTGCGCTGAACTTATGGCAAACCCTGCTCACTTCGCCCCGCCCTCTGTGCCCGGCTCAGCAGCAACAGCAACTGTTGCAGCAATGCCAGTTACTGATTGAGAACAGTAAACTGAAAGCCGAACAACTGCAGCGCTATGAGCAGCTAAAACAAAAACACCTGAGTAAACTGGCTTAAGCTGATTTGTCAGATTTATCGGCAGCTTCAGGCCATTCGGCAAAAACTGCCCTTAATGTACGCGAGCACAGCAACCAGATACAGCTGGCCAATAAAAGCAAAGGTGTCAGCATGCGCCATGGCGCATCCAACATCACCTGCCCCGGCAAATGCATTATGGTCAACAGTAAATCAACGCTGGCAACACTTAACAATATACTGCGGCCAAAGCGCCAGATATGCCGCCAGCCCCGTTTTCCCTTAGGTTTGCGCTGGCTTTGCGCAGCAACCAGCAACAACAGCGGCGCGGCCACCAGACAAGCGACAATAAAATCATGTTGTTTGGGGTAAAACCAGCTCAGCATATCGCGCTGAGCCTGGGGCAACGTCAGCACCATCACCCAGCATATGTAAGGTCGCAGCAATAGAACAAGCAGCCAGTAAAATCGTAGCGGCACCTTATGCAGGCCGTAATCATCCAGCACTGGCCAAAGCGGTGCTTTACTCATAGCTGCCGCTTACGTTGTGCCAGCATGCCAAGCACAATGAAAATTCCCAGGCTTAGCCACGGCAGCCAAAGGTTGCTGAGTTTTGCCAGTTGCCCAGCCACCAGAGGGGTCAGAAATATTGTCAGCGCACCATAACCAAAAGCACACAGCAGAATAAAAATACCGGTGCGCCAGACAAAATGCAGCGCGGCCGTTTGCCGGCGGACAAACCGGTTTAAGTCATCACCAAACACCACCAGACAGGTTGCGACCATGGCCAGCGCGATATCACGCACATAAGGCCTGAACAACGCGCCCCAGTCCAGTAAAAGCTGATACAGAAAATCCGGCATTTACATCACTCCGTACTGCGAAAACAAATCCAGCATCTGCTGCTCATTCCATACCGGCACATTTAACTCTGTCGCTTTGGCCAGCTTGGAGCCGGCATTATCACCGGCAATAACAGCATGGGTTTTATTGGAAACCGAGCCTGACACTTTTGCCCCTAGACGCTGCAGTTTCATTTTGGCGTCATCCCGCCCCATACTGGTCAGTGTGCCGGTAAGCACTATCGTCTGCCCTGCCAGGGGCTGTTCAGTCTCGGCTTGCTGTTCAATCACCGGCCAATTTATTCCTGCAGCCAGTAACGCGGCAATCACCTGCTGGTTGTGTGGCTCAGTAAAAAAGCTGTGCAGATGTTCAGCTACAACAGTGCCAACATCAGCAACCTGCAGCAACTGCTCTATTGATGCCTGCTGCAGTTTATCCAGGTCGGTAAAATGATTGGCCAGATTAAGCGCAGTAGCCTCGCCGACTTCACGAATACCCAGGGCATAGATAAAGCGTGCCAGCGTTGTCGTTTTAGACTGCTGTATCGCCGACAGCAGTTTCAGCGCCGATTTCTCCGCCATCCGCTCAAGGCCAACCAGAGCGGCCATATCCAATGAGTAAATATCAGCCGGCGTTTTTACCAATTGCTGGTTAACCAGCTGTTCAACCAGCTTATCGCCCAGGCCGTCGATATCGATGGCCTTGCGTGACACAAAGTGTTTTATCGACTCTTTTAACTGTGCCGGGCAAAACAAGCCGCCACTGCAGCGGGCAACCGCTTCGCCACTTACCCGCTCCACCGACGAGCCACAAACCGGGCAGCTATCCGGAAAAACAATATCCCGGCTACCGTCAGGCCGTTGCTCCAACACAACAGATACGATTTGCGGAATAACATCTCCGGCGCGGCGCACTATAACCTTGTCGCCAATCTGAATACCCAACCGGTCAATCTCATCCTGATTATGTAGCGTTGCATTACTGACCGTCACACCGCCAACCACAACAGGCTCCAACCGAGCCACCGGCGTGATAGCGCCGGTGCGGCCAACCTGAAACTCAACATCATGCAAGGTGGTTAACATTTCCTGCGCCGGAAACTTAAAGGCAATGGCCCAGCGCGGTGCGCGTGCGACAAAGCCCAGTGCCTGCTGCTGGGCTAAATCGGAGACTTTTATCACCACACCATCTATCTCGTAGGCTAACGCAGCGCGACGCAACAAAATATCCTGATAATAATCTAGAGCCGCCTGTGCGCCTGTCACCAGGCGAATTTCCGGGCATACCGGCAATCCCCAGTCTTTTAATTGCATCAAGCGTTGATAGTGGCTTTGATTATCCAGCACGCCTGCCGCATCTTCTACAGCACCAACAGCGTAGGCATAAAACATCAGAGGCCGCTGCGCACTGATTTTCGGATCCAGCTGACGCAGGCTGCCTGCTGCGGCATTACGGGGATTAGCAAATACCTTTTCGCCTGCTGCCCGGGCTTTATCATTCATCGCTGCAAAGCCTGCCAGTGGCATAAATACCTCACCACGCACTTCCAGTAATGCCGGCGCCTTGTCGCCCTGCAGTCTTAGAGGCACAGCCCGGATGGTTTTTACATTAGCGGTGATGTCTTCACCAGTGTAACCGTCGCCACGCGTTGCAGCCTGCACCAGTAAACCATTTTCATAACGGATGCTGACAGCCAGCCCGTCCAGCTTGGGCTCACAGCAAAAACTGAACTCAGTGTTGCTATCCAGTCTGTCAGCCATACGCTTACAAAATGCCTGAAACTCGTCGGTATCAAAGGCATTGTCCAGCGACAGCATCGGAATGCTATGTGTCACCTGGCCAAATTTGCTTAACGGCGCAGCCCCTACCCGTTGTGTCGGAGAGTCAGCGGTAATAAGCTGTGGATGCTTCGCTTCTAGCTGCTGTAACTGGCGGTAAAGGTTGTCATATTCCGCGTCTGGTACTGTGGGGTTATCCAGCACATAGTACTGATAACTGTATTGCTCCAGTTGCTGCCTGAGCTGCTGCACCTGCTGTAATAGAGACTGACTCATATCGTGATAGCCCGAAAAAATAATGCACTGAGTTTGCCATAACAAAAACGGCAGGACTACCGCCTGCCGTTTTGTCTGTTGACTATTTCGCCACTAACCGTGAATAAGCTGCTGACGCTGAAACTCGCGGATCTTATCCACGTAGTGGCGCACCGTTTGCACCGTTAACACACTGCGCTGACCATCCAGCACCTGGCCGCCAAATTCTTCAGCCAGTTTCTTAGCAGCGTTGTGCATCAGGTTGAAATTCTGCAGTGGCTCACCCGGGCCAGGCAATGTCATAAACAAGCTCACACCACGGGTAGCCAGTTTATCGATGTTCTCAAGATCGAAAGTACCGGGATTAAACATATTTGCCAGACTAAAGAGTACGGCTCCTGAGCCCGCACTGTCGGTATGACGGTGGAAAATATCCATATCACCGTACTTAAAGCCCAGTGTCAGCAACGCAGACAGCAGATCAGGGCCTTTCATTTCTTTGCTTTCCGGCAATAACACATACAGGATCAACACTTCTGAAGGCTCTTCAGCGGCAACTTCGGCTTCCGGCTCAGCTTCGGGTACTTCGCTGTCATATACCGTTTCGGGTATCTCATCATCTGCCAGTGCAGAAAAATTAAGCTCCGGCTCTTTAGGCTCATCAAACGCTAACTCAGTTTGCACCTCGGCGGCCGGCTCTCTTCGCATCGGTTCCGCCCGGCTTACTGCAGCGCGGGCAGGCTCTGTACGGCGCACCGGCTCAGCTTTTGCAGGTGCAGGCTTGGCAGCAGAATCCGTACTGCCTCTTTTTACTACCCTTACCGGCCCGACCCCTAACTCGTCAAAGCCTTCAGCTTTATCCTGTTCCTCTTTTGCCGGCTCTTCGTAATAGCGGTGTCTGGGTTGACCAGCGTTTTTACGCACTGTCCACAAGCCATGCAGCAATAAGCCACCCAGAACCAGGGCACCGATAATAATAAAAATCAAACGTAATTCGTCAGCCATAAGGTTACCTTTAATTAAGAGGCTGCTGCCATTTTTACAGCATCATCCACATCAACAGCTACTACGCGCGATACACCCGGTTCCTGCATCGTCACACCCATTAGCTGTGCTGCCATTTCCATGGCAATTTTATTGTGGCTAATATAAATAAATTGTACCGTTTCCGACATTTCCCGCACCAGATTACAAAAACGCCCTACGTTGGCGTCATCTAACGGCGCATCTACTTCATCCAGCATACAAAATGGTGCCGGATTCAGCCGGAAAATAGAAAACACCAATGATAAAGCGGTTAGGGCTTTTTCACCACCCGATAATAAATGTATTGTACTGTTTTTTTTACCAGGCGGACGCGCCATGATAGTCACTCCCGTTTCCAGTAAATCATCTTCAGTTAAATCCAGATAAGCACTGCCGCCCCCGAACACTTTCGGAAACAGTGTTTTCAGGCCATCGTTGACCTGTTCAAAGGTGTCTTTAAATTTCTGCCGGGTTTCTTTATCAATTTTGCGGATAGCGGTTTCCAGCGTGTCCATCGCGGCGATCAGATCATCGTTCTGCGCATCGAGGTATTGTTTGCGTTCAGACTGCTGTTCAAACTCTTCGATGGCCGCCAGATTTATCGGCCCAAGGCGTGACACCGCATCGGTGGTTTTATCCAGTTGCTGCTGCCAGACAGCTTCGTCAGCATCGGCGGGCAGTTCTGCCAGCACCTCTTTCATATTGGCCTGCTGCTCACGCAGCAATTCCATCATATTGTTGGCCCGCACCCGGTAACCTTCAGCATCCAGCTGAATGTCGGCCAGCTCCGCCCGCTTTTTGTTCAGCAGCTGCATAATGCCTTGCTGCCCCTGCTCTAACTGGCGTATTTGCTGCTCAACCCCGGCTAAAGCATCCTGCTGACTGATCATTTGCTGCTCTGCTTCATCGCGCTCTAGTAAACTTTGCTGCAACTGTTCCTGCAGTATCAGTTCAGACTCATCATCCGGCTGCAACTTATCGCCAAGCTGATTCAGTTGCTCCTGCAGCTGTTGCTGCTGCGCTTTGGCGCGCGTCAGACTTAGCTGCAATGCGCTCAGCTGTTGCTCTGATACTTTTTGCTGCATCAGTAACTGTTGCTGCTGCTGGCGTTTTTGTTCAAACTGCGCGCGTAGCTGCTGCAGCTGTTGCTGTGCACTGCCACTGTTTTGCTGCAACTGATGCTGCTGTGCTTCGTGCTCCAGCAGTTGCTCAGTGGTTATCTCCTGCGCCAGTTGCAGCTGATCAATACCTTCTTCCAGTTGCGCCTGTCTCAGCTGCAGTTGCTGCTGCTCGGCATCCAGCTTTTGCGCCAACCTTTGTCCTTGCTGTAATTCCTGTTGGGCCAGCAATACATTGGTTTGCTGCTGCTGATGTTGTTTTTCTGCCTGCAGCAGTTGCTCCGACGCCTGTTGCAGCCCAGCCTTACTCTGCTGCAGTAGCGATGTCTGCTCAGATAAGCTTGTTTCAACCTGCTGCAACTGAGCAGCAGCGGCGGCGATTTCGCCATCAAGCTGCTGCAACCGTTCGGCACGTAGCAAATAACTGTCGCTCTGGCTGGTACCGGCCAGCAAGGCCCAGTTAGTGCCAAGCCAGTAACCTTGCGGGCAAATCAGCGACTGCCCCTGCTGTAACTGCGCCTGACGCGCTACCGCATCAGCTACAGTGTCTGCCAGTAAAATGTGATTGAAGCTATCGGGGTACACCCCCGACACGATGGCCTCTGCCAGCGTGCCCGCTGCGGCAATCTGCTGGCTTGTCATTACCACTGTTGAGGCTTCCTGCGGCAAAGTTGCAGCAACGGCAGCATGTTGCAGTTGCCCCAGCACCATCGCCACCGCAGTCGCCCAACCGGGTTTAACCTGTAACTGGCGCAATAACTGCTGTTGCTCAGTATCGCGCTGCGATTGTTGTTGCTGCAGTTTGCTTTGCTCCCGCTGCAGTATTTGCAACTCATTGCCGGCAGTTAACTGCTGCGCCTGCAACTGCCTGCAATACTGCTCCTGTTGTTGCACTTCGGTTTGCGCTTGAGCATGCGCTGCAACATGCTGTTGCAGTAACCGCGCGCTGCTGTCCAGCTCAGTCTCCAACCCGGCAATGCGCTGTTGCAAGGGTGTCAGCGACAGCGCGGCAATATCCGCGGCGATTTGCAGTTGTTGTTGCTGCAACTGTTGGCATTGCTGCTGCTGATTTTGCAGTTGTAACTGCTGCTGCTGTTGCTGTTGCTGTAAACGAAAATGTTGCTGTTGCCAGTGCTGAAATGCCTGCTGCTGCGCCAGTTGTTCATCTTCAAGCAGATGCAGTTGCTCGCTTAACGTATCCAGCTGCCCGGCCAGTAGTTCCAGCTGAGGCGAGTCCTGCAGCAATTGCTGTTCAAGCTCGCTGTATTGCGCCTGTTCGGTGGCAATAAATTCTTCTGCCTGGCTTAGGCTATGCCGGGTTTGCTGCATCTGAGCGCTGAGCGTCTGCTGCTGTTGGCGCTGATGCAGGATTTGTTGCTCCAGCCGGCTGATGGTCGCACCTAACTGATAAAACTGGCTTTGTGTTTTCTCCAACTGCTGGCGGCCATCCTGCGCCTGTTGCTTTAATTCCAGCAATACCCGCTGATCGCCCAGCTCCTGCGACTGATACTTTTCCAGCTCGGTTTGCTGTTGTTGCAATTGCTGCTCTAATGCATTAAAGCGGTTGCTGTAATACAGCCATTTAATGGTGGTAAGTTCGGCTTTTAGCTTGCGTTCCTGTGCTTTCAGTTCTTTGTAGCGCTGTGCCGCGGTCGCCTGACGCTTTAACTTATCGATATTTTTACCCAGTTCCTCCCGCACATCAGATAAACGGTCAAGGTTCTCTCTGGTGTGTTTGATGCGGTTTTCAGTCTCGCGCCGGCGCTCTTTATATTTCGAAATACCCGCCGCTTCTTCGATAAATACCCGAAGTTCCTGCGGCTTGGATTCAATCAGCCGCGAGATCATGCCTTGCTCGATAATGGCATAACTGCGCGGCCCAAGCCCGGTGCCGAGGAAAATATCGGTAATATCGCGCCGGCGGCATTTACTGCCATTGAGGAAATAGTTGGACTGGGCATCGCGGGTGACAATACGCTTGATGGAGATTTCACTGCGATCGGCAAGGCCACCGGCCAAACGGCCCTGCGTGTTTTCAAATACCAATTCTACCGATGCCTGCGAGACAGGCTTACGCTGCGCCGAGCCGTTGAAAATAACGTCGGTCATTGCATCGCCACGCAGATTTTTCGCCGAGCTTTCACCCAGCACCCAGCGCACCGCATCGATGACATTGGATTTGCCGCAGCCGTTAGGGCCGACCACCGCCGTCATCTGCTGCGGAAACGGTACGCTGGTGCTGTCAACAAAAGACTTAAAGCCGGACAGTTTTATCTGTTTTAAGCGCATCGGGGCGGTAGCATATTATTGTTATCATCGCATGTTGCCGAATGTAGCAGCGTGCCCTATAGCTGTCACGCAAAAATCACTCACTTTTCTGCCCAATCAATACCTTACGCCGCCAACGCTGGGCTTTTTCGACCACCGTATTCTGCACTATTTTGCGGCTTTTACGCGGAAAGACCACCACAGGGCGCGAAATCAGCAGGTTATTCGGATACACCACCTGCTCGTTATCTTTAGTTCGAAGTACCGTGCTGAACAGGTTAATTTCAACGATACGTCCTTCCAGATAATTCGCACCATCGATCACCCTGACTTCCATGCCTTCGGCAAAGGCTTTTTGCCCCAGCAAAATGAAGAAAGCGGTAATATTACTGAGCAGGCTCCAGGCAGCAAATAGCGCCACCCCGACGACGGCAATCATTGACGACGCTAGTACCAGCAAACCGCGGATGTCCACACCCCAGACCACGCTCAGCACCACTACAAGCGCCAGCACCAGCAAAATATGCAATACCACCGCAGCGCGTTTATTCATCTCGGCTTTAAGCCGGCTGTGTGCAATCACCTGATACAGCAGCGGCATAATACGGCGGCTGATAATAAAATACAGAATAATGACCGACACGCTGATGATCAGCTGCACCGTAACAGGGCTGAAATGCCGGATAAATTGCTGGCTGTATTCAAAGAAAGACAAAGTGTTTACTCCCGTGTAACTGGGTTAATCCAGATCATTAAGCGGCCAGCGCACGATAAAATCTTCAAAATCATCCATATTTACCTGCAATTCTGAAATCGTTTTGTTACGCACTGACATTTGCTTTTTGTGCATCAGGCTTTTTTTGCCGCCATTTAACAGCGGATGCCAGTGTGGTAAGCCGCGGCCTTCATGCAGACGCCGGTACGCGCAACTGGTTG
>NZ_DATCSY010000024.1:0-10315 GCF_036568245.1 Rheinheimera sp. | reverse complement strand
CTGCAACCGGGCATGCACCGGAGTGCATGACATAACCCTGGCCAGTGTAAATGGGAAATGCCGGCCTACCTGATCAACGCTTGGCATAAGGCAGCCCATCACCGCGTCATTACCACACACACCAGCGGACAGCGCAAAATGCCATACCGGGCTGATCAGATAGCTTTCCAGCCATTGCCGCCCCAACTGCTCACGACTAACTGCCATTACAGCCTGTAACCACTCGTTCCAGCTGTCGACAAAACCGGCTGCTAATCCCTGAGCAAGAAAATCGCCACGACTGGGGATCTTGCCGCAAATACCTATCTCATTTATAAACTTGCCGGACAACTGAACGTCTCCAATGCACTATTCCAGAAAGGGTTATTGACTGTATCAGGCACCAGCTCGACCCGGGCCTTATTACCCTGCACCGCCAGATGTAAAATCTTATCCGTCCGGGTCTGCGGCCTGGCTTGTGTCAGCTCATCAAGAAAGCGGAACCAGGACCACTCACCGGCATGGCTGACATTAGACGGTAAACCTGAGTTGGCTGGGGTAAACACCAGCCTGGTTTCCAGTTTGTTTCTGTCTCCGGGCCAGAAAAACTGCCGCGAACGTGTCGGGCCGTGCCGATAAGATAACTCCTGGCCATCAAGTTCCAGTAACAGGTGTGTGATATGGCGATCAAGATAAACAGGCCGCAGGCTAAACCCTACTTTCAGCTTCTGGCTGCCGGTTTCAAAAAACGCCGCCCTGATCTGAGCCGCTGCCTGAAAAGTATTCAGTACACTGTGATCCAGACCTATGTCTTTCTTAAACGTCCAGTTAGTGCGGCTGGTATTTACAAAGGGACGCAGGTAATCTTTGAAAAAGTTATCAAGCGTGCCATCGTAACCAAAGAAACGCTCAAAATCGCGCAGTTTAATGTCATTGCCACTGCGACGCTCCAATGGGTAGCGGCCGGCGATAGCGCGCTTGTATTCAGCCAAAACCGTACCTTGCCAGGCTTCATTTATATGCTGGCGGCTGCCTTTTGCAAACAGTTTACCGGTATCTGCCGACAGATCGCCTAACCAGTCTGCAAAAGGAGAAGGAATATCACTCTTCAAACGCCGCAGCGCCATACTAAGCTCGTTTCCACCTTCGCCATCCAGCTGATTGACATACGCCTGACGGGCCATGCCTCCTGGCATATACAACCGTTCCAGATATTGATGATACATACGGCTGGTTTGACCGATTTGCTCCAGCTGAGCATCGCTGATATTCAGCAGCTCAGTGAACGCCAGCTCCACTTCTTTGCCTGGCAGTTGTTGAGATAACGCAGACATATTGTCTGGCAGTAAACGGTCTAACCTTGCTTTTTGTCCGGAAAACTGTGTTTCTGCGACCTTACCGGCGACATCAGTCGCCAGCTTCGCTTCGGCAGACTCCGGCAAACTGGTCAGCCGCACATTTTGCTGCACGGCTCTGATAATGCTCTGAATGGGCTGCTCAGGGCCCGACAGTACCTTTGTTACGAAAACGCCCTGCTCTACATCACTGACTGACGCGATACTGATGTCGTCCAGTAATTGCTGCCACTGATACGCATAATCCCGCAGATATCGCTCTGTGACCTGCTCAGACAAGCTCGAATCAGCTGGGTTGTCATCAGTTCCAAGTGCTTCGCCATAAACCCAACTGTCTTCCATTAAACTGCGGATAATCCGGCGTTTTTCAACGTTAAACAGGCCGTGGAACCCTTTGTATGTGTATAAACCGGGGATACCTTCCTGCAATGAGAGCCCACTTTTACGCTGGACTATTTTAACGCCGTCGGTTCCCAACACATCTACCAGTTTAAAGTCAGGGATATGACTTTTAATCAGTTCTGTACGGATGCGCTGATAAGCCCGCTCAGCTAACGGAACCGTCAACAATAAATCGCGGGCGGCTATTACGGCATCTTCACTGTACGTTGCGCCTTTAACGCCGTTTTCCAATAAAGCCTGCAGATGATTCTGTAATGACAGTCTCAGCGGCTGGTTTACGTCGCCGGCAAAACGGCGCTCCACGTAGAGTGCAAACCAGGAACTGATCTGTTCAGCGTCAAAGTGTTCAGGTTTAAACAGCATCAGATACGTTTTCAGTGTTTCATACAGATAATCTCTGTGCTGTGCATTTACCTGCATTTCAGCTGTCAGACTCTGTAACACAAAAGGGACAAAACTATGGTAAAGACCATGCTGATAGGCACTCTTACCCGCCTGCCCCAACTTATCTCCTTGATATAAACCAAGATTTTTAGGGCCATCAGTGGGCAGAACACCGGAATAACCAGCAGGCAAATCACGTAATAAATTCAGCTGGTCATTAAGTGCTACCACATCCTGCTCTGTAGAATTTTTTTCTGTAAGACTCTGATAGTTTTCAATATCTTTACTAACTGTATCGACCAGAGTGGTATTCCAGCTATAACTGCCAGCCCAGGCGAACAATAGCCAGACTGAGGACAAAGCGGTACCCGCCAACACAGACCGCCTTATCCAGCGATGACGGTTCTTATGCCGCAGATTCACTGATGCCAGTTCCCGTTCAGGGATAACAATTTCCTCAAAGAAACGCTTAATAAAGTATCCCTTACCCTCGCCGGTCTGACGACGCAGTGGCGGTTCCGCCAGGCCAAAGTTGGAGCCAAGCTGTGACATCACCCGATCTATCGGCACTCCTTCCTGCGTTGCGCTGGCAATATATACACCTCTTAACATGGTTGGTTTTTCAAAAGGATTAGGCGCAAATATTTCTTTGAGAAAATCATCAGCGGCACTTTGCAGTAATCTTAACTGCCTCGGAAATTCGTAAATCGCTGCTCTGTTTTCCTGATCGTGCTCGTACTGTAAGCGACTGAACAGCCGCTGAGTCAGGCGATTGATCATAGCGTGAAATTCTTTATTAAACTGTGAAACCACACCTTTCTCTGTGTCATCAGCGACCGCATTGAAAGTCATCCCCCAGACCTGTTCTCGCTCTTCTTCACTCAGATGATCAAAAAACTCGGTAAAGCCAGCAATTAAATCTGCTTTTGTGAACATAACATACACAGGAAACGTCATACCAAGTTGGTTCTGTAACTCTTGCACGCGCTGCTTGATAGCCCGGGCATGTAAGTTACGCTCGGTACGGGTTTGATTAAGTAGATCGGCCAAACTGACAAACACAATGACACCATTAATTGGCCGGCGTGGCCTGTGTTTGCGTAACAGGCCCAAAAACCCCTGCCATGCGGTAGAATCCTGTGCTGCATGGCTGTCCTGAGTAGTGTAGCGCCCTGCGGTATCAATCAGTACAGCACGGTTAGTGAACCACCAGTCACACTGGCGGGTACCGCCAATACCTTCAATAGCATCGGCTCCCATATGCTCTTTTAATGGAAACTCAAGACCAGAGTTGTGCAATGCCGTTGTTTTACCTGAGCCCGGCGGGCCAATCAGCATATACCAAGGCAACTGGTAAATATCACGGGCCTTGCCAAAGCGCGCGTGTTTTAAAATATCCAGAGCCTTTTGCATTCTTTGGCGCAACACTTCTATATCGCGTTTTGCCAGTTCATCATGCTGTTGATGCTCTTCGCCGTTTAGCAAGGTGTCCACTGCCTGACGGTTCGAGCGGTTCTCGCGCAAGCCTTTAATGTAGTGACTCCCGCCCCACAGCATAGCGATAATGAGTAATGTCAGCAGACGGGCACTGCTGCTCGCCAGAGGCTCATAGCCGGCAATCGCCAGTAGTGGGCCGCCAAACCAGATTAACAGCGCCAGCGCCAGCAGGCCGACAATAGTAATAAACAGACTGGATTTAAGCACTGCCATGACAGGCTGCAGCACAGCTTTAACTTTCATAACACTTCCTTTGTTTCAGGCGCTACGGTAGCAGGTCAATTTCAACACGCCGGTTCAGCGCCCGGTTCTGTGCACTGTCATTCGGTGCTATCGGGTTGGCGTCACCATGTCCTTCGGGCCACAAGCGCCCATGTAAATTGGCGCCGGATGCCAGTGCATCTGACATTGCATTGGCCCGCGCCAGCGACAAGTGCCAGTTAGACGGATATTTGCTGGTAAAAATCGGTAAGTCGTCCGTGTATCCGCTGACCAGAATACGTCCCTCAGTACCCTCGAGAGCACGGGCTATTTTCACAGCAACCGGCTGGAAACCTTCATTGATACCGGTACTGCCAGGACTAAAAGACTGATCAAGACCCACCCGGATCCGTACCCGATCAGGCAACTCGATAACATCAAGTAACTCACGACGAATTTCAGTCTGTAACAGTTGCTGCAGCCGGATTGCATCCTGTTTCACTTTTGCTGTTGCCGGTTGAGGGGTGTCCTGTTGCCAGACGATTAAATTATTCAGTTGCCTGCTCACCTGATCCGAATAACTGTTGATCTGATAATTCAAATACATGTAGCAACCAAGCAGCACAGCCGCAACGACCGAGCAAATTACCCACAGTGGAAATTCCGCCCTGAGCTGATTGGCAGCGACAACCTGACTGCGCCAGCCTGGCGAGAGTTCACGGGCCGGTTCACCGCGCTGTGAGCGAATGGCTTTATATGCACGTTCACGAAACCCTTCGAGTTTTTCATAGCCACGCTCTTCAATCCGCATTTTTCCGACAAAGCCAAATGACAGACACAAATACTGCAATTCCAGTAACAACAGATGCTCTTTTGGCGAAGCAATGGCGTTATCAAGCAATGTAAAAAAGTACTCACCACCAAAGGTTTCATTGTGAAAAGTAGACAGTAAGCTCTCCGTCGCCCATTCGCTGTTACCGCCCCAACTGGTGTTAAGCACCGTTTCATCAATAAAAGAACACATGCAGTAACGGGCTTTTTCAATCAACTCAGCAGAGATGCCTTTGTTACGCAGCTGCTGCTCATACTGGCTGATAAGCTGTACGCACTGTGTTTTAAGTCCCGCGACATCTGCGTGCTGTTTGGTATGGCGTATTGGCGATACCAGAGAAAACAATGCGCCGGCTTCATCTATCAGAATGTTATCGCTGATGGAAAGTACCTGCAGTCTTTGCTGATTATCAGTGTGTAGGGCGTTAGCAGATATTCTGGTTTTGTCGTTGTCACCGGTATGGTGCTGCCCGCTGACCGGAGCAATAGCTTTGGCCGGGGCTTTACCTCCAGGTCGTGGTTTCATCACGGTTTTATCTGACATTGTTCGCTATCCATATTAATTATCAGAGAGGTACACTGTTACGACTTAATGGCCCACAGCTCTATTTTTAAACCCGGGTAATTGCCGGACAAATGCAATGCAAGCCCACCACTGTTTGCCAGGCGTTCCCAATAAATACTGCCTTTGTCCAGCTGAAAATAATGATATCCGGCATGGTACGGTACCTGTCTCGGTGCGACAGGCAAGCCGGTCACAGCGATACCTGGCAGTTGGTTATTCACCAGCTCACGGATATGTTCTACCGGGCCAATCTTCAGTCTGGCAGGCAGGTGCTTACGAATGTCATCTGCCGGCAAGTCTGCTGACACGGCCAGTACGAACTGTGCATACTCCAATAAGGTTTTATCTGTCAGCGGCGACACCAGAATGCCAAATTTGGCTTGTTCTAAAGGCAAGGCCTGAGCCGTTTGTTCAAGAACCACACTTAAAGTCTGATTCAGAATGACGCCGAGGTTGCCAAACACCATCGTTAAGTCATCATGCTGATATGCCGGAAACTGCGGCGGGCGTTTTTGCCGCGAAGTAAAAGTAGCGAGTTCACCAAGCATACTGACAATCAACCGGTACAGGTTAAGCGGATGCTCCAGCACACCCGTTTTCAGATGCCGCAATACCGGTTCATAACGGTTTAATACCTGCAGCATCAGAAAATCTGCGATAGAATTGGCCGTTCCCTGCCCCTTACCCAGACGATCTGCCAGCGCGTCAGCCCGCTGGCACAGCATGCCCAGAGCTTCGTTGACAAAAGCAGTCAGTTCACCGTCTTGCTGAATATCGAGTAAAGGCGGGATAAACTTTTTCACCAGCTTAACTTCGCCTTGCTCAGATACTTCACGAATACGAGCTACCGGCAGGCAAATAAAGCCACCGCGGTCTTCAGATTCGAGCTTAAACTGCAGTTGCAACTTGGCTAACTGTAGTATTTCGGTGGCCTCTTCTGCCAGACTGTTATCGGTTATACTGTGGTCGGTATAACCAAAGCGACAGATCCGGTCTTTATCATTGCTGATGTTCTGCCCACTGGCTTTATTTACCGGTAAACACAGATAAACCAGCTGATCGCGGCAAGACTTCGGTATCTGGACAGGTGCAGGCAACTGTTCTACAGCGGGCAGCTGCAGCACTGTACCATCGGCCAGCACCGCCTCAAGTTCAGCCAGGGCGAACTGACCAAACTTCAGGCTCTGTTGATCAATGCTCTGCAGGCGTATCCCCCAACAGTATGGCAACTGCATTGCCGCCTGCTGCTGGCGAACGTATTCAAAATAGCGTTCCTGCTGCTGAAAATGCTGTGGGCGCAGAAATAACCCTTCAGACCATGCAACGCGGCTAAAGTCACTCATTTATATACTTCCCCAACACAGACATTTACTGTTTACGCTCTAAGTCATGTTCACGGATATACACGGCCAATTTATCCACATAGACATAAAAATCGTCGTATCCGGTTGGTTTAACATCCACAACTGCGCGCCACCTTGCGCCCTCAATATCGCGATAGGCAGCCACTATAGCCACTGCCTTAGTGGCAGGCTGCAACGCCATGCGATACTCATTACGCTGGCCCGGTTCAAACACCAGCTCATCCTTCTTTAACAAGTCTGTACGCAAAATGGTTTCAGGGCTGTCATACAGCGCAAAAAAGTCCTGATTTTCGAAAACAGTTTTCGATGCCAGCTCATACACCTTAATGATCACCGGTGACGGTCTGCCATCAAAATCAGGGTTGATATCTGAAGCAACCCGAAAATGCAGCTTGGTCGAGGGCGGAAAGGTT
This sequence comes from Rheinheimera sp., assembly GCF_036568245.1. Taxonomy (GTDB): domain Bacteria; phylum Pseudomonadota; class Gammaproteobacteria; order Enterobacterales; family Alteromonadaceae; genus Alishewanella. Next base: position 3,324 of record NZ_DATCSY010000024.1, on the reverse strand, counting down.
GCATATACCGCCTGGCAACCAGACAACACAACCATGCTTATACAGACAAGTATCAGTGTTCTTAAAAATTTCATCGCTACCACTCCTGACGGTATTGTTATGTCCTGCAGCTTATTTATTCTGCTTTTTCTGCAGACTGGCTTCATAGGCGCTAATAAAATCGTCATTAACCCCTTGTTTATCTTTATTATTGGCTTCTGCTACCAGCTCAGAGTGCAGAGCTTTGTATCGACTCCACAGTCTGGCCTGACGCTGAGCAGGATTGACCTTATCGACAAAACTGCCACCAAAATCAGATGCTTCAATCCTGGCCGGAGACAGCTGTGTCAGTAACCCCGTCATAGCGCCTGCGGTACCGGCAAGAATAGCGGCTTCATGCCGGCTGATATCAGCAAAGGCTTCAGCGATCGCTTGCCTTGCGGGCATAAAGCTGGCACCTTTGCGATTAAACAGATTGTGAAAAGCCTCTTCAGTGTTGGCTGAAAACTTCAATGGATTATTTTCACGTTGCTGAAACGTAGTCTGATTTACCCGGAAAGTATTTTTAACATTGGAGCGTTCCCGCATAACGCCGATGACACCTTGCAGAGATTGCTGCAAGGCCTGACCAAGTGTTTCCCACCACTGCGCGGAAGCGGTTAAGCGCGGGTCTGACTCCTGAACACCAAGCCCCTTCAGAAAGGCTTGCAGACATTGTTGTGCAGGCTCCGAGCCGGTAATTTTTTCGCCAACCGCCTTGCTGGCAACAGAAGATGTGCTCATTTCTCTAACCGGTGTTTTATCAGTGGCTTGCCACTCAGATGCCCAATCATCCGGAATAAGAGCAGACGGTGCGAGGAAATGATCATCCAACGTCAGCTGCGGCTCAGAATGTTTATTTCTGCTGGTACTGACCACATTATCAGCACCGCTGAAAATATCAGCCGCCACGTCGGCAATAGACAGACCGGCAGCATGTTCAGTCACGCCCTCACTGCTATTTGCCGGTGTAGCTTCAAATGACGTAACCGGCCGCTGATGTTCATTCGACGTAGTATGTTCTGGCGGCATTGCATCAATCAGTGCCACCTGAATTTCATAATCCCCCATGCTCAGTACATCACCATGCTTCAATACATGCTGGTTTCCTGCACCTAAGGCTTCAACTGCGCGATTAACAAATAAACCGTTGGTAGATTTATCCGTGATGGTAAAAGCATCATTGATGTAACTTATCAATGCATGCACACCTGAGACGACGCGTTCCGGATCCGGCAGATACCAGTCTGCCTGTTCAGAGCGTCCTAAACTACCACCGGCTGCGTCAAAACGTTTAACCGCAACCTGTCTGGGTGAAAGGCGGTGGTAACTCAGCACTGACAATTCAAGTAACATATCCCTCTGCCCCACATTACACTCCTGCCTGTCAGCATAATCACAATTTATTTACCATAAATCGGTCGTGAAGGTTAAGTTAATTTAACTGCAACGTCAATAGACATTAAATTAACAACAAAGCAAACAATAGCGTGATAACTCACCCTTATTGTGAAATAATTGACAATTATTTAAGATTTAAAAGGTAACATCCACTGCTGCCATGCTTAACAAGGAGTAGAATATGACTGTTCAGGACCCGGCCAGTGCACAAGAGACAACGGCAGATGATGCTGATAAAACACGCTATGCAGTGAAGGCAAGCAAACCACAAAGCCCGATAGCCACGGCGTCACAGACAGCAGTAGCCGATGGTATGCTGATAAAACAGCGTTACTTACTGGAGACTAAAATTGGCTCCGGCGGTATGAGCGATATCTACCGCGCTACGGATACCTTTTTACAAAAAGCAGGCGTAGCAGACTGCACTGTCGCTATTAAGGTGCTTCAGCCACAGTATGTTAACCAACCCGAAGCGCTGCAACTCCTGCTGCAGGAAGCACATAAAACACAGCAACTTTCACATCCTAATATAGTGCGGGTGTTTGACGTCGATAGTGATCAACACCACCATTTTATTGTGATGGAGTTTCTTGACGGCGAGAGCCTTGAGCAGGTGATTAAACGGTATAAACCCAAAGGCTTACCGTTAAAGTCTGCTTGCAATTTACTGCAACAGATCGCTGATGCGCTAAATTATGCGCACCAGATAGGTATCGTGCATGCGGATCTGAAGCCAGCCAATATTATGGTCAACCGCGCGGGTGTAGTAAAAGTGTTGGATTTTGGCGTATCGCAAACGCTACAACTGAATCACGATATTTATGCTGCTGAACAGCAAAGCCAGACTGCGCCGTTAAGTGGCTACACGCCGGCTTATGCCAGCCCTCAGCTTTTGGCTGGTAATACGCCCTGTGTTGCAGATGATTTATTTTCATTCGCTTGCTTAAGTTATGAACTGCTGACCAGCAAACACCCGTTTGAGCGGCTACCTGCCGATAAAGCTGCAGCACAGAATAAACAAGCGGCGAAACCGGCACACATCAACCTGTTACAGTGGCTTACGCTTAAACGGGCACTACAATTCGACACAAAACTACGCAACACTTCTATTACAGAACTGATGCATCGCTTTACGCAGCAACTATGGCAATCTGCCACTGTTGCAGCATTGGTTATAATGCTCGCCTGGGGTGGCTGGTATTATTATCAGCAGCAACAAATCGTGCTAGAGCAGTTTGAGCATAAAACGGCATTGCTCGACGCGCAGCAGCAACAGTATCAACAGCTGTTTGATGCATCACCGGCCGAGGTACTTGCGGCAGTGTCGGAGTCAACCGACAGAGCAATACCGCACGAAGCTCTGCTTCGGTTACAGCAAAATCGTATTCTGAGCCATTTTGAGCAACAAGTTGATCAACTTATCAGTGACAGAAGTTTCACCTACCCCAATTATCCTGAAATAGAGCGTATTCTGGCACAAGCTAAAATCTTATACCCTGACTCGCATTATCTGGCTGAGCTCAGCAGTAATATGCAGCGCAGTAAACAAACGGCTATTGAAGTGCTGCGTGCCCAGCTTAATCAGTTATTGATTAATCAGCAATATCAGGCGCAAAGTGATGCACCGGATCCAATTACCATACACACCGAGCTTCAGCGCATAGATAGGCGCTACAAAATCATACCGGATAGCGAAGAGAGTGATGCTTATATCAGTGCATTTAACGATGCTGTTGCAACGAATAATGCACAGGCATTGCAACAGCTGATTAAAGTAGGTCAGCTGTTGTTTGCCAGTAATGAGCTGACAGCACCGTTGGTTACGCAAGGGCAGGAACTCGCGGCAGCTGTGGATGCCATGACACTATATGAACAAAGTGTTGCGGCAGGCAATGACGCTGAGTT
>NZ_DATCSY010000023.1:0-8329 GCF_036568245.1 Rheinheimera sp. | reverse complement strand
AGCGCAGTTATTTTATTAAGGATTTACTGCAACAGGTGGTGTTTGCTGAAGCTGATCGCTTTGGCACGCTGGCAGGTTATGAACGCCGCAAAAAACGGCTTAAACAATGTTCGCTGGCGTTTTTTGCCGTCGCGTCACTGCTGGTTTGCGCCAGTTTGTTCAGCAGTTTTAATAACAATGTGCAGTACCTTGCCCAGGCAAACGCAGCGGTCACGCAGTGGCAGCAACAGTTCAACAGCCTCAACATTCAGCCTGGTAACAGCGAGTCACTGCACAGGCAACTTCCGGCGTTAAACGATTTTCTGACCAAGATAAACGGCTTGCAAGATGTGCAACAGCGCCATTTTTCAGGATTGGGTTTAAATCAGGCTAATGCCGTAACCCGGTCACTGAATGCCAGTTACCAGCGCTTACTGAAAACAGTGCTGGTGCCTTATATACAACAACAACTGGAAGGCCTGCTCAACGCAGGTAATGCTCCACTAGTGCAATACCAGGCACTAAAAAGCTACCTGATGCTGGCAGATGACGGTAACTTACGTAAAAATCGCTACATCAAACAATTTTTAGCCCAGAACCTGAACAACGACAAACGCTTTTCTGCTGCTGAGTACAACCAATTGCTGGCACATATGCAAAGCATGGTCGATAGCGGTATGAGCTTTGATGCAGTAAATGATAACCTGATCACACAAGCCCGGCAGATTTTACGCGCACAACCGCTTGGCGAAATATACTATCGTGAACTGAAAGACAGGCTTAACAGCAACCCGGCCAGTTATCTTTCAATGGCACAGCTGGCAGGTTCTGACTGGCGTAATACCTTCACCACCACGCTGGATGAAATACAAACCATCCCCGCGATGTTTACCCCTGCTCAATTTGACAGCATTATCGGCAAAGGCATCAGCCAACATCTGGACAGCCTCGCTGATGAAGCCTGGGTACTGGGCACTGAAAACGTCATAGACCTTAATGCCACCAGCAAACAATTACGAAATTTATACCTGCAGGACTACGCCAATAGCTGGCGCAAACTGCTCGATAGCCTATCGATTAGATCAACCGGCGACGCTGCAACATTAACCAGTCAGTTGCAGCAAATCGGCCAATCCGATTCAGCATTATTTGTGCTTCTCAATTCAGCCGCTAAAGCCACAGAATTAGTCAGTACCCCCGCCGATAGCGGACTGGCCTTTACACAAGCGAATGAGCAGGTAAATTCAGCCCGACAATTGCTGGACGGGCTGAATGATGAAAAGCGCTTCGTCACATCGCGCTTTAGCAAGTTACACGAAGCGATGGCCGCACAGCGGCAGGCAGCACTGCAACAACAGCTTGAACGATTAGTGCAGGACATACTGGTCAGCATTAATTTCCAGCTACAAAACAACCCAACCAATGCCAAGCCTGAGTCACTGAATGCGTTACAGGGCTTTGGCTATTCACAAATTTCGCCGCTAAACCGCTGGGTAGAAGAGCTGGTCAGAAACATCAACCGCTCACAAAACCTGTTACAAAAACAGCAATGGAACGCGTTGTGGCAAAATCAGATACTGCCGTCATGCAATAACATTGTGACACAGAAATACCCGTTCCAACGCAGCTCGCAAATTGATGCCAGTATTAATGACCTGAGCCAGCTATTTGCAGCTAATGGCACGGTGTTTGGCTTTTTCCAACAACATTTTGCCGCTCTGGTTAACACCCAGACATCGCCGTGGCAATGGCGGGGAAATAGTCAAAGTGAATATCAGTTTGATGCTCAGGTATTGCCGTTCTTTGAATCCGCTATGCGCATGCAGCAGGCGTTATTTAAACCAAACGGTACTGAAACCCACGCCCGGTTTACGCTTACGCCGGTTTATCTGGACCCACGTCTGGCACGGCTGCGCATCAGTATTTATGGCAGCACCATTAACTATCAATTTGGTCGCCCGACACCGACAGCTATCAGCTGGCCGCCCGCCAGCGAGTCGGCCAGCAGCATTACCTTTGTCAGGCGGGATGGCAGTGAAATGGCGGCCAGTCAACAAGGCCTGTTTTCTCTGGCTCGTATGATTGACGCCGGCCAGGCTGAACGCAGCTCTGCCACTAAAGTGACCGTAACCTTTAGCCAAAACGACTATAAAGCCATCTACGAGGTATCTGGCGCCGGGCAAACCGATCCGCTGGTATTTAACCAACTCTCGTCATTTCAATGCCTGAAAGGCTTGTAGGTGTACAATGAAAGTAGGATTTTTTGGCAAACTTCCCAGCTATGGCGACTTTGTTCAGCGCAATGTCTCACCAGAGCTGACTGAGCGCTGGGATAACTGGTTAATGCAGTCTATTGATACATCGCAAAGCCAGTTAAAAGACAATTGGCGCGAGCTGTACTTTACCAGCCCGGTATGGCGTTTTACCGTGCAGCAGGGTGTTATCAGCAGTACCACAGTCTCGGGGTTGATGATGCCAAGCGTGGATGCCAGCGGCAGAAACTACCCTTTTTTCGTTTTTTGTGAGTTAAGTGGCGCGCACGATGTACTGAGTATATCGGCACAGCTGGAGCCTTTGCACCTACAGGCGGAAGAACTGATTATCGAATTGCTCAATAAAGTACGCCCCAATCTGGATGATGTGGCGGTGTTATTAAGCCAGCACTACGCCAAATTCAAACCCGCGCCACCGTTAACTCCGGCTGGCGAAGCGCCGCAGTTACAAACGGATTTATTTAAACACAGCAGTGTAAAGCCGGTATCAGTCAGCGATATCCATCAAGCGTTTTGTAGCCACTTACTGGCCCGGCAGCAGCTTGCCATCTCCATCTGGGCACATTCAGCCAGTGAACATTTTGACCACCTGCAACGCTATTTTAACGGTATGCCACCTGTTGATGCTTTTGCGTCATTGCTGTACGGCAGTTAGGCCTGAATAACTGCCGACTTTACCGGTCGTTATTCCGCTAAACGGGAACCCTTGCCGGCTTTGCGATTTCCTGGGCAGCCGGTAAATTGCGTAGTATTCCGTTCGCCTGAATCGCATCCATGGCTTTAAACCACTTGTCAGGTGCATTGAAAGGATCACTTACTGCCACATTTCTTAAGTCGACAGCATGCTGCAGCATAAGACGAGTCAACGCAGCATTTAGCTCTTCGGGCCGCGCTTTATAGTGGCCGGTTTTATTGGTAACTCCCACCACCTTACCGCTATTAATAGCGATTTCGCCTCCAGCCATAACCGCTGCGCCGGAAAAAAAACTGGAATGATGAAAGCGGTTGATACGGTGTGAGCCCACATAAAAGTTACCATAAAAATCAACCATATAAATACCCCACCCCGCACCTGAGGACGAAGACACCAGGTTACCGCTATGAAACAGATCACCATTAGAGTCCCGGGCCATACCTCCGGCAAAGTGCAGCTTATAAGCTTGCCTGCCCTGTTCATCAAGGTATTGCACGCCTTCCTGAGCCAAACCAGCAAGCGAGCTGTCTCCATCCTCTCCCGCCCATTGGCGTACGGTATCCATCCAGGTATTTAACGTCAGTTGAGAGCCGGAATCGAGCCAGTTTTTCACTGTATCCTTGCCTAAATGCCGTGAGTTGGCTCTTTCATAGCGATATTCATTATCTAATGTTCGCCCTACCGCTTTACCATTCAGGTTTGCTTTATCGTAAAAAGCCTCAAACTCTAAACGATTCTCATAATTTTCCAGCGCCTGTTCTTTGTGCACCCCCAAAAAGTGCGTAGCGACAGCATCAATTCTTCGATCTAAGTTAGCTTTGAGCTCCTTAATGATTGTTCTTTCGCGATTAGAGTAGGGGTCTTTAAAAAGATGTGTAACATTAAGCAAAGCATTACATTTCTTCCTTACATCCCGCAGACGGGCAATTGCATCCTTCGAAAGGAAAAACCGATATAACTCTGCCCTTTTTAATGCGTTATAAATATCATCGATAGAAGGATCACTTCGTTTAAGTGTTCCATAAACGCCGGTGCGGCCAAGCTTGTACTTGAAGTAATAAGCCGAAGGGATGCCATTAACTACTTTTTTATTCACGTCCATTAAGATTTTCCTCTGCGTAATAAGCACCCCGCCATGCGAAACCAGCGCAGTATCGCACTGCCTGGCTTTACATGACTGGCAAAGACAACTGCTATTACTTACGGAAAGCGGCAACAAATAGTTGCACAAAGAACAGGTTAACTTAGTTGCTTTTTTGCCGTTGCAGCAATAAAGCAACTAAGTCGCATCGCACTTAACTAACCTTGAAAATTTAATGGCAGGGTCGAGTCCAGCGGCAGTGTTTGGTACATCTCATGCCCGACAGTGCCGGGATTATGCACGGCAATAACAGTAACATTGTCCCTGGCGCCACGGCTTAAAGCTTTGCTGATAAGCTCGCCGGCAATGCCTTCTGGCGCAGTGTGTAACATCAGGTATTCCAGCTCAGGGTCATTTAACGCTTTATTTAACCCATCGCTGCACAGTAAAAAGCGGTCGCTTGGCAACAGGTCAAAGCTTTTGCATTCAAGCTCCAGGTCAAGCTTTGCCCCTACTGCCCGGGTAATCACATTGGCTTTGGGGTGGCTTTCCGCTTCTTCCGGTTTAATCAGGCCAGCGTCTATCATATCTTCAACCTGACTGTGATCGCGGGTTAGCCGCTGCAGCCGTTTATTGCGTAACCGATATACCCGGCTGTCACCGGCCCAAATGCAATGCGCCTGCGTTTTAGTAAGCAACAAAATAACTACCGTACTGCCCACAATCGCGCCTTTTTCGCCGGAAATAGCGACCAACTTACGATTAGCAACTTTAACACATGCAACAATGTCTTTTACCGTCAGTTCGTGATGGCTGCGCTGCACTAGATTAGCCAGTTCCTGGGTGATTAACTGGCTGGCCAAATCACCACGCGCATGGCCACCCATGCCATCGGCAACACACCAGACTAAGGCACTGGCATCCGCAAAAAAACCGTCTTCATTGACCTTTCTGACATGGCCAATATCGGTCTTGGCAACAGACGCCCAGGGAGATTTTTGCATATTAACTTCAAACTCATTTATCAACGCTATTAATTAGATTACGCATTATTTTCGTCAATGTGCAACATTTTTAACGCTGTTTGCGTACATGGTTTCAGAGTTAAAAACCAGATTACGCCACTGCATCATTGCCACGCCGGAATAACATTTTCATGCGCTGAGCGGGCAATAATGTAGCTAAAAAGGGACCAAGATGTCTGACAGTATGTTGAACAAAAAAATCGGCCGGTACGAGCTACAGGAAGTGATTGGCGAAGGGGCAATGGCTACGGTTTACCGCGCTTACGACCCGGAAATTAATCGCTCTGTCGCCTGTAAAATTCTGAAAAAAGAATACTGTGTCGACAAAGAATACACCTCCCGTTTTTTGCGTGAAAGTAAAGCCGCGGGAGCGCTGTCACACGCATCCATCGTCACCATCCATGATGTCGGTGAAGTCGATGGCTCACCCTACATCATGATGGAACTGATTCAGGGGCAGGACTTGGGTGAAGTGCTGAAAGTGCGTCACAAGCTAAGCGTTACCGAAACCTTGCTTATCGCGCTTAACCTGGCCAAAGCGCTTGACTACGCTCACGCTGAAAACATTGTTCACCGCGATATCAAACCAGACAATATTATTTTGCTATCAGACGGCCAGTCAGTAAAAGTGGCCGATTTTGGTATTGCAAGGTTAAGTGAAAGCGACGAAGCGCAAAAAACACAGATTGGCTCAGTACTGGGCACGCCAAGATATATGTCGCCGGAACAAGCACTGGGTAAAGACATTGATGGCCGTTCAGATTTGTTTTCCGTTGGTACCATCATGTATGAAATGCTCAGTGGCCGGAAAACTTTTGATGCCAACAATATGGGCACGCTGATGATGCAAATTGCCCAGCAGCAGCCTGAACCGCTGAAAAAGATCAACGCTGACATTCCCGCCGGTGTGCGCCAAATCGTAAACAAGTTACTGCAGAAATCGCCGGACAAGCGCTTTCAAACCGGTGCTGAACTTGTTCAGGCAATAAAACATGAACTACACGCATTAAAAGAGCAGCAGGAAGAGCAAACTAAACATAAATACATGCCGCTGCGTTATAAATGGACCTTCATTGCGTCGGCGATTGTAACCGCAGTACTGCTGCTGTGTATGAACATTATGTTTGGCATGCAATCTTCAGCCATGACAAAACAGGCGGTCGATTCCGGCGAGTCGCTGGCCAAGTTTATTGCTACCGAAACCGCCGTTCCACTACTTAGCGAAGATTGGATCACACTGGAAACGCTGGTGAATGATGCCTCCAACCGCGAAACATTCAGCTATTTAATCGTCGCTGACCGCAGCGGCATTATTCGTGCGGCGACCGACAACACCCTGGTTGGACAACCCTACCAAGCCAACGCGAACGCCGAGCCGGTCAACCAGAGCGAACACACCCATACCACCAGTTCCAGTGAAAGCGATGGCATGGGCATGTTTAATATCGAAACCCTGGTGTTATTCCAGAATATTGAAGTGGGTAAAATCATTTTAGGCATTTCCCAGACCAGTTTAGACCAGGTAAAAAGCGTTACCGGCTGGCTCATGGTATTACTCGGCCTTATTACCGTGTCATGTGTGTCGGTGGTAATGTTTATTTTTGCCAGCCAGATTGCCAAACCGTTAAAAACCGTTGGCAAAGCCATGATCAAGCTGGAAAAAGGTGATTTTGACTCACGTATATCACTGCAACGTAATGACGAGATAGGTAAGTTGTTTGAGGCATTTAACAACATGGCCTCTGCTATACAAGCCCGTTACACCCGGGTATCAGATGAACTTGCGCTATCGGGTATTTCGATTGCAACGGCTCAGCCGGGGGCAGTTAATAACTCAGCGGTTTCAGACAATACCATGCTGGAAAGCAGTGCCACCAGCCACTTATCCGATACGCCGGTTGAAGAGCTAACGGTGCTAACCCTAAGCCAGATCACCACGCGCAGCATTGAAGAAAATGACGATGGCACTGTGATGATAAGCAGCCAAATCACAGCAAATCAGTCAGAGCAGGATACCCAAACACCCGCGACGGAGCCTACAGATAAAGACACGTCAGATGTAGGATCTGGCAAAGACCCAGCCCAAAAAGCGCCAGCCGAAAAAGCATGATACCCGTGCGCATGAATCTGTTTTATAGCGCCTTACTGCTTACGGCATTAACACTGGTTGGCTGCTCCAGCAGTGGTGAGCGCCATAGCGTGATAACACGCAACAACCAGTTTGTCGTCGTCAAAACCGACAGCAAGGACACTTATGCGTCGCTGGCAAAAAAGTTTATCGGCAATGAAGCCTATGCGTCGGTGATTGCCCGCTATAACCCGGATTTATCGCAGGCCGGATATGTCGCTATTCCGCTATCCGCTGTTAATCCCAGTGCGGTGTACACGTCGGGCTATCAACAAATTCCGGTATTGTGTTACCACCAGTTCACCACTGCCAGCCACAGCAATAACAGAATGGTGATAACGCAGAACGAGTTTGAGCAACAAATGCGTTATTTGCGCGAACATGGCTATCAAATTCTGACCTTACAGCAGCTATATCGCTTTGTTCAGGGCCAGCAGGAGGCGCCCGACAAGGCGGTAGTGATCACCGTTGATGATGGTTATCGCAGTTACCTTGACGTAGCAGTGCCGATTTTGCGCAAGTATGACATTCCGTCGACCATTTTTGTTTATCCTGATTTTATTGGTGCACCACTGGCACTGAGCTGGGACAACATAAAGATGCTCACGCAGGACCCGCTCATCGACGTGCAGTCTCATTCTAAAACACATGCCAATTTAGCGTTTAACGCCAAAGCTGAAAATACCAAGCAATATCAGGCTCGCTTACAGCAGGAGGTGTTGACGGCGGCAGAGAAAATTGAGCGTATAACCGGCGAAAACAGCATTCATTATTTTGCCTACCCCTATGGCAATACCAGTCAGGAGTTAATGGTTCTACTCGAACAACACAATTATCAGCTTGGTTTCACCGTAGAGCGCGGCAGTGCATCAACTTTCTCAGATCGATTTTTAATTAACCGCACCATGATTTATGGCGGCGACAGCCTGAGTAAGTTTGTCCGCGCCCTGAATACCTTTGAGCGGGTGGATTTAAAGTGAGAAATACCGCGCTTATTGTTCTGACATTTGCCCTCAGCGCCTGTGTTAGCACCGGCGACGGGCTGTCGTTTAAGTCGGCCCCCGCTAAAGACCCAAGGTACAGCTATGCCATGCAGTTAGAACAACAACAGCAATGGGCAGAGGCTTTAGTGCAGTGGCGCATTCTGGC
>NZ_DATCSY010000022.1:0-6024 GCF_036568245.1 Rheinheimera sp. | reverse complement strand
GGTGTAGTGCATGGCGACAACTTTGTCCTGAGAAATGGTCATGAAAACCTCTTTAATTGATTGAATAGGGTAACGGCACAATGCGCAGTGCCGGGGCACTTTCGCTGCTTAGCCGTAATGGATCTGCCGGTGTTATGTCGTTTGGTAACACTGCAATTAACCATAATGTATTGTTAATATTTGCAGCATTGACAACCTGGCCGCTCCGGCGCCAGTTATCACCCAGTTGTAATTCTATATCAGTACCCGCTGCCGGCAGCTCAGTTGTGTCTGCCTGTAAAATATAGGCCGCTCTTTTATTGCCGCCACGATATTTCAGCCGGGCGACAGTTTCTTGCCCAATATAGCAGCCTTTAGTAAAGCTGATGGCGTCGAGTGCCTGTAAGTTAAGCATTTGAGGCACCAGGGCGCCAATTAATTCCTGCTCCAGGTAACTGAAACCGTGCTGTATATGCTGCGCCAGCCAGACGTTGGGTGCAGCAAAAGGCAGTGATGTTGTCATCAGCGCTTTAGCAGCGTTCAGCGGCATTAACAGCAGAAAATGGCCCGGCGCTAACGCCAGCAGCAACGCATCCTGGTGCCGGCTGAGGCTGCCAGGTTGTGGCAGTGTAAAACCAAGCTTGCTAACCAGCGAGTGTGCATCCTCGCCGCCAATACCGAAAACGGCATAATGCTGCTGGCCGGCTTCGAAGCTGACTTTGGAAAACACACCAAACTTCTTCCACTGTGTTGTTGAGGCGCTCAGTTCATCGCGAAATGCTACCGTTATCAGCTGCTCACCAACACTGGCAAGATAGAATTGAGACCACATTTTGCCTTTGGCATCGCAATGCGCACCGTGCAGAAAATTATCGTCGGTTAAACTGTCCAAATCACAGGTCGTTTGCCCCTGCAGGTATTTGCGGTTGTCGGCTCCAGATACGAGCAGGCTGTCAAAAGCAGGCAGGGGGGCAATAAAGGCGCCCTTTACCTGCGTAGATAAAGAAGCGTACTGTTCAGCGGTTAACCAGGATGTATGCATAGCAGTGTTTACTCGGTAACGGGTAGCTAAGTTATAACGCTATGATTGGGGGAATGGATTAAAAGCTCAACCCCGTTTGCCAATTTTTGTTAGAATCGCGGCATAACCATCTGACCTGATGACTCAGGCCGCTGTGAGCAAGGACTAATATGACAGAGTTAATGACAAAACCCAGGCTGCGCTGGGCATGCCGTCGCGGCATGCTGGAGCTGGATGTATTACTGGCGCCATTTGTTGAGCAGGGCTATGACGCCCTGACGCAACAGCAAAAGCAGGATTTTGAGCGCTTGCTGGCCTGCGATGACCCGGACTTATTCGCTTGGTTTATGGGGCATGCGAAGTCATCCGATCCGGTGTTACAGGCGTTAGTGCAGCTGATTCTGGATCGTGTCCGCGTTTAACATCAGGCTAAAACCCTCGGTCTATGCGCAAATTGGCATGGCTCTGCTGGCGCTGATGCCGCCGCTGGTGCTGGCTTTTTCGCCTCTGCAGGGGTACTGGTTGTATCTGCTGGCGTTACTGGCATTCATCTATTATTGGCAGTGGTACAGTCATTTTGCCAGGCTGCGCCAGCAGCAGATGCTGACACTGACAAACGATGGCTTATTACACTGGTTTGGCCCGTACAACAGTTCAGGCCGGTTAACTGCCGGTGGGTTAGTGGCGCAGTATGCGGTGAAACTGTGCTGGCGCGATCAGTCAGGGAAACAGCACCAGCGCTGGATCTTGGTAGACCAATGTGATGAGCCGCAGTATCGCGCACTGGCCCGGCTGATAAACCAGAGCAGCTGGTCAGCAGGCGGGCCGGATACTCTTTAATCAGATACTACGTAATTGGCAGGCGTTAATAGTGTCGGGGCGCTGTCTTGCAACAGTGCCGGGTAATCCAGGTTGTAATGTAAACCGCGGCTTTCGTGGCGCTGCATCGCACAGCGGATAATCAGCTCGGCGACCTGCACCAGATTACGCAGCTCAAGTAAGTTATGGCTGACACGGAAGTGGCTATAATATTCCTGAATTTCCCGTTGCAGCAGCTCCACCCGGTGTAACGCCCGTTCCAGCCGTTTATTAGTGCGGACTATACCGACGTAATCCCACATAAATAACCGTAACTCGTGCCAGTTATGGGTGATCACCACTTCTTCATCTGAGTCACTGACACGGCTGTCATCCCACGACGGTAAATCCGGCAGGCTGCTGGCCGTGTTTAATTGTGCCAGGATATGTTTGGCCGCCGCCTGTGCAAACACTACGCACTCCAGCAGTGAATTACTGGCCATGCGGTTGGCGCCGTGTAACCCGGTGTAAGCCACTTCACCTATGGCGTATAAGTTATCAATGTCAGTCTGGCCGTTTAAATTAGTCACTACACCGCCGCAGGTATAGTGTGCAGCCGGCACCACAGGTATCGGCTGTTTAGTAATATCAATGCCGACACTTAAGCATTTGGCATAGATAGTCGGGAAATGTTCGAGAATAAAATCTTTGGCTTTGTGGCTGATATCCAGATACACGCAGTTTGCGCCAAGGCGTTTCATTTCATAGTCAATGGCCCGGGCAACGATATCGCGCGGCGCCAGCTCGGCTCTTTCATCGAAGTCTGGCATAAAGCGGCTGCCATCCGGCCGTTTTAAATAGGCGCCTTCGCCGCGCATTGCTTCGGTAATAAGAAAATTAGGCGCGTCCGGATGATACAGGCTGGTAGGATGAAACTGGTTAAATTCCATGTTGGCCACCCGGCATCCGGCGCGCCATGCCATCGCAATACCGTCGCCACTGGCCACATCCGGATTGCTGGTATAAAGGTATACTTTACTGGCACCGCCAGTTGCCAGCGCAATAAAACGGGCTTTTACCAACTCGACCTTGGCCGCGGTTTTGTTCCAGACATAAGCGCCATAACAATGTTTGGGGTTCTGGCCAATCTTGCGGCCATTAATCAAATCTATGGCATTGTAGTTTTCCAGCAGACGAATGTTCGGGTGGGCTTTAACTTTGTCTACCAGCGTGATCTGCACGGCCTGGCCGGTGGCATCAGCGGCGTGCAAAATGCGGCGGTGGCTGTGGCCGCCTTCGCGGGTTAAATGATATTTCAGGCTGCCATCTTCGTCCTGATATTGGTCGAACGGCACACCCTGGGCGATTAGCCATTCCATCGCGGTTTTAGCATTGCCGGCAGTAAACTGCACAGCTGCCTCATCACACAAACCGGCACCGGCAATCAGTGTATCGTTTACATGTGATGCAATGCTGTCGTTCTCATCAAAAACGGCCGCAATACCGCCCTGAGCATAAAGCGTAGAGCCTTCGCGCAGGGGCCCCTTGCTCAGCACCAGCACATTGGCATTGTCGGCCAGTTGCAGCGCCAGTGATAAACCGGCCGCGCCACTGCCAATAATTAAAACGTCACAAAGATATTCTTTTGCTTGCGTCATGCGATACACTTGCTATCAGTCAATGTCGGGCTATTGTAGCTTTTTTGCCATAATTAACAGAACTATTTCTGCGGCGTACAGTCATACCAGCAAGCTAGACCAGCGCCAGTTAGCACAACGAACAAGTATTACAGGGGAAAGGCTCGAACATGAGCGAGCAAGAATTGGACTGGCAGATTGTCCAGCGCGTACAGCAAGGCGATAAAGCTGCGTTTAATGTTTTGGTAAGAAAATATCAGCACCGGATTGCGAACTTAATTTCCCGTTATGTCTCTAACCACGGAGACGTAGCTGACGTGGCGCAGGAAGCCTTTATTAAAGCCTATCGCGCCATTCCGGGCTTTCGTGGTGAAAGTGCGTTTTATACCTGGCTGTACCGTATCGCGGTTAACAGCGCGAAGAATTATCTGGTTGCCAATGGCCGTAAGCCTCCGGCAACTGATGTAGATGCCGAAGATGCCGAATATTTTGAAGGCAGTGACGCGTTAAAAGAACAGGACTCACCAGAGCAGTTGTTGTTATCTGATGAAATCCGCCATGTGGTGTTTAGCACCATAGAAAAACTACCTGACGAGTTACGCACGGCCATTACTCTGCGTGAACTTGAAGGGTTAAGCTATGAAGAAATTGCGGATGTAATGGGCTGCCCGATAGGCACCGTTCGCAGCCGTATTTTCCGGGCGCGTGAAGCCATTGATGTGCAGCTGAAGCCGTTAATCAGCTAGCTGTCAGGGCAACAACCAGTAATTAAGACAGGAAACATTATGTCGTCAGAACATCAGGATTGGCTCTCTGCCGCCAGTGACAATAAGCCACTGACCAAAGCACAGCTTGATAGTTTGCTAAGGGATACAGAGCTGCAATCTACGCTGGAACGTTATCACCTTATTGGTGCCACCATACGCCGTGAAGCCCGTGGCCCTGTGTCATCTGATTTTTCAGCTGATGTGATGGCGAAAATTGCTGATGAACCGGTGTATCAGCTGCAGACTGACCGCAGTTTACTGCAGCGTGTCAAAGCGTCTGTAGCCTCAGCGGCAAACGGGCGTTGGTTGCAACCTGTTGCTCAGGGCGCTATTGCTGCCGGTGTAGCACTGATGGCGGTGTTTGGGGTGCAGCAATACCAGCAACAGCCCGAAGACATGTTAAGCCCACAGCCGTTGTTACAGACTCAGCCTATTGCTGGTTTTGCGACACCGGTAAGTTTAAGCCAGACCACCGTATCTGATCGCTTTGCGGAGCAAGAGCAGCAAGCCATGCTGGAGCAGCAAAAGCGCTTGCAGGCCTTGCTCAATGCGCATCGTCAGCAGGTACGGGTTATGGAGCAAGCACAGCAGGCAAGCCATAAAACTGAAGCAAACACCGGGTCTGAACAAAACGAGCAGCAATGATGCGATTCTCTGGCGTATGTAGTGCCATAGTATTGGTTGTGTTTTCTACTTTGGCCCAGGCTGAGCAAGCTGGCTGGGCCTTATTTGACAAAGTACAGCACGCCGTAAAACAGTATAACTTTGATACCTCTTTTGTAGTGTTAAAAGGCACCAATGTCGATACGTACCGCTGGTTACACGGTCGTACTGACGGCCAGGAAATCGAACATCTCATTCCCTTAGATACCAGTGGCGTAGATATTTTGCGCCGTGATGCGTTGGTGTATTATTTGCTGACCGACAGGCCCGCTTTTGTTACCCGCAGCGACAACATTCCTGAACTACCGGCATTGTTTTTTGAACCCAAAGAAAATATCCAGCGCCTGTACAACGCTGTCGCCGGCAGCAGCTCTGTTATGTCTGGCCGTAGCGCACAGTTGCTGCGTCTGACGGCAAAAGATGCCAGCCGGTATAATTACTGGCTGTGGCTGGATGATGAAACCGGTTTTCCGCTGCGCATCGATACCTTATCGGAGCAACAAAATGCGCTGGAGCGCTGGCTGGTGACTCATATGCAGATAAGTGCTGAGATGCCGGAAAATTTGCGCTCTTTAATGGCGGCAGAGTTACCCGCGCCCGGTGACAGTGTCACCCGTACTGCAGTGGCCAGCAACCACCAGCTTACCTGGCTACCACAAGGCTACTCGCAGGTAGAAGAACCCGCCAATATCCCACAGCTGGAAAACAGCCTGTTAAGCTACTGGTTGTTAAGTGACGGCTTACATCAGGTTTCAGTGTTTGTGCAGCAGGCACAGCGCTTGCCGACACAGGCTTATCGTGATGGCGCTACGACTATTTACGTGCAAAATGCCAATCAGCTTGAAGTGACAGTAATAGGTCCGGTCAGTATAGAGACCGCGCGTCAACTGGCCGCAGCGGTGCACTGATGGTAGAAGAAATTGCCACTGTGGTATCCGTTGAGCAAACTGGCGTCTGGCTGACAACAACCCCTGTCGCCAGTTGCAATGCCTGTCAGGTCAGCGACGATTGTGGCACCGGTGTAGTGGCAAAAACATTAACACCGAAAAAGCTACACTTTTTTGTTGCGTCAGAGCTGAAGCTGTTAGCCGGTGAGCAGGTGAAAATAGGCATCTCTGAACAGAGCCTGATAACGGCGGCCATGTTGGTTTACCTGTTG
>NZ_DATCSY010000021.1:0-23273 GCF_036568245.1 Rheinheimera sp. | reverse complement strand
ATGCGCTTTTCCAGCGGGGGGTGACTTAAAAACAACTCAGACTTATTAGCGCCACCTGCAATACCAAACGCCATCATACTGCCTTCCAGCCGGCTTTCGTGGTTATGCTTTAACCGCTCAAGCGCCGCAATCATCTTGTTCGGTCCGCCTTCCAGCCTTGCAGCACCCGCATCCGCGCGGTACTCACGTTGGCGCGAGAACCACATTACGATAATGCTTGCCAGTACACCAAACACCATTTCCAGTATCATCACGGTAGCAAAATATGCCAGACCGCCGCCTTGGTTATTATTATTGCCATTATTATTCAGCATGCCGGCCACAAGCCGGGCCAGGAAGATAACAAAAGTGTTTACCACGCCCTGAATAAGCGTCAATGTCACCATATCACCGTTAGCGATATGCGATACTTCGTGCGCCAGCACCGCCTCTACTTCATCCTCGCGCATGTTGCGCAGTAACCCAGTGCTGACTGCAACTAATGCATCGTTACGGTTCATACCGGTAGCAAAAGCGTTCATTTCCGGCGAGTCGTATATCGCCACTTCCGGCATGCCAATACCGGCCGCCTTTGCCTGACGCGCAACAGTATTCATTAACCATTGTTCCGTCGCGTTACGCGGCTGTTCAATCACCACGGCGCCGGTTGAGCGTTTCGCCATCCACTTTGACATCGCCAGCGAAATAAAAGACCCACCAAAACCAAAAACAGCAGCAAACACCAGTAGCCCACCAATACCACTGCGATCAATGCCGAGAATACTGAACACCACATTGAGCACTATACTCAACACCAGAATAACGGCTAGGTTGGTGGCTAAAAACAATAACACTCTTTTCATACTGCATACCTCAATTGGCTTACTGCTCTGTACTATATGGGCTGGATGGCGATTTTCAATTTTAACCAGATGGAGAATTGTAAGAAAAGATGTCGCCTGTATAAGTATTCGCTACAATAACGCGACTTTGAAGGAGCTAAACATGCAACTACTATTACTCAGCAGTTCCCGCGCCCAAAACAGTGACTATCTGGCACCGTATATGAACTGGATCACCGCTCACCTGACAGGCATCACTGAACTGCTGTTTATTCCTTACGCCGGCGTCAGTGTCAGTTACGACGATTATCTGGTAAAAGTACAGCAAGCTTTGGCGCCACACGGCATTAAGGTTCGCAGCATCCATCAATACCCGGACGCCCGTCAGGCCGTTATCGATGCGCAGGCCATCGCTGTCGGTGGCGGCAACACTTTTCACCTGCTTTATCAGTTATATCAACATGATATTTTAAAACTGATTAAGGAACGCGTAACCTCTGGCGTGCCTTATATCGGCTGGAGTGCTGGTTCAAATATTGCTGGCATGACCATCTGCACCACCAACGATATGCCGATTATTCAGCCTGCATCCTTTAACGCCCTGAATTTACTACCGCTACAGCTTAACCCACATTACACCGATTACATACCAGAAGGTTTTCATGGTGAAACCCGTGATATGCGCTTAGCAGAGTTTATGCAGCTTCACCCGGCTACACCTATCATTGCATTGCCCGAAGGTACAGCGCTTAAACGCAGTGGCAACAGCCTGAAGCTGCTTGGCGCTGCAGGGGGTTATGTATTTCTCGGCGGCAATAAAACGGCACTGCCACAGAACAGTGATTTAGCTGAGTTTTTGCAGTAACAATGCCGCCATTTGTTGCGCCAACTGCTGATACTGCGTCCGTGCGGGCGCATAAGGCACCACCGCCAAACAAGGTGCATTGATACGCTGTTGTAAGTCGGCAATATTTTGCTCAAGCAGTGCCATATCCGGGTCTATGCAATTTGCTACCCAGCCCACCAGCTGGCAGCCGCTGCGCTGTATCTCGCGCACGGTCAGCATGGCATGGTTTAAACAACCAAGTTTCATGCCAACCACCAGCACTACTGGCAGTTGCTGCTGCGCCACCCAATCCGCCAGATAGCGTTTTTCATTTAATGGTAATAGCCAGCCGCCAGCCCCCTCGACCAGCAGTTGCTGCACCGGCAATTGCTGCCAGGCGGCCAGGGCCTGGTTTAGCTGTGTTTCATCTATTGGCTGTTGCTCGTTCACCGCAGCCAGATGCGGCGCCACCGGAGCCTGATAACAGATAGGATTGACCGCTTTATAAGGTAACGCGATACCAGAATGGCGCTGCAATAGCAACGCGTCACCGTTAAAGCCTTCAGTGTCAGCCCCCGCCGCTATTGGCTTTACGCCCACAGCCGGGATATCTAACGCGTTAAAACCCTGTAACAGCATACTGCTGATATAGGTTTTGCCTGCATCGGTGTCGGTCGCAGCAACAAAGCAGGTTTTAGTTGCCATGTTTTACTCCGCTTATCACAACCACCTGATAGCTCGCCGGTAAACCCAGTACAGTGCGGTGCTGAGCATAAACTTCAGCCAATCGCTGCCAATAGCCTTTACCGGTTAAACCGCCAGCCTGTCTGCCGGCAACCTGATTAGCGCCCAGTGTTTTGAGTTCGCGCGCTATTGCCTGCACATTAGGGTAATACAGCGGATAGCGGCGCTGCTCAAACTGCCATTGCATACCACTGACTTTGCTGGCTGCCTGACGCAGTGCATCTGGCGGTAAAAAGTGGTTAACGTGCTGACGATTATCCAGCGCAGCAAATGCCTGTCTCAGCTCGCCCAGTGTGCCATCGACCAACGTGGTCATCACCACAGTACCGCCAGGCTTCAGCACGCGCGCAACCTCAGTAAATACCGCCACAGGTTCTTTGCACCACTGCAGCATCAGGCTGGAAAATACGTTATCAACGCTTGCATCTGCTAACGGCAGCTGCTGTGCATCAGCTTGCAGGTATTGGCTGGCTATATTTGCCTGTGCTGCTCTTGCTAACATACCGGCGCTTAAATCAATGGCGGTAAGCTTCTGGCAATGTTGGATTAGTCTTGGATGTAACCAGCCCGGGCCACAGCCCAAATCAAGCAGATGGCCATACGGTTGCTTTGGCAGCAAGGCCAGCGCATCCAGCGCCACCTGCTGCTGCAGGCGTGCTCCCTGTATATAACTGTCACTGGCGGCGCCAAAGCTTTTGGCGACCTTATTTAAAAATGGCTCAGATGAGATTTTCGCTGGGTTTTGCATTACAGCACTCATATTAACTGCCTTAACTGCTGTACTAATTGTCTGATATCACGCTCGGTATGCTGAGCACTCAGGGTAATGCGCAGCCGCTCGCTGCCTTTGGCTACAGTTGGCGAGCGAATAGCACTGAGCCAGATCCCTGCTGTCTTTAACTGCTGACTGACCGCAAGCGCCCGTTCACTGCTGCCCAGCACTACGCCCTGGATCGCGCTTTCTGACTTAAGCAGCGTTAAACCTTCTGCCAACTGGCGAAACAACGCGATATTGCTGTGTAGTTTGTCACGACGCCACTGCTGCTGGCGGCAAAGTGCAATGCTTTTTATCACTGCGGCGCAAAGTGCTGGCGACAAGCCTGTACTGTAGACATAGTGACGGCCAAACTGAGTCAGATAATCAATCACTGTTTTACTGCCGCCAATAAAGGCGCCGCCTACACCCAGCGCTTTGCCAAAATTCGCCATCAGACAAAACAGCTCTGCTGCGGCAATACCCTGCACAGCTGCAGTGCCTTTACCCTCTGGCCCGGTTATGCCAAGACCATGGGCATCATCCAGCAGCAAAGGCGCGTTAAACTGCCGGCAAACTGCCAGCGTAGCGCGTAAGTTGGGGCTATCACCGTCCATACTAAATATGCCTTCGGTCACGACCAGAGGCTGCGCCGTTTTCTGCAATATCGTTTCAAGCTGTGCAATATCATTATGAGCAAAGCGCTTTAACACAGCATCGCTGTGTAAAGCGCCGTCGATAAGCGAAGCGTGGCTTAGTTTATCCAGTACTAAGGTATCGCCTTTTTGCGCCAGGGTTTGCAGCATGGTCTGGTTTGCCGCAAAACCGGACGAAAACAGCATCACCTGCTCAGTCCCCAGCCAGTCACACAGTGCATCACACAACTGAGCATGCACCTGGTGCTGACCTGTTACCAGCGGCGAACCGGTGCTGCCGGCACCATAATCTCTGGCGCCGTCAGCATAGGCCTGCAGCACTTCAGGCTCGGTCGCTAAGCCCAGATAGTCGTTGCCACTGAAGTTAAGATAAGATGTGCCGGCGACACTTAGCAACCTGCCGTTATAGTGCTGCAAGGTTACCGGCGTACGCAGCAGTTGCTCTGCACTGCGCTTATCAATCGCCTGCTGTAACTGTGCCAGTCTGTCGGCGGACATTTTTTTTACTGCGCCGCGTGAAACAGTGGCGGGTTGGCCTGCTCTTTTATCGCATCGGCTAATGCCAGTTCATGCGCTTCATCCGACACATCGTGGCGCTGCTCTGGCTTAATTCCCAGCTTGGCGAAAAGCAGCATGTCGGCATCGGCTTCCGGGTTATCTGTTGTCAGCAGCTTATCGCCGTAGAAAATAGAGTTGGCACCGGCAAAGAAACACAGCGCCTGCATTTGTTCATTCATTCGCGAGCGGCCGGCCGATAAACGCACATGGCTTTGCGGCAGCATAATGCGTGCTACCGCTATGGTGCGGATAAACTCAAAAGCGTCCAGATCGTCAACGTTCTCAAGCGGCGTACCAGCCACTTTAACCAGCATATTAATCGGTACACTTTCCGGATGTTCTGGTAAGTTAGCCAGTTGCATTAACAGCGCAGATCGATCATTGGCACTTTCGCCCATGCCTAAAATACCGCCGCAACATACCTTCATACCCGCGTCGCGCACGTGGCTTAGGGTATCCAGCCGGTCCTGATAGGTACGGGTGGTTATAATTTCACCGTAAAACTCCGGCGACGTATCCAGGTTGTGGTTGTAGTAATCTAAACCGGCATCAGCCAACGTTTTAGCCTGCTCGCCAGTTAACATACCCAGTGTCATACAGGTCTCCAGGCCCATATTTTTCACGCCCTGCACCATTTCGATAATATAAGGCATGTCGCGCTGTTTCGGATTGGTCCAGGCGGCTCCCATACAAAAACGGGTTGCGCCTTTATCTTTTGCCGCTTTGGCTTGCGTCAGCACTTTTTCCACTTCTAATAAACGCTCGCGCTCAAGGCCGGTATTGTAGTGGCCACTTTGTGGACAATATTTGCAATCTTCAGCACAGGCACCGGTTTTAATCGACAGCAAGGTGCTTACCTGTACTTCGTTCGGCGTAAAATGCGCCCGGTGCACCGTTTGCGCCTGAAACAGTAAATCGTTAAAGGGTAAAGCGTATAAAGCGTTAACTTCGGCAAGTGTCCAGTTGTGGCGCACGACAGAATGCATAATATTCCCTGCGTAATTTGAGGTTATAGTGATTTTCGGCTAGTCTAACCGCCGCCCCTGCGTTGTCAACGCTGACCAGAGTTAAAACTTTACTACAGGTTAATAAATGAGCATTAATTTGGCGTTTGATCGCGACCACATCTGGCACCCCTACACCTCCATGCTAAAGCCGTTACCCGTGTACCCGGTAGTGGCCGCAGACGGCTGCGAACTGGTACTGGAAAATGGCCAGCGCCTGGTAGACGGCACCGCATCCTGGTGGTCGGCGGTACATGGCTATAACCACCCCGAGTTAAATGCAGCTGTTAGTCATCAGCTTGGCAAGATGGCACATGTAATGTTTGGTGGTATCACTCACCAGCCGGCAGTAACGCTGTGTCAGCAGTTGCTGGCTATGGTACCGGCGAATCTGACTAAAGTATTTCTCGCCGACAGTGGCTCTATCGCGGTAGAAGTGGCGATAAAGATGGCACTGCAGTACTGGCTGGCCAGCAACACGCCGCAAAAACAAAAACTGATAAGCCTGCGTAAGGGCTATCACGGCGACACCTTTGCAGCGATGGCAGTATGTGATCCGGTGGATGGCATGCACGATATGTTCGCTAACTTACTGCCACAACATTACTTTCTGCCAGCGCCGCAGAGCCGGTTTGATGGCGATTTCCAACCAGAAGATATCGAAGCGCTGCAAAACCTGCTGGCAGAGAAACATCACGACATTGCCGCGCTTATTTTAGAGCCGATAGTACAAGGCTACGGCGGCATGCGTTTTTATCACCCCGAGTATTTGCGTCGTGCCCGCGCCTTGTGTGATAAGTATCAGGTGCTGCTGATAGCCGATGAGATTGCTACCGGCTTTGGCCGCAGTGGTAAATTATTTGCCTGCGAACATGCTGGTATACAGCCGGACATTATGTGTGTCGGTAAAGCGCTAAGCGGCGGCTACATTACACTGGCGGCCACGCTTTGCACTGGTGAAGTTGCCCGGGGGATCAGCTTAAGTGCGGCGGGTGGCTTGATGCACGGCCCTACTTTTATGGCTAACCCGCTGGCCTGCGCGGTCGCCAGTGCCAGCCTTAACTTAATCAGCCAGGGTCACTGGCAACAGCAGGTAGCACAAATTGAAGCCCAGCTACAACAGGAGTTAGCACCGTGCCGCGCCTCTGCGCTGGTAAAAGATGTGCGGGTATTAGGCGCCATAGGCGTGCTGGAGATGCACAACAAAGTGGATGTTGCCGCCTTACAACAGCAATTTGTCGAGCTGGGTGTGTGGATCCGCCCGTTTAATAACCTGATTTATATCATGCCACCTTTTATTATCACCCCTGCGCAGCTTAGCAAGCTAACTGCTGCTATGTGCACTGTGGTTAACGTTTAAGTGTGCCAGAACAGATACAACAATAAGCTAAGGCAACTTATCAGCAGCAAAACAATATTAAAATGCAGATGATCTGAGCGCCGGCGCAGCCGCAACCGGTTTAACGCCAGGCTAAGACCACTTAATAACGCAGCAAAGGTTAGAAAATACTGCAACAAGTCCGTCAGCATCGGGTGCCACTCGTCGCGGATCTCTATGCCCCAGTAGCGCACCAAACCGGTGTCCATTTCCGGTTTGGCATAGTGCGCAATAATCATCGCCACCAGAAATAACAGCCAGCCAAGCACCGCCAGCCAGCTAAAGGCACGGCAGATAACATCCGGCCCCTGGCGGCGTTCATATTTTTCCGGTTTCTGTACTTCAGTGGTCAAGTTTTGTTGTCCTGCTAAGTTTTACTTCTCTGACTAAGTTTTACTTGTGTTGTGCGCTTGGCTCAGTATCATTACAGCCTTTATGCAGTTGTCTAAGTTTACACCCTCTGGAGTTTGTTGCATGACGCACGCCGTTATTAAAGATGTTTTAGCTGGTCGCTATGCCGTTGGTGATACTGTCACCGTTAAAGGCTGGATCCGCACCCGCCGCGATTCAAAAGCCGGCATTTCCTTTTTAGCTATTCATGACGGCAGCTGCTTCGACGCTGTGCAGGCCGTTGTGCCGGCAGAGCTGAATAATTACGAATCTGAAGTAAAGCGCCTGACCACCTCTTGTTCTGTAGTGGTAACCGGCACTGTAGCGCGCTCTGAAGGCCAGGGCCAGGCATTTGAGTTACAAGCCAGTCAGGTTGAAGTTTTAGGCTGGGTAGAAAACCCGGACACCTACCCTATGGCGCCAAAACGCCACAGTATGGAATACCTGCGTGAACACGCTCACTTGCGCCCGCGTACCAATATCATGGGCGCCGTTACCCGAGTGCGTCACTGTTTAGCTCAGGCTGTACACCGTTTTTTCCACGAGCAAGGCTATTACTGGATCAGCACGCCGATCATTACCGGCTCAGACGCTGAAGGTGCCGGTGAAATGTTCCGCGTCAGCACGCTCGATCTGGAAAACCTGCCACGCACAGACAAAGGCGCTATCGATTACAGCCAGGACTTTTTCGGTAAAGAAACTTTCCTGACCGTATCAGGCCAATTAAACGGCGAAACCTACGCCTGTGCTATGTCAAAAATTTACACCTTCGGCCCAACGTTCCGTGCTGAAAACTCAAACACCAGCCGCCATTTAGCCGAATTCTGGATGATTGAGCCTGAAGTGGCCTTTGCTGAATTAAAAGACATCGCCCAACTGGCAGAAGATATGCTCAAATACGTCTGTAAAGCCGTACTGACTGAACGGGCTGACGATATGGCATTCTTTGCCGAGCGCATTGACACCACCGCGATCACCCGTTTACAACAGCTGGTTGACTCAAGCTTTGTGCGGATGGATTACACCGATGCAATCGAGATCTTAAAAACCTGCGGTAAGAAATTTGAATACCCGGTTGAATGGGGCGTCGATTTACAATCTGAACACGAGCGCTACCTAGCCGAAGAACACGTAGGCGCGCCTATCATTATGCAAAACTACCCGAAAGACATTAAAGCCTTTTACATGCGCTTAAATGACGACGGTAAAACGGTAGCCGCCATGGACGTACTGGCACCGGGCATCGGTGAAATTATCGGTGGCAGCCAGCGTGAAGAGCGTCTGGACGCTTTTGATAAACGCTTAGATGAAATGGGCCTGGATAAAGAAAGCTACGGCTGGTATCGCGACCTGCGCCGCTACGGCACTGTACCGCATGCCGGTTTTGGCCTGGGCTTTGAGCGTTTAGTATCGTACGTTACCGGCATCGGTAATATCCGCGACGTTATCGCCTTCCCGCGTACACCAGGCAACGCAGAGTTTTAATAACTCCCGGTACGCAAAATGCAGAAAAGGCGCTTTAAACTGCGCCTTTTTTACTGCGTAAAATACCGGTTTTCAAGCAGCGCTTATGTTTAACCATATAAAACAGCAACTACTTTTTCTTGCGGGTTAAACTCTATATCGCAGCTAAGCAAGTGAAAATGCAGTGCGCTGCTGTGAATAACACGTTTACCCTGCTGCACATTTTCCACTTTGTATTCCGACAAACTAATCGTATTTAATTGCCGGATTACACTTGAGTAAGCCGTGCCTTTAGTAAAATTACCGCAAAGATAATACACTTCCTTTCGGGCTTCGTTTGCGTAAAAGCCGAAAACCAGAAAACCCAAGGTGCTGATTGATAAAGCAATAAATTTTAGTTTAAGCATAATTCCGCTGTTCGCTTTAACTTCTATTCTGCTTCTTAATGGGAACTATCCTGAACCAAAAGGCAGCTTCAAGCGCAAATCCTAAGATAACAAAGATGAACATACCTGTTTGACTACCATACCTGTATGACGCTATAGCCGCCAGCAACAATGCAGAAATGATGAGATACCGATAAAGCGTTTTCATATTATTCCTATTACTTAATGACGGTTGTTAGCCTTTTTAACCCATACCTATGCTAAGAAAATAAACCTTCTAGCTGTGCTTTTTGCTCTGAACTAAGTCCCTTTATCGATCTTAATGCGTCGGTAAGTGCAGCTTTAGCTTCTTCGGCCTTTTTAAAATGTAAGTAAGCCCGGATTAACGCAGCATGTGCATTTAAAGACTGAGGGTAAGTTTTACGATTCCAGCTCAGCAGTGCTAATGCATCTTCTTGCCGGTTCAGGTATTGCAACCACTGCCCATACCCTGCAGCCCGATCTTCAGGAATAACCATAGTAGTGTTCAAAAGCTTCGAACGTTTCTCAAAGATCATCTGCAGATCCGCTAAGGTTTGTGGCGACTCAGGGATAGCCCAACCTGAGAATAAGTGTTTTAAACCATAGTACTGGCCTTGCAACACGGTAGTATTATGAGTTTCATCGCTGAAAGTCTGGCTCGCTACTGCCAGCTTGTCAGTTGGATAGTGTTTTGTCAGATCGACAAACTTCTGGAAAGGTTCTGTCATTGTCGGTTCTTCATTGGCAATCGAAACAAATAAACGCCCTTGTAGCTGATAGCTTTGCAACGCCGCCTCCGACAGACCCAGCATTTGCTGTTTATGCCAATATAAAGACGGGCTTATGGCGATAACCCCATTAAACAGGCCTGGTCGCTTTATCAGTGCAGTAATAGCAAACTGGCCACCATGTGAAGTGCCAGACAACGCTTGATAATCCAGAGTTCGGTATTGCTGTCTCACCAAGGGGATAACTTCTTTCTCAACAAAGGCTAGAAATCGGTCGGCATTTTCTGACTGCTCAGGGTTTTGCTTCTCCGTACTGGTCAGCGTCAGATCTCTTTCACGCGTTTGCCGTGGGTTTACAATACCTACCACTATCATCTGTGGTGTCTGGTCGAACTTTGCTAAATAATCTACAGTACCTGCGGTATGAGGCCCCTGGATGTCACCGTCGGTGAGGTATAACACCGGAAAACGGTTCTCGTTGTTCTGGTAATCCGCAGGCAGAAATACTACCAGGTTACGTTTCTCTCCCAGCACAACGCTATCAATCACCAACTCCCGGACTTCAGGGTAATTCCCCGTAGCCCAACTACTGCAGTGGCAACCCGAGATGAGTAACAGCAATCCATAAATTACTCTTTTCATTAGTCTATTCTTTCCTTAATTTAATAAATGCTATTCGTGATTAGAATTTGAGATGATTTCAGCGCTAACGCTCGAACTTAGTGCAAAAAGATGAATACCGGTATGTCTGCACGACTTTTGTAAGCAGTTAATTTATAGAATGTATTTTGTAGCCGCAATAAATATATTTGTGCTGTAAACAGAACTTTCACGCTGGTTTAAGAAGGTTGAAACATGCCGCCGTCTATTCGCTGATTTATGGCACTAAGAGGGTAAACAAAAAAGCCGGGCACATACCAAAGCCCGGCTTTTGCGATTAGGCTGCGTTCAAAACGAACATTAATAACCTTACAGGTTGCTAAAAAACTCAGCAGGATCTGGCGCGTTGCGCCGCGGTGGCTCACCGTTTGGGGTACCCAGATATAAGAAGCCAACGATTTCGTCGTCTTCACCCAGGCCCAGTTCCTGTTTTACAAAGTCGAGCTGGGCGTAGGCACCGGTGCGCCAGATGCCGCCAAAACCCTGGGCGAATGCGGCCTGCTGCATAGCCATAACGGCACAGGCTGCAGAGTGCTGCTGCTCAGTTAACGGAATTTTGCCGCTATCGGCAGCTTTGGCAATACACACAATCACCATAGGCGCGCGCAGCGGCAGCTGGCGGGCGCGCTCCAGCATGTCATTACTGATCGCCGGGTCGTCTTCTACCGCCGCTTCGGCAAAAATGTCGCCTAAGCGGCTAAGCGCCTGACGGCCTTCTGCAATAATAAATCGCCATGGGCGTAAACCACCGTGATCCGGCACTTGCAGCGCGGCACGTTTAATATTGTCTAAAACCTCACCTGCGGGTGCAGGTTCAGTTAAACGGGCTGAAGAATAACGGCTGGTGAGTAATGTCAATGCATCCATAAAAAACCCCGATGGTGTTAGCTGCGCGCAGCCTAGCAAATTAACAGTAACCTTTACATCAGATTATGGCAAGGTAGAGCCTGTCTGATGGCCTTTCAAACAGTTTGTTGAAATTTAGTGCGCTCTGGCCCACAGTGCCTGCTGATATAGCGCCAAATACTGTTGCGCCGAGCTTTGCCAACTGAAGTTTTGTTGCATGCCATTTTGCTGCACCCGCCGGTAACAGGCGGTTTTACTAAACAGCTGCAGTGCCTGCTGCAGTGCCGCCAGTGTCGATTCTGCATCGGCGTCAACAAAGCCTATACCCGTAGCGCCCCTACCCGGCCACGGTTTAACGGTGTCTTTCAGGCCTCCTGTTAATCGTACCAGCGGTACACTGCCATAACGCAGGCTGTATAGCTGGTTAAGACCACAGGGTTCAAATAACGACGGCATCAGGAAAAAATCACCAGCCGCTTCTAATTGATGCGCCATCGCATCGCTAAACCCATGAACAAAACGAAACTTTGCCGGGAAATCCCACTGCAGGGCTTCAAGCGCCAGACAATACTTCGCCTCGCCGGTGCCCATAATAATAACGCGCGCATCCGCCGTTTCCAGCCAGGTACGCAGTGCCGGGATGAGGTAATCATAGCCTTTTTGCCCGGTTAGCCGGCTTACGCCGACAAACAGCGGCACGTTGGTTGCAGCCAGATGAAAATGCGCTAACATCGCAAGCTTACATTGCAGCTTGCCCTGCATAGCGCCAATATCAAAATACTGCGCCAGATAACTGTCATGTCCAGGGTGCCAGATATCATAGTCACAGCCATTTAAAATGCCGGAAAAATCAGCAATACGCTGTTGATATAACGCCGACAGCCCGGCCGCCTGCGGCTCCTTCATCAATTCATCCCGGTAACCGGCGCTTACTGTATTTAGCTTGTCAGCATATTTAAGCGCCAGTGCCAGAAAGTTCAGCTCATCGTGGTACTGCGGCTCCAAATCAAGCTCCTGACGCCAGTGCGATGCGCACCGCTCCTGATAAGCGCCATTGTGAATACTGAATACAAAAGGCAGCGTCGCCAGTGTAGTGTTAGCATAATGCGTTTTCAGGTAGCAGGCTGTAGCCGCACTTTGCCAGTCATGGCCGTGGATAAGGTCAAATTGCTGCTCTGTTTGCAGTGTCCACTCCAGCACCGCTTTACAGAAAAACGCAAAACGCAGCGGGTTATCGCTGTAACCATGCTCACCATCATCATACGGCCTTTCACGACGGAAAAAATCATCATGTTCAACCAGGGCGATATCGGCGCCATAGTGCTTAAACTGCCTGATAGCACAGCCGAATGGCCTGCCCGCTAGCGTAAAATACACTGATTGCCAACTGTCGGTATGCTGCTTATACAGGCTGGCGTAACGTGGTAACGCCACCGTCACCTGGTGGCCCGCGGCAATAAGGCTTTGCACCAGCCCACGGCACGCATCGGCCAGGCCGCCGGTTTTTATCAGCCCTTCATACTCACTGCATATAAACAATATCCGCACTATCTACTGCCTTTTTGTTGCTTTACTCAAACCCGATCATGGCGCCTTTGGCGATCACGATAACGCCGCTGGCGGAGATATGAAAACGTTGCTTATCCAGAACGGGATCCTCGCCGATTGTGGTGCCCGGCGCAATCTTAACGTCTTTATCAATGATGGCACGGCGGATGCGACAGCCCCGGCCTATGTCGTTATTGCCCATCAGCACACACTTTTCAATATAGGCATGGCTGTGTACATGTACGTTATGCCCCAGAATAGACTGGTAAACAATAGAGCCGCTAACGATACAGCCAGACGCAACCATTGAGCTTATGGCCTGCCCGGTGCGGTTTGCTTCATCGTGTACGAACTTTGCTGGCGGTACTGGCGGTGTGTAGCCCCGCAATGGCCAGTACCTGTTGTATAAGTCAAACGGCGGCTCAACAGAGATAAGATCCATGTTCGCTTCATAGTACGAGTCTATGGTACCTACATCGCGCCAGTAGCCGCTGCTGCTCGGGCTTTCGCCCCGGATAACATTAGACGAAAAATCATAGACATATACATCACCCGATGGGTATAGCTGCGGAATAATGTTATGGCCGAAATCATGTTTTGAGTCGGCTTTGGCGGCATCATCTTCCAGTACTGAAACCAGTGTTTTGGCTTCAAAAATATAATTACCCATAGACGCCAGTACAAAATCCGGGTTACCCGGTATTGTTTTCGGGTTGGTTTTCGGTTTTTCTTCAAAACCGATCATTTTGCCGTTGGCGTCGACTTCAATCACACCAAACTCGTGCGCCTGCGCTACCGGCACAGGTATGGCCGCAACGGTCAGGCGGGCATTTTTCTGCCGGTGGTAATCCAGCATCTGCCTTACATCCATTTTGTAAATGTGGTCACCACCAAATACGCAGACATGCTCCGGATCCAGGCCGTGGATCAGATGCAGGTTCTGGTAGATAGCATCCGCCGTGCCCAGGTACCAGTGCTTACCGGTTTGCATCTGGGCTGGTATAGGGTCAATAAAGCGGTTGGTTAAGCCGGTAACGCGCCAGGCACGGCTTAGATGTTTCATTAACGAGTGCGATTTAAACTGAGTAATGACAAAGATTTGCAGTAAATCTGAGTTAACAAAGTTATTCATCACGAAATCAATGATGCGATAATTCCCGCCAAAAGGTACAGCTGGTTTTGCCCTGACACCGGTTAAAGGTGATAAGCGCGTACCTTCGCCACCGGCCAGAATCATGGTTAATACCCCGGACATAAAGACTCCCTGTTCAGCTCAACGTGTGTAATTTATTTTCAGGTTGCAAAGCTAGTACCACAATAGCAGTAGCTGTTAGCAAATGGCTAGCAGTCCATAGCAATAAGGTTTCACACAGCATAAAACAGCAGAGATTTATGACACCGATATAACAAAGGCACCAAAAAGGTGCCTTTGTTTATTTGTTGCTCAGCATTGGTGCAGCGTCAGCACCAGAACAGGCCGTTATATTTTGTACTGCGGTTGGCTCAGATTACAGCAGCAAGTTCTGCTCCCTGCCGGATAGCTCTTTTGGCATCCAGCTCAGCAGCTACATCGGCGCCGCCGATAAGATGTGCTTTAATACCTTTTTGCGCAAGCTCCGGCACCAGTGCTCGCAGCGGTTCCTGGCCGGCACAAATCACCACGTTATCCACATTCAGGCAACGCTCTTCCCCGGCAATTTCAATCCACAAGCCGTTATCGTCAACACGCAGATAATTTACCCCCGCTATCATCTCGACGCCTTTCTTCTTCAACGAGGCTCGGTGGATCCAGCCGGTTGTTTTACCCAGGCCAGCACCCACTTTGCTGGTTTTACGCTGCAGCAGGTAAATTTTACGCGCAGCAGGTGGCTGGGTTTCATCGGGCAGCAAGGCGCCTCTGGCCTGATAGTTTTTATCAATGCCCCAGTCTTTTAACCAGGCATCTGGTTGCAATGTCAGCGAATGCGGCTCAGTTAAATACTCGGCAACGTCAAAACCGATCCCTCCCGCACCAATAATGGCAACATGCTGACCGACCGCTTTATGGTCACGCAATACATCCAGATAACTGAGTACTTTATCGTGGTCACTGCCAGTCAGGCCGATATCACGCGGTACTATACCGCTGGCCAGTACAACTTCATCAAAACCGCCACTGGCCAGGCTATCTGCCGTTTGTTCACTGTTTAAATGCAGTTTAACGGCATGTAATTCCAGCATACGGCCGAAATAACGTAACGTTTCATGAAACTCTTCTTTGCCGGGAATTTGTTTAGCGTAGTTAAACTGTCCGCCAATCTGATGCGATTTATCAAACAAATGCACTTCATGGCCGCGCTGAGCCGCATAGACGCTAAATGCCAGACCCGCCGGACCCGCACCGACAACGGCAATTTTTTTGCGCTGCTGCGCCGGGGTAAAATTCAGTTCAGTTTCATAACAGGCACGCGGGTTAACCAGACAACTGGCGCGCTTATTTTGAAACACATGATCAAGGCAAGCCTGATTACAGGCAATACAGGTATTGATGAGCCCAGCCTGGTTTGCCGCGGCTTTATTGACAAACTCGGCATCTGCTAAAAATGGCCGCGCCATACATACCATGTCCGCCTGGCCACTGGCCAGAATATCTTCAGCCACCTGCGGATCGTTAATGCGGTTGGTGGCAATCACCGGAATATTTACTTCTGCTTTTACCCGGGCGGTGACCCAACTGAATGCTGCCCGTGGCACCATGGTACCTATCGTCGGCACTCTGGCCTCATGCCAGCCAATACCGGTATTAATTAAGCTGGCGCCTGCTTCGGTAATCGCCTTTGCCAAAGCCACAACTTCGTCATAACTGTTACCATCTTCTACCAGGTCCAGCATCGAAAGACGGTAGACAATGATAAAATCTTCACCGCAGGCTTCACGCACCGCTTTAACCGTTTCCACGGCAAAGCGACAACGGTTTTCAAAACTGCCGCCCCACTCGTCTTTACGCTGATTGGTGCGCAGACAAATAAACTGATTAATCAGATAGCCTTCTGAGCCCATCACTTCAACGCCATCATAACCGGCTTTTTTAGCAAGCTTTGCTGAATGGGCAAAGTCTTTAATAGTGCTGCGCACCTGACGGGCTGACATCTGCGTTGGTTTAAAAGGTGTTATGGGCGACTTAATCTTGCTTGGTGCTACGCTAAATGGGTGATAGCCATAACGACCAGCATGCAACAGCTGCAAGCATATTTTCGCGCCATGCTGATGCACAGCCTGTGTCACTTCTTTATGTTTGCCGGTTTGCCACCAAAAACTGAGCTGGCTGCCGAAGGGCACCAGATTGCCGCGAAAATTCGGGCTGATGCCGCCGGTGATAATTAATCCTACCCCACCTTTAGCGCGCTCGGCATAAAAGGCGGCAAGTTTGGTAAAGCCTTGTTTTTCTTCTTCCAGCCCGGTGTGCATCGAGCCCATAATGACGCGGTTTTTCAGCGTGGTGAAACCCAAGTCCAGTGGTTGTAATAGTTTTTGGTATGCCACATCAGCCTCTCTGGTCGTACCTGTTGTTTGTGGCAGACTTTAGCTGCTTTGTCTGCTGATAGCAAGCTGCGCCTACATAGACGCTGAGTGTTACACATTTACTTACAAATTCCACTTAGCCTTTGACCGTAAATTGTTTAGCATACCAACATGCATAAATAGTGATGCAACAACAGGAATACCCTATGACCAATAAAAATCCCGGCCCTATCCGCCGGTTGTTCAGTGCCATTGGCCGGCTGTATCGCGGCTTCCGTTCTGTCATTCTCAACCTGCTGTTTATTGGCCTGGTTGTGGTTATTGCCATGTCAATTTTCGGCGGCGATGATGACGTTGAGGTGCCGCCAACGGCTGCGCTGGTGCTTAATCTGACCGGCGACCTGGTAGAAGAGAAGCGCTGGACAGATCCTATCGCGACAGCAATCAACGAAAGCCTGGGCGGTCAGGAAGAAGCACCTGAAGTGTTGGTCAGTGATGTGGTGACCGTGATAAAACAAGCCAGTAGCGACAACCGCATTCAGGCGCTGGTACTGGATTTATCGATGCTGGGTCATGGTTCACTGGATAAAATGCAGCGCATTGGTGCAGCCATCGAAAGCTTTAAAGCCGCCGGTAAAAAGGTGTTTGCCTACGGTGGTTTTTATGGCCAGACCCAGTACTACCTGGCCAGTTACGCTGACGAGATAAACCTGAGCCCGATGGGCACAGTGTTGCTTGAAGGTTATGGCAGCTATCCGATGTATTACAAAAATGCGTTAGAGAAGCTGAAAATCAACACTCATGTGTTCCGGGTAGGTACCTATAAATCAGCGGTAGAACCATTTTTGCGCAACGACATGTCAGATGCGGCAAAAGAAGCCAATTCTGCCTGGTTAAATGAGCTGTGGGGCGATTATAAAGAGCAGGTTGCACAGCGCCGTGGTTTTGCTGTTGATAACTTTGACGAAACCTACAGCTCGCTGCTGCAGAAGCTGCAAGCCGCCAACGGTGATTTAAGTCAGTATGCACTGAATGCCGGTTTGGTCGACAGCATCAAAACCCGTGAAGAATTCCGTCGCGAGCTGGTGGCGATTGTCGGTGAGAACGACGAGCACACCTATAACCACGTGACCTTCTCTGATTACGCGCATCTGGTCGTGCCATCAAAACAGTTTGATAACCCGGTTACCGATAAAGTAGCAGTGGTGGTAGCACGCGGTGTGATTGTCGATGGTTATGCCAAAGCCGGTTCTGTTGGCGGTGACTCTACTGCCGAACTGCTGCGTAAAGCACGCTATGATGACAAAGTGAAAGCGGTTGTACTGCGTATCGATAGTCCCGGCGGCAGCGCTTATGCGTCGGAAATAATTGGTCAGGAGATCCGCCTGCTGCGCGAAGCAGGTAAACCGGTTATTGCATCTATGGGCTCTGTTGCGGCGTCTGGTGGTTACTGGATAGCAGCGCCGGCAAATGAAATCTGGGCATCGCCTACTACCATTACCGGCTCTATTGGCATCTTTGGTCTGCTGCATACAGCTGAAGATGCGTTACCGGTGCTTGGCCTGAATGTAGACGGCGTCGGCACTACCGAGCTCGCGGGTTTAAGTAACGGCTTACCACTGTTTAAAGGTTTGGACGATAAAGCAGCTGATCTGTTTCAGCTGTTAATTGAGCGCGGCTACAGCGAGTTCTTAACGCTGGTTGGTGAAAACCGCAACATGACAGCAGAAGAAGTAGACAAGATTGCCCAGGGCCGTGTCTGGACGGGCCGCAAGGCACAGGAGCTGGGCCTGGTAGATAAACTGGGCAGCTTTGGCGATGCTATTAAAGCGGCAGCCGATAAAGCCGGTTTAAGCCACTATGATGTCAAAGTGGTACAGCAGGATCTGACGCCGGGCGAGCAGATGATTAAAGATTTACTGGGTGAAGCCAAGGCTCAGGGTTGGTTGCCACAAACGGCGGCCAGCGCAGAGCAGAAACTGCTTGGTAAGCTGACGAAGCAGTTGAAACAGGATTTTGTTCTGATGAACCAGTTCAATGATCCAAATGGCGTTTATTCATACTGTGTAAGCTGCAGCGTTAACTGACAGCCCTGACAAAGTCTATTACAATGCCCGGCAATGACCGGGCATTTTTATATCGATAATATGAGCAGAAAACGTATTTATGTCGCCTACACCGGCGGCACCATCGGCATGCAACACTCAGATCAAGGCTATGTACCTGTACCGGGCTTTTTAACCGATACGGTAAAAAGTATGCCGGAGTTTTACCGGCCGGAAATGCCTGAGTTTGATATTCACGAATATCACCCGGTGATAGATTCATCCGACATGACACCCGAGCATTGGCGCCACATTGCAGAAGACATTCAACAGCAATATCCGCACTACGACGGTTTTGTTGTGTTGCATGGCACAGACACTATGGCTTATACCGCATCAGCGCTGTCATTTATGCTGGAAAACCTGCAAAAGCCGGTTATTATTACCGGCTCGCAAATCCCGCTGGCACAAATGCGTTCAGACGGACAAGTGAACCTGCTAAATGCGCTGTATCTGGCAGCGAACTACCCTATTGCTGAAGTTGCCTTGTTTTTCAACAATCAGCTGTTTCGCGGTAACCGCGCCACCAAAGCCGATGCCAATGGCTTTAATGCGTTTGCTTCACCTAATTTTCCACCACTGCTTGAAGCCGGTATTCATATCAGCCTGGTTGCCGGCAAATTAAGTCAGACCAAACTGGCAGCCCCGTTGACACTGGCACACATTATTCCGCAACCGATCAGTGTGGTGACCTTATATCCTGGCATCAGCACTGAAGTGATCCGCAATATGACCGCTGCGCCGGTAAGAGCGTTGATTATCAAATCTTTTGGCGTTGGCAATGCACCGCAGCGGCCAGAGTTGTTACAAATTCTCAGTGACGCCAGCCAGCGCGGCCTGATTATTGTAAACTGCACCCAGTGCTTTAAAGGCACCGTTAATATGCAAGGCTATGCCACCGGCAATGCCCTGAAACAAAACGGTGTGATAAGTGGCTACGATATGACATTGGAAGCGGCACTGACCAAGTTGCACTATTTACTGAGTAAAAACTTGTCTGCTGACGAAGTACGCCGGCAAATGCAGCAAGACCTGCGCGGAGAGCTGACAGCAGGTTAACCTGCTGTCATTTATGGCTTAGCCAAATAAGCACAGCTCAGGCAAAAACGGCCTTTACCCGCTGCAACAGCGGTAGCTCTTTCGCTTGTACAGCACCGAACTGCAACCAGCGACGCAGCAGACTGTGTTTATCCAACGCCACGCCCTGATTATGCTTATCTGACAACAGTAACAGCTGAACTTGCTGCCTTGCCGCCTGATCGGGTGATGGCATATCGGTAACAATTTCCAGCGCCAGTGTCAGTTGCTCGCGACTGAACTGTTGTTCTTGCTGTTTGGCAAACACATCCCTGTACGCAGCAGGCAATTGTTCGGCACTGACCTCAGGGTCTTGTAGCAGCTCAAACATGGCCGCAAATTCCTGAGTGTTCTGTTGCAGCAGCCATTGTTGCTGCGCTTGCTGTAGTTTACTTTGCAGCTGCCGCACACTTTGCTGTGCGCCCACGCTGTGAGTCTCTATCGCCTGCAGCTTTTGCTGTAATGCGCTGAACTCTGCTGCACTGTCAGCTTGTTGTAATAAGGCGTCTAACGCATTGAGTTGCAGAGTAATCTGTTCTAACTCCGCTTGCTCAGCGGCTTTTTGCTGCAATGCCTGCTCCGCCCTGGCATTAAAGAAGCTGTCACACACTGCACGAAATTCTGTCCACAGTGCCTGATCCTGCTTACGAGCGGCCTGGCCCAGTTGCTTCCATTGTTGCTGGCACTCCTTTAACGCTTTGGCGGTCAGGTTAGCATCGTTCAGTGCTAAGGCGCTTTGTGCTTTGACAATAAGCTGCTGTTTAGCCTGAGCAACCTGTTGCTGGATTGCTGTCAGGTGTTCACGCGAAGGCGCCAACGCCTGAGTAAAAGCGTCGTTTAATGCGTTAAATTGCTGTTTATCCACTGCCCCGGCTTGTTGCCAGGCCTGCTTCAACTGGTGCAGTTGTTGTTCCAGTGTTTTCGCATCCAGTTGTTCTGGTTGTATCGCTTGCGCGCTGGCAATAAGTTGCTCACGCTGCTTTACATGCTCTGTGCGAAGTGCGTCCTGCGCAGCAAAATAGCTGCGACATGGTGCAAATGCCCGCTCGCAGGCTGCATCAAAATCATCATTTAACTGCTGCTCCAATGCCGGATCAGCCTTACCCAATGAGTTCCACTGTGCCCGCGCCTGCTTCACCTCATCGGCGCGCTGACGGATAAGATTATCAGGCAGCTCTGCGCTGAGCGCCTGCATTTGCGCCAGTAATTGTTGCTTACGTGGCGTCGCGATATACTCCTGCCAGTCTGCAAGCTCGGCCATTTTTTCACTGGCAAACTCGTAGTCTTTAGCCAGTGCCTGTTGCTGCGATGCCGACAGCTGCGCATAATCCTGCTCTATGCCCTTAAACAGACCAAACAGCACCTTATATTTTCCAGCCGAATATAATCTGCGGTACTGCGCCAGTTTACTGCGGCATTGCCGCTGTATTTTCTCACTCTGTGCGGTAAAGCCAGCCACTGCGTTTTGCCATTGTCGGGCCAGGTCATCTTTTGCCTGCTGCAGACTATCCGGTACGGCTATTACCAAGGCTTTGCTCAGTCTGCGCCAGTCTTGCTGCCATTGTGACAGCTGCGTCGCCAGTGGCTGATATTCCTCCACTGTTGACGGAACTTTCTGAGCGGCCCAGTCTGCAATCAACCGGGTAAGCTGCGCCAGTTGATCCGCTAACGCCGGTAATTGCTGTAGCTGCTGCTGTAATTGTTTGACCTGCTTTGTCAGCGCGGATTTATCTGTAACATCAGCCTCTGCCAACGCCTGCTCAATGGCCTGTAAATGCGATTCCAGTTGTTGCGCTGCGCTGATATCAGCAGTTAACATCGCCTGCTGCAAACCCTGCTTAATAGTATCAACTTGCTGCTGCAACGCCTGATAAGCGGCCCGCTGCTCTGTTTCTCGCTGTTGCTGCGCCTGGATCTCGTTCAGCTGCGCCAGTTTCGGTGCCAGCCATTGCTGCAGTTGGCTGATGATTTTTTCATACTTAACACGAAATTCCTGCGCCTCCTGCGCCAGGCACTCCAGTTCAGGTTCCAGTTGCTGCCACTGCGCCTGATACTCTTCAAGCTGTGCCGGTATTTGCTCCAGCACAGTGCGTTCACGTAACGCATTTAATTTTGCCAGCAGTAACGTCAGTTGTTTACGCAGCTGCGGCGGCTTTTGCTTTTGCTCATGCAGTGCTTGCAGTCTTTGCCGCACCTCAGTTTGTAGCTCACCGTCAAGCTGGCGCGCCAGCTTCTCCAGCACTTTCTCATCGGTAAGGTCAGCCAGCAATTGTCGTTTTTGTGCCAGCTGTAATACCGGATCCTGTAGCGCTTTGTAGTTCAGCTCTGCTTTATTAAGGCGCTGTAACAAACTAAATTTAATACCAGCATCGCGTTCTGTTTGCGCCAGTTGCTCCAGAATACTGCTACGGTTACATTGAGCAATAAACTGCAGTTTTAACTTCGCTTCCACTTTATTTTGCAGCAACTGTTCTATCAGCGTTTGCTCTGCCAGATGCTGTATGCGCTCAGCACTGTCGTGTTTACTTGCCTGCCACCACAGTGAAAAGTCATTTAGTTTCAGTAATGCCGCTTTACGTACAGCTTCAGCACCATCGTTAAACGCCAGTTCATGCAGTATGCTCTTATGCTCTTGATTATTTTGATCTAACTGCGCTATAGCTTGCTGGCGTACCGCAGCATCGGCGTGCTGCCATTTTGGTTTGAAAAAACGTTTAAAGATCATCGTGCGAAAACCTTGCGATAGACGGCTGGGTATCGAATTGCTTTTTAAGCTCGGCTTTAGATTTATGTACCATCTGACCATCTGCCCCTATGGTGAACAGCTCATCAGATTTAAGCACCTGCGCCTGATAGGCCATCACCAGCTGCAGGCTATGCTGACGCTGTGCATCGCTAAGGACATTACCATCAGCCCAGCGGCCGGTTGCTACTGCTTCGGCCAACTTTTCATAAGTATCAGGCGTCATGGCCTGCACAAGAGCATTAAAATTCATCTTTACTTACGCTTCTTCATAAACATAATGCGGGCCCGGCTAATAATGTACCAGCAGAAACCTAACCCTATAGCGCCGCCGGCAATATATTGCTGCGCACTGCCGGCTTCCGGATCCCACCAGTACATCAGGCCAAAACCGGCCAGAAACAGCAAGAGTGCAAACATCGAGTGATTAACCAGACTTTGTGCTTTATCCAGCGCTTTGCTGCGTGCTAAAGATTCACGTTTCTCCGGTGTTAAGCCGGCGACATCGCCATTGCATTTGCTGCATGTTGCCGTTTTATCGGAAATTTTGTGCCCGCAAAACGGACAGGAAATAATCGCCATGGTACTCCAACCTTAATAAGGCAGCAGGATAAGCCTACTGCAACGCCTGGTATATTTTACTCATGATGCTGCCGTACATACCAGTTTCAAACCTGTCGCCAGCAAAATAATAGCCGTTCTCACCTTCACTCAGGATTGGGCTGTGTTTTTTGTTCGTCAGTAATACTACCACTAGGCCATAGTATGGGTCGATAAGTGTTGCTGTACCTGTCCAGCCGGTATGACCAAATGCATAAGCACTGGCATAAGGGCCGAAGTGCCAGTTCAGATCGCCACCTGTGGCAGTGCGCCAACCCAGGCCAACAGTATGATCAGATGCTGATGGCCGTACAAACTGTTGTACAACAGCAGGACTGAATACGGGTGTTAATCCATAACCACCATGCAGCGCCAGCATGGCAAGGCTTGCCGTTTCCCGGGCGGTGGAGAATAGCCCTGCGTGGCCGGCGACACCATCAAAAGCATAATGTGCTTTTTCATC
>NZ_DATCSY010000020.1:0-6417 GCF_036568245.1 Rheinheimera sp. | reverse complement strand
TCATGCTCAGCAACGTAGCTTCATTGCCGCCGTGCATACTGCCTGACGACGTAAAAACGCCGGCGGGTTTATCAATCAGTTCGCCTTTTAACCAGATACTGGTGGTGCTGTCCCAGAATGCTTTGGCGTCAGCGACCATGTTGCCAAACCGCACCGGGCTGCCAAATGCCAGGCCATCACACTGGCGCAGCTCAGCCTGACTGACTATGGCATGGCGGCTGGCGTGCTGTGGGTCAAGTGGCGGAATGCAGCGCACCAGGGCTTCGGCGCCTGCTTGCTGTACACCTATAGCAATTTTATCGGCCAGGGCTGCAACAGCACCATGGCGCGAGTAATACAGCACCAGAATCGTCGCGGTCATGACAGAATGTTCAGCACGTTGGTTGCCGGTCTGCCAATGGCAGCTTTGTTGCCGTTCACGACAATTGGCCTTTCTATCAGTTTGGGATGCGCTACCATGGCATCTATCAATTGTTGTTCGGTCAGGCTGTTGTCATCCAACCCCAGTGCTTTGTACTCATCTTCTTTTGTGCGCAGCAGTTGCCGGGCGCTAATATTGAGCCACTGCAGTAACTGCTTAAGCTCCAATGCCGTGGGGGGCGTTTTTAGGTACTCAATAACGTCAACCTGCTGAGCCCGGGCCTGCAATAACTCAAGTGTTTCACGGCTCTTTGAGCAGCGTGGATTATGGTAGATTTTTAACATCAGTTGTCCTGTTTATAGAGGATGCAATATGGTGTTACATACGGCGCAAACGGTCAAATTCGGTTTGCAGCTGTCTTTTCTTGGCTTCCAGGCGACGGTTTTCCAATTTTTCTTCCGGTTTTAAATGGTTCAGTGCCTCATTTAAATCGTCTATCGCACGGGGATAATCGGCGCGCTGATAGGCCAGATCAGCCCGCGCTTCATAAAAGCGGGCAAAGTCTCCCACCGCTTTATAAGCTTGAGTTAGCAGATCATACGCCAGAATATTATCGCTTTTATAAAACAGCAGGCTTTTCAGCAGGTGAATTGCCAACCGCGGGGCGCCGGATGTCAGTGCCGCGTTAGCATAGTTTAACGTGACAACCTGATTATTAGGCCGCAACAGGTACTGCTGTTCCAGCATATCCAGACAGACTTGGTATTCCTTTTGTGCCAGTAAAATATCGGTGTATACGTCGATATAATATAAATTGTGCTCATCTTTTTCCAACATCTGTTCGATAAGCTTACGTGCCTGGCCCAGCTCGCCTTTGTCCAGCAATGCTATTGCCAGCCCGTACTGATTGGCTTTGGTGTTACCACCTGGCTCGGTCAGCTTTTTGCGAAATACCGTCTCAGCATCATTTTTACTGTAATGGTAGCGTGCCAGTACCCGGGCTTTTGTTAAGGTAAAATCCTGGCTGTCAGGAATAAAACGTTGCTGGAACTGTTCTGCACGCAAACGGGTGTCACTGACCCGGCTTTGCGATAACGGGTGCGTTTGCAAAAACGCCAGTTGCTGGTTTATAAAGCGGCTCTGCTCCGACAGCTTACGGAAAAAGTCCGGTACAGCATAAGGATCAAAGCCGGCATCGACCATAATCTGCATGCCAATTCGGTCGGCTTCCTGCTCATTACCGCGGGTAAAGTTGATGGCACTTTGCTGCGATGCACCTTGCGTTGCCATCATTGCCGCCATGCCCGCCTCCGGGTTTACGGTTGCCAGCACTATAGCGCCCAAGATACCTGCCAGTGTAAGGGGGGCTTTTTGACTCTGAGCCTCAACGAAACGGGCAATGTGGCGCTGTGTGACGTGGGCTATTTCGTGCGCCATAACAGAGGCAAATTCACTTTCGGTATCGGCTATTGCCAGCGTGCCGGTGTGAGATGTGACATTGCCGCCCAGTGTCGCGAAAGCATTAATGTTTTTGTTATCAATCCAATAGAATTTAAACGGAAACTTGACATCATTAGCGCGGGCGACCAGACGGTTACCCAGTGAATTTATATATTCATCCAGTAAGGGGTCGTACACCATCGGCAAGCTGCCCCGCGTCTGGCGCATCATTACATCGCCGAGCTGCTTTTCTTTGTCAGGTGTGATGGTATTAAAAGCATTGCCGCCAAGATCTGGCAAATCTGCCTGCACAGAAGGAGAAATGGCTTGCGATAATGCCGCCAGCAGGCAAATGAGCACGGGCTTGTTTACTGCAGAGAATGTCATGTGAAAAACACCTGCCCCTGTTTGTATTAAAGAGTGACTAACGTAATGCAGACTTTGTCCGGATTTCTTGCGATTAGTTCCGGCTTGTCAGGGCGCTAACTTAACATATATTTTTGGCCAACAGACGGTTTAGCGCCAAATTCTCCGTTATCTTCGGTATACTGATGCGGACTCAGGCACTTTTGCCGTGTTGCCCGATGCTGGAGTTCTAATATGCTGGATTGGTTGAAAAAATGGTACGCCAATAAATTTTCAGATCCACAAGTGGTCACGTTGTTTTTATTGCTGCTGATCGGCTTTATGGCGATTTACTGGTTAAGTGGCATTTTGGCACCTGTGCTGGTGGCTATCGCATTTGCTTACCTGCTCGAATGGCCCGTGGTCAGGCTGACCCGATTAGGCTTATCCCGTTCGGTCAGTACGATAGCCGTAGTAGCTGGCTTTCTCGGTTTGGCGACACTGACCCTGATGTGGATTATACCGATCGTCTGGTATCAGGGCCGTAATCTGTTGCGGGACTTGCCGCAAATGATAGAGCAGGGGCGCACTTATCTGCTGGAGCTACCGCAGTCTTTCCCGGGTATGGTCAGTGTAGAGCAAATTAATATTCTTATTCATTCCGTCGATGAGCGGTTGATGGTGTTTGGCCGGGATATGTTGCAGCTGTCGCTGGCATCTATTGTCGATTTGGTTGCGCTGCTGATATACCTGGTACTGGTACCGATGATGGTGTTCTTTATGCTCAAAGATAAGGCGCAGTTAACGGCCAGCTTCGTACAACTGCTGCCCTCGGAGCGCAAGCTTATCGGTCAGGTCTGGCATGAAATGAATGCGCAGATCATGAATTACATACGTGGCAAAATTCTGGAGATTTTTATTGTTGGTGCTGTCAGCTATGCGGTGTTTGCCATTTTTGGCCTGAATTATCCGCTGTTGCTGGGAGTATTGGTTGGTTTGTCGGTGCTGATACCCTATATCGGCGCGGCTGTTGTGACATTGCCGGTAGCACTGGTGGCGTTTTTTCAATGG
Source organism: Rheinheimera sp. (assembly GCF_036568245.1). Lineage (GTDB taxonomy): Bacteria > Pseudomonadota > Gammaproteobacteria > Enterobacterales > Alteromonadaceae > Alishewanella. The sequence goes on along the minus strand of NZ_DATCSY010000020.1, from coordinate 3,200 downwards.
GGGCCGACAGCAGAGTTTGGTTATTTGATGCTGGCGTACGGTATTATTCAGGCGTTGGATGGTAATTTACTGGTGCCGATCCTGTTTTCTGAAGCCGTTGATCTGAACCCGGTGTTTATCATCATTGCAGTATTGTTTTTCGGCGGTCTGTTTGGCTTCTGGGGCATATTCTTTGCTATTCCACTGGCATCTCTGGTTAAAGCAACCGTTAATGCCTGGTCGGCAAGGGCACACCCACACCATAATACCGGCGCATAAAAAAACAGTGTGCCTGAGCACACTGTTTTTCTTGATACATCTGGGGGAAGCCGGCTTATTCTGTTGCGGGCATGATACGCAGTAACTCTCCGTCAGAGCTGTCTGTCAGTAAATACAAAGCGCCGTCCGGGCCTTGCTCAACATCACGGATACGCTGACCGATCATGATGCGCTCTTCGTGGGTTACCTTATTGCCATCAAGCTCTAATCTGACCAACTGACCAAATTTTAACGAGCCGACAAACAGGTTTTGCTGCCAGTAGGGGAACATGTCGGCATTGTAAAAAACCATGCCACTCGGTGCTATTGATGGTAGCCAGTAGTGTAGTGGTTGCTCCAGGCCCTGTTGCGATGTTTTGCCAATAACCCCGCCGCCGTATTCTTCACCATACGTAATTAACGGCCAGCCGTAATTTTTACCCGGCTGGGCAATATTAATTTCGTCACCGCCCTGTGGGCCATGTTCGTGCGTCCAAAGCTGTCCGGTTTGCGGATGCAAAGCTGCACCTTGCATATTACGGTGCCCGTATGACCAGACTTCCGGCCGTGCTCCTGTCTGGCTGACATAAGGGTTGTCGTCAGGTACTGTGCCGTCGGCGTTAATCCGGATGACTTTGCCTAAATGGTTATCCAGTTTCTGTGCCTGATCGCGCTGGCTACCCCGGTCGCCGGTTGTAATAAAGAGCTTTCCGGCGTTATCTAACACCAGACGACTGCCGAAGTGGTGACGGCTATCGTACTTAGGCGCCTGACTGAAGATCACTTCAACATTGCTCAAACTGGCATCGTTTAACGTGGCTTTCGCTACTGCAGTGCTATTGCCGCCACTGCCAGGCTCACTGAAACTAAAATATATCTGTTTACTGCTGCTAAAATCCTTCGCCAGGATCACATCAAGTAAACCTCCCTGACCGCGGGCATCAATTTCAGGTAAACCTGTGACAGGGGTTTTGTTTTTGCCATCAGCACTGAGCTTGACTAAACCACCGTTGCGTTCGGTAATCAGCAGACTACCATCTGGTAAAAATGTCATGCCCCAGGGGTGGTTAAAGCCACCGGCCACTTTATCAATTGCCAAGGCTGCTTTTTCTGACTCAAGCGGCGCCGCATGCGCTGATATGGCAACCGCTGCTATACACGCCAGTATAGTTTTTTGCATATTCACTCCTTAACAGTGGCTGTTAGCAGCCGTCGGGTATATGTTTTGTGTCGCAACAATAATCATTGCGTAGGGCTTAATTCAAGTAATCCAACACGACCTGATGATGATCTTTGGTTTTGAATTTGTCGAATACCTGTTCTACCTTGCCATCTTTAGCCACCAGAAAGCTGATGCGGTGTAAGCCATCGTAGACTTTACCCATGAATTTCTTTTCGCCCCAGACACCATAAGCGTCGGCTACTTTATGATCTTCATCGGCCAGCAGAGTAAAATTTAAGTTGTCGCGCTCGGCAAACTTTTTCAGCCTGGCAGGGCTGTCAGTACTGATACCGACTACCGTCACGCCTTTGTCCTGCAATTGCTGCTGAGTATCCCTTAAACCGCATGCCTGCACCGTACAACCTGGTGTCATTGCTTTGGGATAAAAATATACCAGCACGCGGTTAGTTTTTAACAACTGACTGAGATTAACCTGCTGCTCATCTTGATTTGTCAGGGTGAAATCCGGCGCGACAGCACCTTTTGTTAAATAAGACATTACTGTTCCTTTTCAGGTCTGGGCATGAAAACTGCCCGTCAGATTCATTTCAGTGACCAGGGCCATGACATCTGCCTCAATAGCTCGTGCCGGCTCACCTTCTGGCAGCTCCAACGTCATAATGGTATGCATCATAGTCTGACCATCCGGCGTTGTTTTGCTTTCTGACTGCAAAGAGCCAATGTACACCTGCCGGCTTGCCAGCAATCCGGTAATGCTGCCTAAAGTGCCAACTTTGTCTGGCCCGTGGTATTCCAGTACATAATGCGCTGCTACTGCTTTACGCTGGTGCGCACTGGTACGTTTGGTCATCGTTGTCAGATCAAGTTCCAACCCAAGGCCAGGGAGTAAATGCTCAATCCGGCTGATGGCTGCCGGATCGCCCGACAGCAGCATGATAAACGTAAATTCGCCACCAAAAATAGCCATTCGGCTGTCAATGATATTGCAATTACAATCGGTAACTAAACGCGCCAGTTTGCTAACAATACCGGTACGGTCAGTACCGATGGCCGTTACTACAAGTTGTTGTGGCATAGTATAAAAACCCAGATGACAAACCAAATAATGCAAGGTAAGAAGTGCTGGCGCCAAGTGTAACATACCGCCAGATTATGTCATCCGTTTGTCCCGGTGCAGGATAAACGCTGATCGATTCTTGTGTTTAAGTCAGTGTCTCTTTAACATAGGCGCCCTTATCGTTAAATGGGGCCGTATTGCATATGTTCAGAGGAAGTTGGGTTGCGCTAATCACACCTATGGTTGATCAGGGGAAAGTTGACTACGACAGCCTCAAACGTTTGGTTGATTTTCATCTGGAGAATGGCACTGAAGGCCTGGTGATCATGGGTACTACCGGTGAAGCAGCAACGTTAAGTTTTGCAGAACAAATGCAGGTGATTTCAGCGGTATGTGAGCAGGTAAAAGGCCGTATTGCAGTGATTGCTGGCAATGGTGCCAATGCTACCGCAGAGGCAGTTGAGCGCACAAAGGCACTGTCAGCATTGCCTATCGATGGCTTTCTGACGGTGACACCTTTCTACAACAAACCGATGCAAAAAGGTATGGTGCTGCATTTTAATGCGGTGGCCGCTGCGACGGATAAACCTGTGTTGTTGTATAACGTGCCAGGCCGCACCGGCGTCGATTTATTGCCTGAGACGGTGGCTGAACTGGCTAAAACGTCAAACATTGTCGGTATTAAAGAAGCGACCGGTTCAATGAAGCGTTTAACGGAATTAC
>NZ_DATCSY010000019.1:0-2961 GCF_036568245.1 Rheinheimera sp. | reverse complement strand
ACGACAATAATTTTGCGTTGGTTTTAACACACAACCAGCCTCAAGGGCTGAAAGTAAACATTAGAATCCCATTAGAATTAGAAAAAACGGAACAGGAACATGCTTAAGGTAATAGTAGTTGATGATGAACCTTTAGCCCGTAAGGGAATGTTGGTGCGTTTGCGGGAGTTTCCTGAGTTAGACGTTGTCGCCGAGTGCAGTAATGGTCAGCAGGCTATCGATAGTATCAGCGAATTTGCACCGGATTTGGTTTTTCTTGACGTTGAAATGCCGGGCATGGACGGTTTTACCGTGCTAAAGCAGCTGCAGGAAAAGCAGATTACGCTGCCTTATGTTGTGTTTGTAACCGCGTATGATCACTATGCATTCAGCGCTTTTGAAGTCAATGCGCTGGACTATGTGCTAAAACCGGTGGAACCGATTCGGCTGCGTCAGGCGGTAGAGAAAGTACTTAAAATTTACCAGGCCCAGGATACGCAGAAACATAAAGGGCAATTAGCTGAAGCCGTTGCCAAGCTGACGGGTGAAGATACCGGCAATATTTTGCAGCGGTTGGACAATGCCGAACCGGTTGTTAATGACCGCTTTCCTGACGCTATCAGTATTAAAGACAGTGGTGAGATCACACGGGTGCCGGTCTCGGCCATAGAATGGGTCGATGCGGCCGGAGATTACATGTGTATTCATACCCGTGATGGCCAGACACATATTTTAAGACGTACGATGAAAGAGCTGGAGCAGGAGCTTGATCCGAGGTTGTTTGTCCGTGTACATCGCTCTGCCATCGTTAATGTGCACACCATTGCCAAGCTGCAGATGCTAGCCAATGGTGAACACCAGTTAATGCTGACAAATGGACAGGCGGTTAAAGTCAGCCGCAGCTACAAAGATCGCGTTAAGCAGGTGTTTAACCAGTAATCACGCGTTAGTCGCTGGCAATATAGTGTTGCCAGCGCACTAAATAAGGATCTATCTGTTTTTTCCTGTCTCCGGTTTTGGCCAGCGGATATAAGCTCAGTTGCTGGTTAACTTGACCAGCCATCACAAGGTGGGCGCCGGCTACGAGTTGCTCTACAGCATAGGCTCCGAGTTTAGTGGCCAGTATTCTGTCTGCTCCGACAGGCTTTCCGCCACGCTGAATATGACCAAGTATACAGGCTCTGCATTCAATGCCCAGCGCATCACTTAGCGCTTCGGCTAATGCCGTAGTACCAGCAGGATAACTGTTTTCTGCCACCACTATGATGTAACTGCTTTTACCTCTGAGCAATTGGGCGTGCTGTATCGGAATAATCAGATCTTTAAGATTATCAGGCTTAATTGCTGCGAACTCCGGGCAGATGATTTGCTCAGCGCCGGCGGCAATGCCTGCAGACAAACTGATGTAACCCGAATGCCTGCCCATCAGTTCAATCAAAAAAATACGTTCAAAGGCATCGGCGGTATCACGTATCTTATCTATGGCGTCTAAAGCTGTATCAATGGCAGTTGCAAAACCAATGGTATAGTCTGTACCGTCAACATCGTTGTCGATGGTACCCGGAACGCCGATAATTTGTCCGTTATAATGCTCGGCAATGCTCAGAGCGCCGCGAAAACTGCCGTCCCCGCCAATGATAATAAGAGCGTCAAGCTGTAACTCTTCCAGCGCTTTAGCCGCTTTTATTGCGCCTTCTGTTGTGTACAATGCTTTGCAGCGGGCGCTTTTTAAAATAGTACCGCCATACTGAATGATATGTTGCACATGCTGAGGTAGCAGGGTCTGGTACTCATTATCCAGCAAACCATTAAAGCCATGATGAAAGCCGATAACATCAATGTTATTGGCTGCTGCGGTCAATACCGCGGCTCTGATCGCAGCGTTCATCCCGGGCGCGTCGCCGCCGGAAGTTAGTATGCCAATGCGTTTTATCATGATTTGTCCTTTATCAATAAACGCTTTAACTATAGCTGTTTCCTAATAGGCATCTTTTGATATGGCGCAATCTGTGGTTACTCTGTCGCTAAAGTTGCATTTGTTACAGACAAGACCTGGCGAATAGGTAAAAATAGCTTTTCTCTGGCAGTAATCCGCATTATTGATTGGAAATTCCATGCATCAGATCACCGGTAAAAGCATGATTGGTTTATCACTGGCATTAACGACCGCTGTGCTGTGGGGGATGCTACCTATCGCACTTAAGGTATTGCTGGATGTATTGACCGCAAATACGATCACCGCAGTGCGCTTTCTGGTGGCAGCGGTGATGGTTGGACTCTGGCTTTGGCTGGGCGGAAAACTGCCTAAACTGCGTGTGCTGATCAGCAAAAAGGCTGGCAGTCTGATGATTATCGCAGTGCTCGGTTTGTTATCCAATTACATCATGTACCTGAGTGGTCTTAACTATCTGACTGCAGAAACTGGTCAGGTGGTTATTCAGTTAGCCCCATTTTTGATGATGTTAGGTGGTGTGGTGCTATTCAAAGAGCAGTTGTTGCTTTGGCAAAAAATAGGCGCTGTTAGCTTAGTTGCCGGCTTACTGCTGTTTTTTAACGAGCGATTAGTGCAGCTACTGCAATATGCCGGTAGCGAAACCTTGGGTGTGCTGTTGGTTATCGCGGCAGCAGTGACTTGGGCGGCTTATGCTCTGGCGCAAAAGCAGCTACTTATGCACTACAGTTCAAAACAAATTATGTATCTGCTTTATGTAGCGGGTACTGTTGCTTTTATACCGGTATCTGATTTTTCACCCCTGCAGACGATGACAGCCTTACACTGGGGCTTACTGATTTTCTGCTGTCTGAATACAGTGGTGGCATATGGTGCTTTTGCTGAAGCCTTACACCACTGGGAAGCGTCCAAAGTCAGCGCGGTACTGGCTGTAACACCTTTGTTTACTATTTTATTTGCGCAGCTACTTGCCTGGCTGGTGCCAGATTTTATCAATGCGCAAGCACTTAATATCTGGTCGTGGATTGGTG
>NZ_DATCSY010000018.1:0-7449 GCF_036568245.1 Rheinheimera sp. | reverse complement strand
AGCCGTAATAACCGGCACAACTCTGTCCAGCTCTTGCTGTTCAGAAACATCAGCCGCCCCCGGCCGGGTCGACTCGCCGCCGATATCCAGGATCCCTGCGCCATCTGCCAGCATGCGTTCAGCCTGCCGTAACGCATCGGTAAGATGCTGATGCTTACCACCATCCGAGAAAGAATCTGGAGTCACGTTTAGAATGCCCATGACGACTGGTCGACGCAGATCCAGTTTGCGCTGGCGGGGTAAATTTAGTTGCATAGCGGGCTCCCGCGAATACTGATTCACAGCTAAAAATAAACCCCGGTAAAAACCGGGGCTTGTGTTAACGATGTCCGGATAAATCCGGTATTTAGTGCAGATTGCCTTCTGACGGTTTAGCCGGGCCTGCAGATTCTTCCTGACGTGTTTTGGTGTCAGGCTTATCACCTGAGCCAGGTTTATCTCTGGGTTCCCAGTTTTCTGGCTGGCGTACATCACGGCGTGCCATCAAATCATCAATTTGCTTCGCATCAATGGTTTCATACTTCATCAGCGCGTCTTTCATCGCGTGCAGTATGTCCATATTCTCTTCGATGATGCTCTTGGCTCTGTCATAGTTACGGTCGATAAAATCACGGATTTCCGCATCAATGGCTTTAACGGTATCTTCCGACATATGCTTGTTTTTGCTGACAGAACGGCCCAGGAACACTTCGCCCTCTTCATCAGCGTATAACAGCGGGCCAAGTTTTTCTGAGAAACCCCATTGCGTCACCATTTTGCGGGCTAAATCTGTTGCACGCTCGATGTCATTAGATGCACCGGTGGTCACCTGTTCAAAACCGTAGATTACCTCTTCGGCGATACGGCCACCAAACAGTGAACTGATCATGCTTTCCAGGTGGCGCTTGCTGTGTGATACCCGGTCGCGTTCCGGTAAGTACATGGTCACACCCAGCGCACGGCCGCGCGGGATAATACTGACTTTATACACCGGATCATGTTCAGGCACCATGCGGCCAACGATAGCGTGTCCAGCTTCGTGGTACGCTGTCATTTCTTTTTCTTTCTCTGTCATCACCATCGAGCGGCGTTCAGCACCCATCATGATCTTATCTTTGGCTTTTTCAAACTCGTCCATTGATACGACACGACGGTTACCACGCGCGGCAAACAGAGCGGCTTCGTTAACCAGGTTGGCCAGATCTGCACCCGAGAAACCCGGCGTACCACGCGCGATAACTGATGGCTCTACACCTTCCGCCAGCGGTACTTTGCGCATATGCACTTTCAGAATTTGCTCACGGCCTTTTACATCTGGTAACCCAACCACAACCTGACGGTCAAAACGACCCGGACGTAATAATGCCGGGTCAAGAACATCTGGACGGTTAGTGGCGGCGATAACAATAATACCTTCGTTTCCGTCAAAACCATCCATTTCAACCAGCATCTGGTTTAGTGTCTGTTCACGTTCATCGTGACCACCGCCTAAACCCGCACCGCGCTGACGGCCTACGGCGTCAATTTCGTCGATAAAAATAATGCAAGGTGCCGCTTTCTTCGCCTGATCGAACATGTCCCGCACGCGTGATGCACCGACACCAACAAACATTTCAACAAAATCAGAACCGGAGATTGTGAAAAACGGTACTTTGGCTTCACCGGCAATCGCTTTTGCCAGTAAAGTTTTACCGGTACCAGGCGGACCGACCATTAAAATACCTTTCGGAATTTTACCGCCCAGCTTCTGGAACCGTGAAGGGTCACGCAGATAATCTACCAGCTCAGACACTTCTTCTTTGGCTTCGTCGCAACCGGCAACATCAGCAAAAGTGGTTTTAATCTGGTCTTCGCCCATTAAACGCGCTTTGCTTTTACCAAACGACATCGCACCTTTGCCACCGCCGCCTTGCATCTGACGCATGAAAAAGATCCAGACGCCGATAAGTAACAGCATTGGGAACCAGGAAATAAAAATGGTTGCCAGCCAGCTGCTCTCTTCAGGCTTAGTGCCATAAGAGCTCACTTCATTTTTTATCAGATCATCCAGCAGTTTCTCGTCATAACCTGTTGGGATCACGGTTTCAAAGCGCTCACCACTGCGTTTAACGCCGGTGATCACTCCGGAGCGTTCCACCTTAACTTCGCGGATCTGCCCCTGATTTACCTCTTTGATAAACTGAGTGTAACTGGTTTGCCGCTCAGCACTGTCGCCAGGACCAAAGCTGTTGAACACCGACATCAGTACGACGGCGATCACTAACCAGACAATCAGATTCTTTGCCATGTCACTCAAGGTTATAACCTCTTTCTTACCAAAATTAGATAATTACCCGGCTACTTTACTAGACTTTAAAGCCGGTCGCCACGATATATGTCTCACGTGACCGCGCACGTGACGAATCAGGCTTACGTATTTTTACTGTGGTGAACGCCGAGCGTACGTCTTTTAAAAATTGCTCGAAACCATCGCCCTGAAATACTTTGACCACAAAACTGCCATTTTGCTTCAATACTTTTTGACACATATCTAAAGCCAGCTCGACCAGATAAATAGACCGGGCTTGATCTGTTGTGTCATTACCACTCATATTAGGCGCCATATCAGACAATACCACATCTACGTTCTGTCCGTTAATCCGGCTCAATAATGCCTCTAAAACGGTCTCTTCGCGAAAATCACCCTGTAAAAAGCTGACACCGTTAATAGGATCCATCGGCAAAATATCACAGGCAATGATAGTGCCATTGTTACCGACAACGCCAACACAGAACTGCGACCAACTGCCGGGGGCCGATCCCAGATCGACGACTGTCATGCCAGGCTTAATCAGCTTGTCTTGCTGGTTAATCTCTTCCAGTTTAAATGCTGCGCGGGAACGTAACCCGAGCTTCTGCGCCTTTTGTACAAAGTGGTCGTCAAAATGCTCTTTCAACCAGCGGGTTGAACTGGCAGAGCGTTTTTTCTTGGTCATGCTGTCACTCTTAATTAGTGTTATGCGATAGATGGCGCTACAATAGCGCAAATTCAAGCGTTATCTGCGGAAATAGTCATTTTATGAGTTTAACCAATAAACAGAAACAATTTTTAAAAGCGAAAGCACATGAGCTTAAGCCCGTCATCCTGCTTGGCGGTAATGGCCTGACAGAAGGCGTGGTCGCTGAAATCGAAGTCGCACTTAATTTTCATGAGCTAATAAAAATTAAGGTGCCAACCGAAGATCGGGAAGAAAAGAACCTGATCATGGACGCAATAGTACGCGAAACCAAAGCCGACAAAGTACAGGTAATCGGTAAAACCCTGGTACTGTTTCGCCAGAGTGAAGATAAAAAGATTCAATTGCCCCGCGGCTAATTCATATAACCGGCAGCCCGCAATAAAGCATAGGCTGCCAGGTCATCTTCAGCTAAACGGCTGACAAAACCTTCGGGTTTTTCCATCTCTGTTGTCTTAATAAACTGCCACTGCAGCATCTTGTCATCTGGTAGCAACGTTACTGCGTACATTAAGTTACGCTGATAGCACCACAGTGTATTGTCTCTTAATAAAGAAAATACCTCTGCCGGGCTCATTTTCCAAAGCCTGGCATCAAGAATACATGCCCAATCGTTGTTTATTACCGGTTGCACCAATAACCGCATCTGGCGCACATATTCCCTGGCATCAACCAGAGTCCAAACACCGAAAGCGGTCACCCGTAACACCCGGTCGGTTAGTTCAAGCGAAAATGGCTTGCTATGCTTCATAGACACCTCGTTACTGACATCGTTAATGTAACGAAGAATCCATGCAAAATTGATCTGACCAGTAACGCAATTCAAGCTACGAGGCTGCAGCCCTGATACAGAGCATGATTCGAACTGACAAAAAAGCCGGTGTTTAAACCGGCTTTTTCAGGTGATGGATGTTAAATGTACTCAATCTCGGTGATTTCGTACTCCACTACCCCTTTAGGCGTAGTGATGTTGACGACGTCATCTGCTGATTTGCCAATCAAGCCACGCGCAATCGGTGAATTTACTGAAATCAGGTTGTTCTTAATATCTGCTTCATCGTCACCTACGATACGGTAGGTCACTTCTTCTTCAGTATCCAGATTTAAAATGGTCACGGTAGAGCCAAAGATCACCTTACCCGTGTTAGCCATTTTGCTGATATCAATAATTTGCGCGTTCGACAGCTTGGCTTCGATGTCCTGAATACGACCTTCAATAAAGCCTTGCTGTTCACGCGCTGCATGATACTCGGCGTTTTCTTTTAAATCGCCATGTTCACGCGCTTCAGCGATTGCCTGGATCACCGCAGGCCGTTTCACTGATTTTAATTCATTCAGCTCAGTGCGCAGTTTTTCTGCGCCCTGCACTGTCATCGGAATTGGACTCATCCGTTTACTCTCTTATGTAATTCCTGCACCGAGGCTACACTTTCAAATGCACTGGCAGCATTTGATTTCACGGTAGCAAAGGCGGCGTTCAACGTCGTGGTGTAGTTAGCTTTGTGCTGCAGGGCGCCACGACGGATGACTTTAGAGTCTTCAATTGCCTGGCGGCCATCAGTAGTGTTGACAATATAGCTGTACTCACCGTTTTTAATACGGTCCAGAATATGTGGCCGGCCTTCAAACACCTTATTCACCACGCGGCACTCAACGCCTGCGGCTTGTAAGGCTTTGGCAGTACCACCAGTGGCGTCAAGTTCAAAACCTTTTTCCACCATGCGTTTTGCCAGCTCAATTACGCGCACTTTATCGCTGTCGCGCACTGAAAGCAAGGCTCTGCCACCAGTTGGTATTAAGGTGCTGGCACCCAGCTGCCCCTTAGCAAAGGCTTGTTCGAAAGTATCACCCACGCCCATCACTTCACCGGTAGAACGCATCTCAGGGCCTAAAATAGGGTCTACGCCAGGGAACTTGTTGAACGGAATAACCACTTCTTTAACAGAGAAAAACGGTGGAATGATTTCTTTTGTCACGCCCTGCTCAGCAAGTGATTTACCTGCCATACAACGTGCACCCACTTTAGCTACGGCAACACCAGTCGCTTTTGACACGAAAGGCACGGTACGCGCAGCACGTGGGTTCACTTCAATCAGGTACACTTCGTTATCTTTCACGGCAAACTGCGTGTTCATTAAACCCACAACGCCAAGTTCCAACGCCAGCTTGCGTACCTGCTCACGCATGACATCCTGGATTTCTTTACCCAGGCTGTGTGGTGGTAAAGAACAGGCCGAGTCACCAGAGTGCACACCCGCTTGCTCGATATGTTCCATAATGCCGCCGATAACGACTTCTTTGCCGTCACAAATGGCGTCGATGTCCACTTCAATAGCGTCATCAAGGAAGTTATCCAGCAGCACCGGCGAGTCGTTTGATACGCTAACCGCTTCGGTCATATAGCGGCGTAAGTCCTGCTCATCGTATACAATTTCCATGGCCCGGCCACCCAGTACATATGACGGGCGCACAACCATTGGGAAACCAATTTCCGGTGCTTTGGTAATCGCTTCTTCTAAGCTGGTAACGGTAGCATTTTTCGGCTGTTTCAGGCCTAAACGCTCTACCGCCTGCTGGAAACGCTCACGGTCTTCGGCACGGTCGATTGCGTCAGGCGAAGTACCAATAATTGGCACACCGTTCGCTTCCAGCGCACGGGCCAGTTTCAGTGGCGTCTGGCCGCCGTATTGCACGATAACGCCTTTAGGTTGCTCTTTGCGGACAATTTCCAGCACGTCTTCCAGCGTAATCGGCTCGAAATACAGCCGGTCTGAGGTGTCGTAGTCAGTAGAAACGGTTTCCGGGTTACAGTTAACCATAATGGTTTCATAACCGTCTTCGCGCAGCGCCAGTGCGGCATGTACACAGCAGTAATCGAATTCGATACCCTGACCGATACGGTTAGGGCCACCACCGATAATCATAATTTTATCGCGGTTAGTCGGTGCAGCTTCACATTCTTCATCGTAGCTGGAATACATATACGCCGTGTTCGAGGCAAACTCGGCAGCACAGGTATCTACGCGTTTATAAACCGGGTGCAGCTTATAACCGTGGCGTTTTTTACGCACTTCGTTTTCGCTGACGCCCAACACATCGGCAATGCGCTTATCGGCAAAACCTTTACGTTTTAACCGCTTTAACCGTACTTCATCCAGTGCAGCGAAGCCGTCTTTCGCTAACAACTGCTCTTCCTTCACTAAATCTTCAATCTGCACCAGGAACCAGGGGTCAATTTTAGTCAGCTGGAAAATCTCATCCATGCTCATGCCAAAACGCATGGCGTCGGCAATGTACCAAATACGGTGTGAACCCGGCTCTTTCAGCTCACGGATAATCTTATCTTTGGCTTCCGGTAGTGTGATATCGATAACCGGATCTAACCCACATACGCCAATCTCAAGACCGCGCAGTGCTTTTTGCAGCGACTCTTGCTGGTTACGGCCAATAGCCATCACTTCTCCGACCGATTTCATCTGGGTGGTTAAGCGGTCATTGGCACCGGCAAATTTCTCAAAATTAAAGCGTGGTACCTTGGTCACCACATAGTCGATGCTTGGCTCGAACGATGCCGGCGTTTTACCACCGGTAATATCGTTAGCCAGCTCATCCAGCGTGTAACCAATTGCCAGCTTGGCCGCTACTTTGGCAATAGGGAAACCGGTCGCTTTAGATGCCAGTGCTGACGAGCGTGATACTCGCGGGTTCATCTCGATAATCACCATGCGGCCATCTTCCGGGTTGATACCAAACTGTACGTTTGAACCACCGGTTTCAACACCGATTTCACGCAGTACTGCCAAGGAGGCATTACGCATGATTTGGTACTCTTTATCGGTCAGGGTCTGTGCCGGAGCTACCGTGATAGAGTCGCCGGTGTGCACACCCATAGGGTCGAAGTTTTCAATCGAACAGACGATGATGCAGTTGTCGTTTTTATCCCGCACCACTTCCATCTCGTATTCTTTCCAACCAATTAACGACTCATCAATCAGCAGCTCTTTAGTTGGCGATAAATCCAGACCTCGGGTACAGATTTCTTCAAATTCTTCTTTGTTGTAGGCGATACCGCCGCCTGAGCCGCCCATGGTGAAAGATGGACGAATGATACACGGGAAGCCGATGTCTTCCAGTACCTGATAAGCCTCTTCCATCGAGTGCGCTAAACCTGCACGTGGACAGGCTAAACCGATAGAACGCATGGCTTTATCGAAACGGCTACGATCTTCTGCTTTATCGATCGCATCGGCTGTGGCACCAATCATTTCAACGTTGTATTTCGCCAGTACACCGTGACGCTCTAAGTCCAGCGCACAGTTCAGTGCCGTCTGACCACCCATGGTGGGTAAAACCGCACACGGGCGCTCTTTCTCAATAATTTTTTCTACTACCTGCCAGTGAATAGGCTCGATGTAGGTGGCATCGGCCATTTCAGGGTCGGTCATAATGGTGGCCGGGTTAGAGTTCACCAGAA
>NZ_DATCSY010000017.1:0-2055 GCF_036568245.1 Rheinheimera sp. | reverse complement strand
AGTCTGTTTCGGCGTTGTTATCAGCACCAGTTGCCGCTGCCGCCATCTCGCCACTGGCTTCTTGTTGCGCGGCTGCGGCATTTAATCTGGCCATTTGCGCTATATCCTGCCCCGACTTTTTATCTGCCGCGGATAGCTCTTGCTCTGATTTCTGCTCTGCAGACTCCGCCTTAGCAGAGCGGCTTTTATCTTTTAGGGCCAACTGCTCGAGCAAGCTGGCGGCAAGTAATGTATCTTCTGTGCTGTCTGCACTGGTGGCTTCTTCACTACTTGCTGCCATACCAGCACTTTGCAACGCCTGACTGATACCTGAAAGCGGGCCTACAGCGGCAGGCAACTGCCGTAGTTTGGCGTCGGCATGGTCGTTTTTTGCCGGTTGAACCAGCTCACCGAACATAGAACCGAACACCGCACCGTCACCATCACTGCCGCCATCAGCTTTAGCACTGTCTGATTTGAGCGAGGTATCGGTGCTCAATAGCATTGATATTTGTAAGCCCTGCGTCATGCTTATCTCCCGTGCCTGCTATATTAGAATACAGCTATGGCGTGTTACTGCTCATCTGGCAGTTTGCCGTTTTAACGGCCGCTACCTTTATTACGTTTCAATCAACATTCAATTTTCAGGCCAGATTTTCATCCTGCTGGGCCGCCAGCCGGCGCATAAATAGCTGATTGGCATACTCGTCAGCATTTTTTTGCTCTTGCTTTAACTGCCTTTGCAGTTCTGCAACGTTGTTACGCTCAACCAGCAACTCCAGCGCCTTGCGTTTCTTTTGCATGGCTAACCAGCTTTGTTTTCGCTGCTCGGCCGCCGCACGCGCCTGATGTACTGCCCGCCCTTGCTGTAAGATGGCCTGATCCAACTTGCCGATAAAGTTGACAAATTGGGTGTACTGCCGGCTTTGTAAACCAGCACTGCCCTGTTGCTGACTTTGTTGAATATATTCGGTGCGATAATTTGCCAGCCCCTGATACTTCTGTTCCTGCTGCTGATAAAACTGCTGGGCCGAGACAAACTGCGCCTGCAGCTTTTCTTCTCTTTCCTGCTGAATTTTAATCAGCATCGAAAAGCGCTTGTTAATCATGCAGTGTTACTCCTTGCTACCGGTGCCAACTGGCTCAGCGCCTGCAGGCTGTCATCGTAGGCGACAACATCATGCATGCCCTGTTGCAAAAACCGGTTGATATTGGGCATCATTGCTATGGCTTTATCTAACTGAGGATCGCTACCGCGCACATAAGCACCGATGGCAATCAGGTCTTTACTTTGCTGATAACTGGAATATAGCTGTTTTACTGAACGGGCCATTTGCTGATGTTCGTTGCTGGTCACAGACGGCATTACGCGGCTTATCGACTTTTCGATATCAACAGCAGGGAAATGCCCACTGTCGGCCAATGAACGCGACAACACTATATGGCCGTCCAAAATAGCGCGTGAAGCATCGGCTATCGGGTCCTGCAAATCATCGCCTTCCGACAATACAGTGTAAAACGCCGTAATAGATCCCTGGCTGCCACTACCGTTGCCAGCACGCTCAACCAGTGCCGGTAATTTGGCGAACACCGAAGGCGGGTAACCTTTTGTCGCCGGCGGTTCACCCACAGCCAGCGCAATTTCGCGCTGCGCCTGCGCATAGCGGGTAATCGAGTCAATAAGCAGCAGTACATCCAGCCCCTGATCGCGAAAATACTCCGCCACCTGCACTGCGGTTTCACAACCTTTTAACCGCATTAACGGCGAGACATCAGCAGGCGCAGCTATAACCACAGAACGCGCCTTGCCTTCATCCCCCAGGATCTCATCGATAAACTCTTTTACTTCGCGTCCGCGCTCGCCAACCAACCCGACAACGATCACATCTGCCGAGGTACCCCGCGTCATCATGCCTAGCAGCACACTTTTACCTACGCCCGAGCCGGCAAATAGGCCCATACGCTGGCCTTTACCTACCGTCAGAATACTGTTTACTGCCCGCACACCTACGTCAAGCGGCTGCTTTATCGGCCGTCTGTGCAGTGGGTTTATCGGTTTACCTTTAATACCGCCGT
>NZ_DATCSY010000016.1:0-11289 GCF_036568245.1 Rheinheimera sp. | reverse complement strand
GGCTGGCCTGCATGCCAAAAACCTGTGAGATCCTGGCCTGCATGCGATCGATCGGCGCGCCTGACTGGGTACCACTGGTAAAGTACAGGCCGCGGACAATGCCGGTGCTCATTCCATCATCGGTGCTGCTGAGCTGGCGGATGATGTTGCCAAGCGGCAGTTTAAGTGACGACAGTTGTTCACCAAAAGCATACAGCAAGTTCTTACGACCGGTATCGCGTTCTATGGAGAGCCGGCTCCACTGGCGCCGCACAATGGCCTTGTACAAGGCGGCAAACTGTTGTGCGAAATCGTGGCTGACATAATCGCTGGCAGAGGTAGCAGCATCAAAGGTAAAACCGAACGGCTGTTCGCGCTCTTTGTGTGAAAACGTATCAAAGAATTGGCTAAAGCCTGCCAGCATGTCGGCCTTGGTGACAATCACATACACCGGAAAGCGGGTATTAAAATAATCATTTACCTCGGCGATACGCTGCTTTATCTGGGCAATTTGCTGGCTGAGCTCATATTCATTAAGGTTGATGACGTCAGTCATGCTGATGCTAACCAGCAGTCCGCTAATCGGTTTTTTTCGAAAGCGTTTAATCAGGGCGAGAAAATTCATCCAGCCGGACTCATCTACTTTTTGAAAGCTGTCTTGCGAGGCATAACGTCCGGCGGTATCCAGTAACACGGCGTCCTGCGTAATCCACCAATCACAGTTTTTGGTGCCGCCCACACCCAGCAGCGCCTTGTTGCCGAGTTTGTCGGCCAGCGGGAACGATAAGCCCGAATTAGACAACAACGTGGTTTTACCGGCACCGGGCGAGCCGATAATCATGTACCAGGGGATCTGCGTCAGCGACGCAGGGCCGCCTTTGGTGTGCTTGAGTGCCTCAAAGGCATACTTAAACTTATCGCGCAAAGCGCTCGCTTCGGCGTCAATGGCCTGACTGGCACCATCATCTGCGGCGGCGATTTCCGCCACCAGTTTGTCTTGCTGTTGTAACGATTTCAGATGCTGAATGTACTTGTACAGCACATAAGCCGCGATTAATGCGCAGCACAATAGCAAGCGCGTTAACCAGCCCGCCAGCGGCACCTGGCCGGCAATGGCGATATAAGGGCCGGCGAAAAGGATCAACATAACGGCCAGGGTTAAGCATATGACCGGGACAAATAAAGAGTGTGAGGAAACCTTTTGCAGTTTGGCTAACATTCACGTTATTCCTTGGGTAACAGGAGCAGTTCAACCCGACGGTTTTCACTGGCATCGCGGCCACTGACCAATGGCTGGGTATCTGCCATGCCACGGGTAATAGAGTTTTTGATAGTAGGGGAGGTTGAATGCAACCAGTTTTCTATTGCCTCAGCACGCAATCTGGAGATGGTCCAGTTTGATTCGGCACGCCCGGTTGAATCGGTATGGCCAACAATAATGACAGAATTGGCATAAGCTGAGATGGCCTGTACCAATGTATTCAGATTGGGTAATTCAGCTTCACTGATTTTAGTACTGCCGGGCGGAAATAACGCCTCGCTGATCAGGCGGATGACGACCATATTATCTTGTGTTGCCACGGTAACCTTATGGGCTGCGATGGACGGTTGCAGCGCGTTGCGCAGTTGGCTGACAACCTCATCAATACCGGTTTGATGGCGGCTTTGCTCTGATGCGTTTGACAGCAGCTCATCCCAGGCAATGGCCTCAATTTTTGCAAGCAAAGGCGATGCCTTGGCATTGAGGTTGGATAACAAGCCAATAAACACCGCCACGCAGATAAAGCTTAAAAACAGCAATAACAAGGTAGGCGGAATACGCTTTTCAATACTGGGCGCCAGTGCTGGCGCCGCTTGCCAGCACGGCGATAAATCTGCGGCAACCGGACGGTATAGCGCAATAGGCTGGTACAGCATCTGACAAATGTTATTGATGTCGCTGTCGCTGGTTTGACTGAGGCGGTATTTACCTCTGAACCCCAGCGACAAACAAACGTAGGCGAGTTCAATCAAATCCAGATTGCGCTGCGGGTGCTCCATTAACTTATTGGCGATCAGGAAGAATTTTTCACCGCCGGACGTCTCATTGTGATACTTACTGAGCAGAGTTTGTTGGCTCCAGGGACTGTCGATCCCCCAGGGCGTGCTTAACACCAGCTCGTCGATGAGGCAGCATAGCTGGTAGCGCGCTGTCAGCATGACTTCATCTGTTGTGCCTTGCTCTTTCAAAGTATTGCTGAACTGGCGGAACAGATTTTCCACATCCAGCCGCAGTTGTTCAATGCTATTGCTGGGTGCCAGGGTGCGCAAATGGCTGGCCAGGCTGATGATGTCGCGGGCTTCACTTAACAGGATATTTTCGCCGGCGATGTCTGTAGCAGCAGGCCCGGTTGCCGCATAAGCACCAGCACCTGCAGCAGCGGGCGACAGCCGTGTTCTGCTTAGTTCGTCATGTTGAGCGTTATAGCTACGACGGCCACCAGGATTGGGGATCAGCATGGTTTTGGATAAGTCATCGTCATTGTGCATGCTGTTAACTCCGGATAGCCCAAAGCTCCATGGTTAAATTAGGGAAGTTCGTGCCGATATGGCAGGCGATGCCGCCTGACGAGGCAAGCGCTTGCCAGGTGTCGCCAGTTTGTACCAACTCAAAATACACATAGTGACGTTGATAGGGGATTTCTCTCGGTGCCGCCGCCAGCGGTGTTACCTGAACGCCGGGAAGCTGCAAATTGACCAATTCTTTAATGGATTCAACCGGGCCGATTTTTACCTGCTGCGGGAAAAACTGGCGAATATTGTCGGCTGGTATATCAGCGCTGACCGCCAGAATAAAGCTGGCACTGCTAAACAGTGTTCGGTCGGCGACATTGCCTACCCGAACGCCAAACTTCTTCTCTTGTAATGGAATATTGACCGAGTTTTGTTCCAGTACGACGCTGAAGAGTTTGCGCAGTTGTTCAATCAGGGCCGGGAACACATCATTCAGCTGCTGATGCTGGTAGTGTGGCAGCACAGGCACCATTTTGTCTGCCTGAATAATGGTACTCATATCACCAATTAAGCTGACCCATTTCTCGTACAGGTAAAACGGCGTAATGCTGTCGGCGTTGTCCATATAGCGCAGCATCGGCAAGTGGCGATTTAGGGTTTGCAACATCATGAAATCGGTTATTTCACTGTTGGTCGACTTACCTGCCACTGACACCCGGCTGGCGAGCGACTTAATTCTGTGTTGTGTCAGGTTGACCAGCTCGCTGATAAAGTGGCTAAGGTAGGCGCTGGTTCGGCAATTTAGTGAGGGTGCGAGAAAATCTGCGCTTAAGCTAACGTTGCCATTCGGGCTGACATCGTCCACTTTGGCCAGCGCCAGGCAAACAAACTCGCTGTTGTCCTGCAAACTGGTGCGCAATGAACAATTTAAACCGGCAACTTCAACAAAGGTCTTGTTATTGGTCAGGCCTGAGACATCACGGATCTCCTGCTCTGCCAACTGGTAACGGCCGGCACTGGCTTGTTCACGGTTGATTTCATTATTGCCCTGGCGACGAATGGGCAACGCCAGATACAGCGTGGCGTTAAGATGAGACGGGTCAATATCTATCGCTTTAGGCAGTTTGTCGGTTTCCGGAATGCTGAAAAGGCTACCGTCATTGAATACGCCTTCAGCACGATTAATGCCGAATTTGCCCGATTTGAGTAATGATTGCTCAATCTCAACGGTTAATAAACCCCACGGATACGGCATGCAGGCATTGACCGCTTGCCTTAACTGGGCTTCATGGTATCGGCTTTGCTGTTGAAAATGGTGCGGCTGAAGCATCATGCCTTCGGTCCATACCACGCGTTTTTCCCATGCCATTTAAGCAATATCCTTAATCATTTGCGCTGGATTGTGTTTAAGCCGTGTTGTTGACGACACAACGTTAATTCGTGCTTACCCGCACATTGTTTTGTTCTATCGAGATGAGCATGCCTTTGCTGGCAAACAGATTGATGCTGTCGAGCAATGAATCGTCTGCAATGGGCTGCACCACTTTCCAGGACACCAGATTGATCTCGCGGTAGCCAACGGCCACGCCGATAAATTTGGTGTCGGCAGAAATTTCCGTTTCCAGGTTTTGGTTTGAACCCGGGTCAATCAGGTAGTTATTCATACTGATAAGCTGGCTGCCAAGCATACTGGCATTGCCGTTAAACAGGTCTTCGTACAGCGCATCCTGAAAATTGCCGGCACTGGTAAGTTGATACACCTGAACCACCACAGATGAGGGTGCGCCCTGAAAATCCGGATTGATATTGTCTGCAGCGCTGATGCTGAGGGTAAAGTCGATCTTAGTATCGGCAGGTGATGAGGCGCAGGCATTCAGCAGTAAGCTGCCAAGCAGCAGGGCGAACCAGCGCAAAGTCCATTTTCGTAATGTCGGTGCCATGTCAGTCTCCCTGGCGGTTGGTTTTGGCATTGCTGATGTAGCTTTCATAAGCTGCAGAAAAGTGCCGCGATAAAATATCGTTGAGATTCTCTTTAACCTGTTTTTGCAAGGTCTGCTGTTTGTTAGCGAAGGTTTCCCAGTTGCGTGCATGCCCTTTAAAGTCCATTAGTCCGCGGCCTTTTTCATTTGCTTCTTGTTCAATGTTGCCGGGTGAGAGTTCGTCTAAAATGCCTTGCAGTGACGCTTGCAGCCCTGATAAAAACGCCATCTGATGCAACTGCAAGTCATGCATGGCTTCGGCATAAGCGGCTTGCGCGGTCAAATAGCCGGGCTTTTTCTTCACCAGTAGCATTTCCAGCGTGTCGCTGGGGTCGAGGGAAAACTTAATCGGATTATTGGACTGGGGTTTAATCATGGTCATGGATAACCGTGACTCTTGTTTAAGCACCGAGCGCCCGGCCAATAAAGCCATTAACCCCTGAGTTGATGTCATCAGCACCTGCATCAGATCATTGGCAAATTCGGCTTTATCAACCGACTGCATGTACGCCGCAGGCAGCCCCAGCTTTTGGTACAACAAGGTAAAAAAGTCGTCCTGCTTATTGCCAGCTGTTGCCTGCGGCACTGGAGCCTTTGCATTTACCGCCTGAACATCCGCAGCCTGTGCAGCAACAGCCTTTACATCGACAGCACTATGGCTTGCTGGTTGCGGTGTTGGCTCAGCTGCAGCGGCCGTTGCAGCATAGTGCGGATACTCTGGTATGTTATTTGCGCTCGCCGTTGGGCTACTTAGCGGCCCGCCGTGGTCAGCAACATCGCCGGATGTTGCCGGTGGCGTTAGCATTTGCGCCGGTTCGTCATCCAAATCCCAATTATCAGGAATGGTGTTGTCGCTGTGCTGAGGCAAAAAGGGCGAAGCCGCTGATTGCGGCCGGGCGGGGATACTTGCCTCGCCAGCAGCCGAAGGTGCAGCCATACCGCTGGGGCTGCTACCAGATATACCGGCGGATAAAATATCAAACAAACCTGAATTATCTGTTTTAGCGCTGCTCGCTTGCGGGGGAACGGCAGATGTAAGCGACGAATTAAGCGGTGCTGCGTGGCTGGCTGAGGCGCTGGTAGCCGGTGTATGTTTACCCGAGACTAAGTCGAGTAAATCAGAATCTGTTGCCGATAGGTTGTTTGGTGCAAAAGCTGCCGCCGGCATGGGCGGGGCAGGTACATGAGCCGGTGACAAGTCTATTGCATTGACCTGAAGGTACAAGGTGCCCAGCTTGATAATGTCATTTAGCTGCAAACGGTGAGAATTACCTTTGCCCAGCGGCCGGGCATTGTCATTAATGTAGGTGCCATTGCTGCTGGTATCGGTAACCAGAAAATGATCGTTAACAAACGAAATGATAATGTGCTTGTTAGAGATGAATCGCTCGGCATCATTTAACCGCCAGTCACAATCCTGCGATCTGCCAACACTGCCGCCACGTTCGTTAAAACGAAAAGTAATTAGCTGTTGGTCAGGGATATTGGTGATAAGTGCCAGATGCAAATTTGCCATAGGTGTAGGGTGTCCAAAAACGCTTTGCTCAAATGGGTTTCAGCATGATCGAAACAACATACGAAACAACCGATGTGTAAGTTGCAGGTGAGCAAAAAATTATATGGACAGTCAGGTTTAAGGCGTTTGTACGGTTTTACCCCCCGGATTGGTGATAGAAATAGTACCGCCCCAATTGCAGATGCATTTTGCGGTGTTATTCAAAGCCGGTTTATTGCCAATCTGCACCGTTGCACACCCCGGTGACCAGGGTGCAGCAATGACAGGCATACAGGGCATCGGCGTCAGCACTCCCATAGCGGCAGCGGTGGCTGCGGCTACGGTGGGGTTTGCCGGTGAACGGCACATGCCAAAGGGCGGAATATTAACAATGGGGATCTGGTCCATGATGGTTGCTGCTGGCAAACCATCGGCCAGTGTCCTATTTAGCGGTGGGACTACCAGCGTGCCGGGAGCAAGACCTTGCGAGCACATCAGCGTTGCACCCATTGTAACCTGAATCGCCATACTCTCTCCTGCACAAGCGTGGACTATTAGTATTTAACCTTGGCACTGGCGTAATTTAATTCAGCAATTTGTTCATCGCTGAAGTTGGCATAAACGCTGGCGTCGAAGCTTAATGTAAGTTGCGGTAACAGCGCGCCAATCAGCATCACTACCGCATCACAGACCCGAATTGTCGTGGGGAAGCCGGGGAAATGTCCGCCCAATGATTTGTATTGCTGCTTATTGGATAATAACTGGCGCAATGTCGCCACCAGCCAGGGTTGATTGATGTATTCAACCAGCTGAAATGCTTCAGCAAAAGTATCGGCATCCTTGATGGTGAGTAAGTAGGCCGAGAACTGCTTGCGCCGCTGCTCCACGCCAATTTTCGCCAGTGCTGCCATGCTGTGTAAGGCGACACTCACGGCTTGATCTACATTGCAGTATTTTTCCAGCGCAGCGCTTTGTGTGATATCCAGGCGCTGACCCAAAATCAGAATAAGCCGGTTTTTAGCGTTGTCGTCTTGCAACCGGTCTAACAGCCCCACCAGCAGAGGTACTGATAACTTGGCTTGTTGCTGCTCAATTTCCGCCAGCGCAGCGTGCATAACATTCGGATCCGCATCATCCAACGCGCTGAATAAGGCGGTTTTGCTGATCAGAATATCAACGCCACCCAGGGCCATCACAGCGCGCAGTCTGATTGATGCATCCTGATGTGCCAGCAAAGGGGCTAACTCATTTAAGGCTGCTTGCCCCATGGTTGAGGCGATATTGCGCGCGTCGGTATCATGCTCCAGTACCGCCTGTGTTAACCTTGACATATTCTGCTCTCCAGCCTTTATCTGTACCTGTGATGTCTGTGTTTTATCACAGGACTGTTGTGCGCTAACGGGTAAAAGTATGGCAACGCCTGCCAGCAAGGCTAGCATCAGGCCAGCATAGTGGCTGTGGCTCAGGCGTGCGCATATCAATGTCATCAGATACTAGGTCCCGTATAAATTGTTCGCCCCTTTGGCGATATGGTTACGCACTATGGCGCAATGGCCGTCAATGCAGGCTTTACCGGTATTGATGGCCTTTAACGGGATAGCTGCGCCGCGGTATGCGCCGTGCGCGCCACTGCCGTAACCAAAGGTATTAAATTCCGGCCAGTCAGCACCTTTATGTGGCGTGGCACTGCGGCTGCGCCTTGTGGTATTCCAGTTATGCATTAAAAAACGCATTGACCAGCTGTCGAAGCGCCCCCAACCGGGAATATTGTTGTCAGGGCCATCTGACGGATGCCTCAGTGTAAAGAAATGGCCAATTTCATGGGCAATATCATTGGCACAAAACACGACATCATTACTGCGGTCCAAACTGCTACCACCGTTAGTCTGCAACCCCAGAAATACACCGGGGTGACTGAGTTTATATCCTTTATAGTCGTTCGTGCTAAAGCCATAACCCAAGGCGTCTTCCAACTCCTGAACCACATAAACGTTGATATAGCCCGCTGTCCAGTGATGTTTCAGTACCAGGTCAACTTCGTTGAATTTAAGATAATTTGTGCCAGATGCATTGACGGCCAGCAGTTTGGTTTTGGCGAAGCTAAGGTCTACCCCGGCGTTGAACCATATATCCGCAGCCAGTTTCGCAATCGGATCAAAACTGATCTTTGGCGGCACACCGGGGGCTGTTTTGCTGTTAATGGCAACAATATGTGGCTGCACATTGACACTCATCAGCGGCATCACATAGACAACTAAACGGGCAATCACAGGCCCGTCTTTTTTCTGATAATGCACTTCCAGGTTAGCAACTGCCGGCGTCCAGTTCAGCACGTACTGCGTACGCAAACGAATATTGCAGGTTTTGCCAGGCGTACAAGGTTGATTGACAGTCGGGCTCTCTACGGTAAATACGTTGTTGTCAGACGAGCTGACATACAGCACGGCATTGTCATCAATATCCTCGCGCACCAGCTGGATCTCGACCTCATGGTTATGCGCAATCGACACGGCATTGCCACGCACCGCCGTGGATGCCGGTAAATTATTCATTGCAGGAATAACATGGTTAAAACCGCGTTCATCAATGTCGGGATAGCGTCTGTCAGGAGGGCCGATAACAGCGCGTTGAAAGCGTACCGGAACTACCCTGCATTCTGTTTTAATCGCAATGTGTTTGGCCACTAACGCTTATTCTCCAAATTCTGATTTAATTTTATCGTAGGTTTCGTTATGTAAGTTGCCACTGCTATCTATGTTGTGGTCGGCCTGAAAATTGAGGATGGCACGGTCAAATGCAGCGTCCCACTTGCCGTCGGCGGCGCCCGCAAAATAGCCGAGTAACCGCAGACGTTGCTGCGCACCCTTAATGCTGTTGTAAGGTTCCAGATTGACCGCGGGTTGCAGTAAATAGCTGCTACCCAGTGCTTTTAGTTCAGCGCTCATGCCGGCAGGAATAAACACTTCGGCACTGCCATCGGCCTGCAATTGGCCGGATTGTGAAAAACGATTATTCAGATACAGCTCGTACTCCACATCAGACGACACCGGACGTTCATTGTTGTTGCCTGACTTACCGGGGTACAACTGGAAATACACTTTCATTTTGTGTACGCGTAATGTGTTGTTATTGCTCTGGCTGCTGCTGGAACGCGCTACTTTAGCCATGACGGATATTCCTTAAAACCCATATACATCGTTTAGTTTCGACACCAGGGCACCATCAACCCGGTCATTGACGGCCAAGCCATTTACCAGTTTGAATCGGCTAATGGCAGCCTTGGTGGAGTCATCCAGGTCGCCATCTTCATTACGACAAACATAGCCAAGGTTATTCAGGCGGGCCTGAATACCGGCAATGTCCACCACATCTTGCAAGGCGCCAAATTCGAGTGTCCAGAACAGGTTGTTCTTGCGATCTTTGTCTAAGTAAACAATTAATTCACCGGTTCTGGCTGTGGCATCAATTTTCACTTTCAACTTGCCGGCGCTATCGAGCTTACCGCTGTGTTTAATCCCGTTTACCTGTAGTTCGTAGTCGTGATTGGCCAGCGGGCTGCCGGCAAAATCCCCGATACTGACGATAAATTCAGCGATCACGCCTTTCACCACAAACCGGTTATATTGCTCCGGTTTAAGTGGTTCGCATTTGACCTTTTTATCGGGAATGCAAAGTACCTGATTGGTAGTCAGCACATGCATATTACGGTGAGACTTTTTAAAGTCCTGGTTTTCCGGTGCCTGGTAAATGGCGTTGCCATCAGCAAAACCGAACTCTTTGGCCAGGCTGGCGCAGCAATCACCCGCGAGTATTCTTATGCGTTGCATAATCTGGTTCCTTGGCGCTGATTTCGTCCTGTGCAACCGTCAGAATACGCAGCCAACATCACTGAGCGTCTGCCAGTTACTACCATGATTTTTCATCCAGCTGTTCCAGCGTCAGTGTGCAGTTACCTGGCGCAAATTGCTCAACTCTGGCGCGGCCTTTGGCATCAGTAGTGCCTGTTTTGACGCTGCCGTCGGGCAGGGTAATGGTGTAAGGGTGGCCTGCTAACGGCTGGCCAGCTTCATCGACCAGTTCAATGCCCACCCAGCTGGTTTTAACCTGCTGTTGTTGCTGTGCTTTGTCTTTGCTGCTGACTGCAATCGGCAAAGGTTTAAAGGCTTTGGCTTTGGTTTGCCCGTATTTACCGCTTTGCTGTGTTTGCTGCTGTACCTTGAGTTTATTAACTTCGCCCGGATCAGCGCTGTCAGCCAGATGCACCGCCTCAGGCTTAGTGGCATTGATGTTTGTTACAGGGTTTCCCGGTTTTGGACCTGGCATCTTGCTTACCTGTTAATTAATCTTGACCAAACCGCCACTGACGGAGACCTGACCCGCCGCGACCACATCGGTTT
Source organism: Rheinheimera sp. (assembly GCF_036568245.1). GTDB lineage: Bacteria > Pseudomonadota > Gammaproteobacteria > Enterobacterales > Alteromonadaceae > Alishewanella. The sequence continues at coordinate 946 of NZ_DATCSY010000016.1, read as the reverse complement.
TTCCACCGCCTGACAACGTCAGATTACCCGCAGTCACCACTTCAATTTTGCCGTTCGATTTTATTGAAATACCGCCGCTGTCCATTGAGATGAAACTACTGCCAACCTGCAAGGTGATATTGCCCGACGCTTCAAAGCACAGGTTGGTGGCTTTTACATAGTAATCGTTGTTTACCAGCAGCGAGGCGTTACCACCGACTTGCTCAGAACGGTCTTGTTGTACATTTAATGAGGATGACTGGCTAACCTCTTTGGCCTCTTTGCCGCCAATACGCAGGTTCAGGTCGCCGCCAATTTGTTCAATGTGATTACTGGTAATATCTTCATGGCGGTTATTTTCCACTTTGGTGTAAAAGTCCTGTTTTACACTCAGGTGTTTGTCTTCGCCGATGGTTTCGTAGCTGTTTTTAGTGACAGCGGTATCCATATTCATGGCGGCGTGTACAAACAGTTGCTCCTGATCTTTTTCATCGTCAAAGCGGATTTCGTTGAAATTACCACCGCCTTTACTGGAGCGTGACTTAAAGCCGGATTTGTTTGCATTGGCAGGCAGCTCATAAGGTGGCAATGCCGAGCCGTTAAACACGCCACCAATCACAATAGGTTGGTCAGGGTCGCCCTGTAAAAAGTCTACCAGTACTTCCTGGCCCACTCTTGGAATATGTATGCTGCCCCAGTTTTTGCCCGCCATCGTCTGAGCAACGCGGATCCAGCATGAACAGCTGTCGTCAGCTGCACTGTGACGATCCCAGTGAAAGCGCACCTTGATGCGGCCATATTTGTCGGTCCAGATTTCCTCTCCGGCTTTACCGACAACGGTTGCTGTTTGTGGGCCACTCATTTGGGGTTTAACCACAGATTGCGCCGGCCTGAAGTTGACCTTGGCTGAAATAGCCTCAGCCTCAAACGTCAGCATCTGGTGTTGGTCCAGTTCCTGCTCTTCTAA
>NZ_DATCSY010000015.1:0-19262 GCF_036568245.1 Rheinheimera sp. | reverse complement strand
CACTGGACGAATTTGTGCTTTCAGTTCCGCGTCGGTTACCACCAGCACCTGATAAGGTTGTAAGCCGCTTGAGCTGGCACTTAAGCGAATCGCCTCCAGAATATGTTCCAGCTTTTCTTGCGGAACCGCCTTGTCGGCCTGAAGTTTTTTCGCGGCATAGCGCCAGTTTAGTAAATCGGTAATCTTCGACATCTGTACTTCCTACCTTATATCAGACATAACTAATTTGTACCTGTCGGTATATATGTTGTAGTTATGCTATTTCAAGCAGGGGTGAAGATTATTTTTGTCTGATTTGGATAATGCAAATAAATGCAATCCGGGACACGGCGGAAGCGTAACCTGTTCCGCCGTCATCATAACAATGTTGCTAACGCCATTACTTGCTGTTGTTCAGCGCATGAATAGCGAAGCTGCCCAGCCAGTGGCCACCCTCGTAGCTGTCGCCAATCAGGTTAGGGTAGGAATAGGCCAGATGCTGGTCGGCAATGGTGCGCAAGTGCGCATATTGCGGATATTGCTTCGCCAGCTGATACAGGTTCCAGCCACGGCTGAAGTTTAACCCATCCAGGTGCACTAATTTGCCATCGGTTCTGTCGCCCACTTCACCGGGCGCCAGCGTGAAGCTGGTGTTGCTTAGCTGTGGCAGGTAAGCCTGCAACCAGGGGGTGAATTCATCTGCCGGTAAAATGCGTTGCATTAAGCCCATTTCTTCCAGGCAAGGCGATAAAAAGTCGTAGCCGCTAGGCTCCCAGTTTAACGGGCACTGCTTATCCTGCAGGTAAAATGCTTTGGCGCGCTCGGTGATTAACGTTTTAAGCGCGCTGTGGCCGGTTTGCTCGGCGTAGTCGTAGGCAAAGCTTAAACCAAAGGCCGTGTTGCTGTGCTCGCCGACCCGTACCGGATAACGCAGCCGTGGCAGAAAATCGAGATAACGCTGCACTATCACATCGGTTAACGGCTGCAGGTTAGCTGCCAGTTGTTTTGCCATCGGGTCCTGCCATTGCTGCAGTTCCAACTGCAGCTTCAGTAGCCAGGCCCAGCCGTAAGTGCGTTCAAACGAGGCATTAATGTCCTTCTTAAAAAATGCGGCTTCCTGCGCCACATTTTCTGCGCTCAGGTTACGGTTTAATACTGATTTAACGGCATCGGCCTGGGTAAGCTGTGGAAACTGGCTGAGCAACGTCACCAGTGACCAGTAACCATGCACGGCGCTGTGCCAGTCGAAGCAACCAAAAAATACCGGATGCACCAGCGACGGTGGCTGCAAATCTGCCGCGCTAGCCAATACCCAACCGGTTTTATACGGATAAGGGGTTTCTACACAGTGCAGCGGCAGGCTCACCAGTTTATCGGCTTCGGCCTGGTTAAGCTGGTGGCTCTGTGCGTTGGCTGACAGGCTGAACAGGCCCAGAGCAGCAAGCAAAGTACTGCGGCGTAACGTTTTTATTATCATATAGTTACCTTGAAGGGGAGTGCTTAACGGCAATGACAGTTTTATAACCTGGCTCAGGTTAGCGTAATTTCATCGTGCTGTCTGCGCTGTTTTGGCGCAGCTTAACGTAAATACAACGCAGTTAGCGTATCCGGCTTGCCCGGCGGCGTTGAACATGGATAATTTAACCCGACGTAAAACGACAATAACATTTTCCACGGAATAACTATGAACACTAAATACCTGTTAATGGCCGCCGCGCTGGGCGTAAGCTTTGTAGCTGTTGCCGATGAAGGTCAGTGGCAGCCACATCAGCTGGCAGAGCTGCAGGCCGAACTTAGCGCCAAAGGCATTGAGATCCCTGGCAAGCAGCTGGCTGATTTAAGCCAGTACCCGATGAGCGCCATTGTCAGCCTGGGCTACTGCTCAGCCTCTTTTGTATCGCCGAGTGGTCTGGTGGTGACTAACCATCACTGTGGTTATAACGCCATTCAGAATAACTCAACCAAAGATAACAATCTGATCGAGAAAGGTTTTCTGGCTAAAAGCCAGGGCGAAGAGTTACCGGCCGGGGCGCAGGAGCGGTTATATATTACTGAATCAGTGACTGATGTTACTGCGCAGGTATCCGGTAATTTACCGGCTGAGCTAAGCGGCAGTGAGCGCTACGAAGCGATTGAAACCAACCGTAAAGCACTGATTAAAAGCTGTGAGTCAGACGCAAACTACCGCTGCTCGGTGGTCAGTTTTCATCACGGTATGCAGTATTTTCAGATTAAACAGCTGATGCTGCAGGATGTGCGCCTGGTGTATGCGCCAAGTGAAGCCATAGGTAACTTTGGCGGCGATATTGATAACTTTGAATACCCGCGTCATACCGGCGATTACACCTTTTTGCGCGGCTATGTTGGCAAAGATGGTAAACCGGCGCCGTATTCAGTAGATAACGTACCGTACCAGAGCAAACATTACCTGAAAGTAAATGCCAGTGGTGTACGTGCTGGCGATGGCATTTTACTGGCCGGTTACCCGGGCCGCACCAGCCGTTACCGGCTGGCTGATGAAATTGCCTTTGCCGCTGACTGGCAATACCCGGCGCAAGTGAAAACCTACCAGCAAATTATCAATACCATTGACCGCTTAGGCGCGACCGATGCCGATCTGAAAGTTAAATATGCCTCTACAGTTAAAAGCCTGAACAACCGGATGAAAAAACTGCAAGGCTTGCTGGATGGCTTTAAAGTGACCGATATTCACGCCATTAAACAGCAGCAGGAACAAGAACTGCTGAACTGGATCAACAGCGATAGCGCCTATCAGCAGTACCAACAAAGTATTGCTGCACTGAAAACAGTGATTGATGCCGAGCAGGCTTATACTCAGCAAACCTACTACTTTGACAACGCCAAGCGCAGCGATATGTTGCAGGCGGCCATGCTGTTATACCGCCTGGCGGTAGAAAGCGAAAAGCCGGATGCACAGCGCGAAATGGGTTTTCAGCAGCGCGATCTGGCGATGATTGACAACCGTTTAACGCGGATGGAAAAAAGCTTTCACCCGACAATGGACTTAGCCATTTGGTCAGAGCAACTGGCCGAATACCTGGCCCAGCCTGATGCGGTGCGGGTAAGCGAGCTGGATGCTGCGCTGGGGTTAACACCGGGCATGAGCCAGGCGCAAATCAGCGATAAACTGGCGGCGTTATACCCACAAAGCGCGCTAACCAGCACTGCTGGCCGTAAAGCCTGGCTGGGTAAAGCACCGGCTGAATTTGCCAACAGCAGCGACCCGTTTATCAAGCTGGCGGTTGCGATTTATGCCAAAAATAAAGCACTTGAGCTGGAAGAAAAAACCTTAGCGGGCAAGCTGTCTCAGGTGCGCCCGGCTTATATGCAGGCAATCATTGCTTACAACAAAACGCTGGGCAAGCCGGTATACCCCGATGCCAACAGTACGCTACGTATCACTTACGGCACAGTTGATGGTTACCCGGCCAAAGATGGTGTGTATAAAACACCCTTTACGTCGGTAAAAGGCCTTATTGCCAAGCGTCAGGACGAATATCCGTTCAGCCTGCCGCAGAAACTGGTAGATGCCTACAACGCAGGTAAAACCGATGGTTACTACTACACCGATTTAGCGCCAGAATATAAACCGGGCCTGCTGTGCCGTATTGGCGGTTGCGCCAAACCCGAGGTAAAGGCCTTTAATTCGGTACCGGTTAACTTTTTATCCAGCGCTGACACCACCGGCGGTAACTCGGGCTCCGCGGTAATGAACGGCAAAGGCGAGCTGGTCGGGTTAAACTTTGACTCAACTTATGAGTCGATCACCAAAGACTGGTATTTTAACCCGGAAATTACCCGTGCTATTCATGTTGATATCCGCTACGTGCTGTGGCTGATGGAGCATGTTGATGGCGCACAAAATCTACTCGAAGAGATGGATATCGTCCGTTAATGCTACACCGCGACAGGCAGTTTGCTGTCTGTCGCGACTTCCGCTGTTATCCCTTATCCAACCAGAGTTTTATCATACTGCTTGACCGTTACAGGTGAATCATCTAGCCTTAAGAAAGCGCTTACATTTTAACATCAATACAACAATATTGCCTGCGCAAACTGTGACAAGGCAGAGAAAATAAGCGCCTCAGGACAGGATAAGATAATACCACCGGCTAATACCGGTAATAACGCCATGACAGCAACGCAACCGGCAGCTAACCCTGATGGTGGCGCGTGGCGACGTTAGCACACTTCATTTGAAAGACAGCCAGGCTGTCTTTCCTATCAGCATTGCCTGATACGGCGCGCCCTGGCATGCAGTTAACGCTATGGCGTGACAGTTAACTTAACCTGCAACCGATGGGTTTGTGCAAATGAAAACAATGATCAGAACATCGCTGGCGTTATGCAGCCTGCTGCTGGTGCAGCCAGCTGTTGCCGATGTCAGTAATCCGCAAATTGGCAACTTACTGTTTGAAGATAATTTCAATACGTTGAACAGCAACAACTGGACGCCAAACGAAGGCGATGGTTGCGCTATTGGCTTATGTGGCTGGGGTAATCAGGAACTGCAATGGTACAGCAGCAATAACCTCAGTATTGAAGATGTGCCCGGCGAGCCTGGCAACAAAGCCCTGGTATTTCAGGCCCGTAACGACAATATCGGCGGCCGCGCTTTCAGCTCTGGCAAAATAGACAGCCAGCATAAACTGGCAGTGCAGTACGGCATGATAGAAGTACGGATGCGGGTGCCTGATTTGGCCACCGGTTTATGGCCAGCGGCGTGGATGTTGGGTACCAGTACCGCCAGCTGGCCGGCCAAAGGCGAAATTGACATGATGGAAATGGGCCACCGGGCGCAGGCGCGGGCAGACTCCGGCCATGCCGGTGCCAATATCAACAGCTATGTGGGGGCCAATGCCATTTTTTATGCTGACGCCGCCTGTGTGCCGGAAAATCCAACCTGCGCCGCAATGACCGCCTGGCAAACCGACAATGCCTATGTCGCTGCGCAGCCGCTGAGTAACCGTTTTGTGACTTACCGCACTTATTGGACCGACAGCCAGCTACGTTTTACCGTGGTTGACAATGGTGTCGAGTACGATATGTATGATGCGCCTATCAGCATTACAGCCGAGTCCAGTGAACTGCAGCAGCCGTTTTATCTGCTGGCAAACCTGGCAGTCGGGGGGAACTTTACCGATGCCGCAAACAACAGCCAGGTGACTGCACCGCTGCCCGGCAAAATGTATCTCGATTATATCCGCGTATATCAGCTTAACGGCCAGGGCCAGGTATTCAGCGGCAATATTAACCCGCCGGAAACCGGCAGCTTCGGTGTGTTTACCGACAGCACTGCCGTCAGCAACAGCCTGCAGCCGGGCGTCAGCTCGGATATCTATATCTGGAACCAGAGTTCAGTAGTGGCAGGCAATACGGCACCGGCAGAGGGCAACAACGTTATTGCCTGGCAGTATGTGGCACCGAACCAGTGGTTTGGCGGTGAGGTACACGCCAGACAGCTGCGCGATATGAGTAACTTTGCCGATGGCACGGTCAGCTTTCGTATCAAGATACCGGCAGATGTCAGTTTTCGTATTGGCATAGCTGACGATTACACCAACCAGAACTGGATCACTTTTCCGGCCAATGAGAGCAAATATGGTTTAGTGCGTAACGGCGACTGGGGGCAGGTAACGATACCGGTTGCCGACTTGCGCGGCAGTTTAATTGCGCTGCAGGCGTTAAGCGGCATGTTTTACATTGCCAGTGTTGATGGCCAGTTACCGGGTTACAGCTTCCAGTTCGCCATTGACGATATTGTCTGGCACGGCGGTGGCAACAGTAATCAGCAGGCGGATACTGACGGCGATGGTATAGCGGACAGTGCCGATCAGTGTAGCAATACTGCGCCGGGCGCAGCCGTTGATGCCAATGGTTGCCCGACCGCCAGCGGTGCTTTTGGAGTAGCACAAACCAGTGCAGACAGCGTACGGTTTTTCGTTAACAGTAGTAGCTGGGCCGATGTGCATTACACGGTGAACAGCGGCGGCCAAATCAATGTAGCTATGCAACAAGCCAGTGGTGTAAACCAGTACGCGGTATCGGGCCTACCAGCTGGCGCAGTGCTTAATTACTTTTTCACTTACTGGGACACCGCTAACGGTTATGCGGTAGATACGCCGTGGCAAAGTTATACTCTTAGCAGTGGCGTGAACCCGCAGCCGGATCCTGATCCGGACCCACAGCCTGAACCAGGCCAGGACAGCGATGGCGACGGTGTGGAAGATGCACTGGATAACTGTAGTGGTACGCCGTCAGGCGTGCCCGTCAACGCCAATGGCTGCCCGTTAACCTCGGTTGATGTGGTGCCGCTGTATAGCGCGTCGACCGTGCTGGAACCCGCCATTCAGTTTGACCGCGGCGATGCGCTGGTGACCCGTTTTTCTGATCGGGCGCGCGACAGGCATGCCAAAGAAAACCATTTTCAGGCCTACGATCATTACCTGACGTTTTACTGGGAAGACAGAACCGCCGCTATCGAGATTGTTGACTACGTCGCTAAAGGCGGCAGCAGCATCCGCATGAATGTGGTGACGCAAAATAAACTGGATGATTTACAGGCAGAAAACCGCTGGTGGTATATCGGGGTGAACACGCTGGCCGAGTTTTGCGGTAACGGTGTGATGAATATGGTCGACTATACTCATTACTGGAAAGAAGAAAGCTATAACTGCCGTGAAGGCCGGCCGATCCAGGTGGGCGATAAGCTGGAGTTTGAAATCAGCCAGTTTCTTGATGCGGCCACCCTGCCACGCGGTCGCTCAAATTATTACGGCACCACCTTTTTATACATTGTTGGCCAGGGCATAGTGCCGTGGGATGTCACCGATAAACAGGTGTTTCAGCCGGGTAATTACCTGCAACGTGACTCGATACCGGTACCTGCGGCTGCCCGTCTCGGTGGTGATACCACCTTACACGTGCAGATGACGGCTGAGCCGGATGGTCATTTTCAACAGATGGCGACTAATCTGGGCTACGACAACGGCCAGCCGTTTGTGCTGGGCCGTCGTGTGCACCATAGCTCAGCAGTAGATGGCAGCCATGATGAACATGCTGAAAACGGTGTTTTCACTGATATGGCCGGTTTAAGTGGGTCGCATTACATCAATGACCGCTGCGCCGGTTGCCATGTGCGTAATGGCCGGGCAGCCGTTGCGGCTATTGGCGAGTCGCTGGATAAATGGGTGTTTAAAGTCGCCGATGCCGCGGGTAACCCGCACCCGCAACTGGGCCGTGTGCTGCAAAGCAAAACCAATGGTGCTGCCAGCAGTGAAGGCAATGTTTCCATTGCCTCTTTTACCGAAAGCAACGGCCTGCGTAAGCCAAACTATCAGTTCAGTGGCGTGGTGCCGCAGTTGTTTTCAGCCCGTATTGCGCCGCAGTTAAACGGTATGGGCCTGCTTGAAGCGATACCGGAAGCTGCGATACTGGCGCTGGAAGATGAAAACGACAGCAATGGTGATGGTATTTCCGGCCGGGCACAGCGGATAACTGATCCGCAAAGCGGTGACACCCGGCTGGGCCGGTTTGGTTACAAAGCGGCTACTGCCAGTGTACGGCACCAGGTTGCCGCTGCGCTGAATACCGACATGGGCGTGATGACAGCAATGTTCTCCAGCCCGGATTGTGGCAGCAGCCAGAGCGGTTGTGCCAGCAGTGGCAGGCAGTTGCCTGAACAGCATCTGGATAATCTGGTGAAATACGTATCGCTGCTGGGCGTGCGGCCACAGCGTGATTATAACGATGCTCAGGTGATCCAGGGTAAAAACGTTTTCCGCAATATTGGCTGTAATGGCTGTCATACCGAAAGCCACCAAACCAGCAGTTTTCACCCACTGGCCGAACTGCGCGATCAGACCATTTACCCTTACACCGACCTGTTGCTGCACGATATGGGCCCGGGGCTGGCAGACAATTTAGGCGAGGGTAATGCCAGTGGTGCCGAGTGGCGCACTGCACCGCTTTGGGGCTTAGGTTTGTCGGCCTGTGTTACCGGAGGTGTCGCCGGCGGCCGTGGCTGGGATGCCTTTGGTCTGGATGGTTATGAGTACTGCACACCGCAACACAGCTACCTGCATGATGGCCGTGCCCGCAGTATTGATGAAGCCATCCGCTGGCACGGCGGAGAAGGGCAGGCCAGCAATGATAATTATCAGGCATTGCCGGATAATGAGCGCAATGCCCTGCTGGCCTTTCTTAACAGCCTGTAACATAAACACTGATACAGGGTTAAGCCGGTTATCGCTTAACCCTGATCCGGAATTTCCGGCTCGGTAAGCTGTGCTAATAATTGCAACGACTCCTGCCAGCCGGCGTAGCAAAATTCTACCGGTATTGCCTCCGGTATCCCGCTTTGTTCAATGTGCAGCTCAGTGCCGCATAACACTGGCGTTAACCTGACAACTACCTGCATTTGCCCGGGCAGGTTCGGGTCGTCAAACTGATCGTTATAGCGGATCAGCTCATTAGGTTTCAGCTCCAGGTAAGTGCCGCCAAAACTGTGGCTGCTGCCGGTGTTGAAATTGGTAAATGACATTTTATAGCCACCGCCTACGCGGGCATCCATACTGTGTACCTTGCCGGTAAAACCGTGTGGCGGACACCACTTAACCAGTGCATCGGGGTCTAAAAAGGCCCGGTAGACGCGCTCAGGTTTTGCTTTAATCACCCGGTGCAGGGTAACAGTATTGCCGCTCATAATATGCTCCTGTTGGCTGTGAGAACGTTAGTAGTTTGTGTCACAGCTTAGTCGACTGAGCTGCGGGCAAATCGACAACAGCAAAATAATTTTCTGCAGCGCGCTGTTTCAGTTAAGTTTGGCGGCGTACTCCACTGCCAGTTTATCCAGCGTCACTTCAGCAAAACGGCGCAGCACCAGTTGCCCGGCTTCGTGCAACACGTCGTCTATGGCCAGGTTGACTGCTTTTTCAATCGGGCAATTGGTGTGCTCGTCGGTTAAACCTATGGTGAACAGTGAGGCTTCACTGAGCGAGCGATGAATATCCAGCAGAGTAATACAGTGCAGCGGCTTGGCAAGCGTCCAACCGCCGCCGTGGCCTTTCACTGCACTCACATAGCCTTGCTCCCGTAACAGCGACATCGTGCGGCGCACTACAACAGGGTTAGTGCCCAGCATTATGGCGATGTTATCTGAGGTAACCGGTTGCTCTAAATGATGCATATGCACCAGCACATGTAGCATGCGCGATAAGCGACTGTCTTTACGCATAAAACACTCATCTGAAAAAGATTGTCAGCCATTCTAGCGTAGTTTTAAGAAACTTTTTATGTTACATGAGTTGTTTTTGCTTTTTACGTAACTTATGATGTTTCTTAAGTTGCGATGTCGCGATAACAGCTACTAACAGGAGATGATGATGATGTGGGATGCAATAGTGATTGGCGGCAGCTTTGCCGGACTGTCTGCTGCGATGCAGCTGGCCCGCGGCCAGCGTTCGGTGCTGCTGATAGATGCCGGCGAGCCACGTAACCGTTTTGCCACTGCATCACACGGCTTTTTTGCCGCCGATGGCATGGCGCCGGCAGAGCTACAGGGCAAGGCCTGGCAACAGCTGTTGGCGTATCCGAGTGTGACGTTTCGTCAGAGCAGGGTGCAGTCGGCACAACAGCAAGCTAACGGCTTTAGTGTGACAGACGAAGTAGGCCAGCAGTATCAGACTAAAGTGCTTATCCTGGCCACCGGGCTGGTGGATACGTTGCCAGATATCGACGGCCTGAAGCCACGCTGGGGTAAGTCAGTGATCCATTGTCCGTACTGTCATGGCTATGAATTCCGCCAGCAGCCGATAGCGGTTATTGCCAATGGCGCGGCATCGGTGCATCAGGCCAGTATTCTGCCGGATTGGGGCCCGGTGACCTATTTCAGCCAGAGCCGGTTCTTACCGGACCCTGAGCAGCAAGCTGTGCTGCAAAAACGTGGCGTAGCCGTGGAGCACACAGCTGTGGTGGCAATATTGGGTGAGGCTGACGGCGTAAGTGCAGTAAAACTGGCGGATGGCCGCGAGATAGCAACCGGTGTGGTGTACGTTGCGTCAGAAACCAGCTTTGGCCACAGCCTGGTGCAGCAACTGGGCTGTGAGCTGGAGCAGGGGCCAACCGGCGCTTATGTTAAAACGGATGCCATGCAGCAAAGCTCTGTCAGCGGAGTATTTGTCGCCGGTGATATGGCGGCACCTATGCATAACGCCATGCTGGCTGCTGCGGCCGGGGTTAAAGCCGGTGCGGCGGCGCACCGTTTTCTGATGTTTGGTTAACCGGTAGGCGACGCAGAGCAATTGCCGTAGCGGGCTAAAAACATCGCTACGGTTTCATCAATAATATGCTGTAACTCTGACGCGCTGGCCTGATGTAAACCAAATAATGCCGGATAAAACACAAAGGATTTTAACTGATAAACAAACTGCTGGCTGGCGAATACTGTATCGGCAATCGTCAGTACGTTAGCCTGACAAGCTTGCTGCAGAAAATCGGCCAGGTAGCGTTTACAGCCCAGTGCGTTGTCATTCATTGTCTGGGCCAGCTCAGGCTGTTTCATCATTTGTACTATGGCAATTTTTGCTACCCGTAACAGCGCCTCTGAGCTAAGCAGTGCAACCTCGTCAGCGGCGATACGGCGCAACTGATCCGCAATCGGTAATGCCGGGTTAAATTGCACTTCGCCGCCCTGGCGCAGTTTGTCCGACATACGCTGCAAAATCGCCTGAAACAACTGTTCTTTAGTGGCGAAATGATTGTACACAGTGCGTTTGGACACCTGCGCCTGCAGCGCCAGTTGATCCATACTGGTGTTCTCTACGCCAAAACTGTGGAATAACTCTTCCGCCGCATCAAGGATTTGCAGCCTTTTCTGTTCGGATAATTTCATTATTACGCCTCTGATTTCGCGGGCATTGTAGCGCAGCACAGAAAAAAGTGCACTAAGTAGTTTACTTGCTGCCTAGTTAATGTAAACTGCACCGTGTAGTTTATTGCGCAGGCAGTAATATCATTATGGTACGGATATGCGATTAATTAGCCGATGTTTAACCGGGCTGCTGTGCAGCCTGACAGCCCTTGCGGCAGGAGCGTGGATAGTGAACAACGAGATAACAGCGTCAACCGGTAGCATCAGTGTGCAGCAAAGTGCACGCTATCAGAATGGTAAATTTCATAATGAGGCACAGTTTGAGCAACCGGGGCTGATGAAAACACTGGCGATTGCCAAGCGTTATTACACTGAGCCTGCTGTTGATAAAGTGCCGGCATTGCCGCTGCCGCTAAAACAAATCAGCCGTGCAGAGCTTGATGCCTTGCCGGATGACAGCCTGCATTTTGTTAAGCTGGGACATTCGTCAGTGCTGCTGAAAGTATATGGTGAATACTGGCTGCTTGACCCGGTATTTTCACAGCGGGCATCGCCGTTTTCGTTTTTAGGCCCTAAACGGTTTCATCAGGCGCCTATCAGCCTGGCTGAACTGCCACCAATTAGTAAAGTATTGATTTCACACAATCATTACGATCATCTGGATAAAGCCAGCATAAAGCAGCTCGCTGCTAAAACACAGCGTTTTCTGGTGCCGCTTGGGGTTGAGGCTGATTTACAAAAATGGGGTGTGCCAGCGGCAAAGATCAGTCAGTTTGACTGGTGGCAGGAGCTGACAACGACTAATGCGCTGATCGCATTTACCCCGACCCAGCATTTTTCCGGCCGGGGTATTGGCGATGGTAACACTACGCTGTGGGGCTCCTGGGTGATTAAAACGGCTGCCGGCTCAGTGTATTTCAGTGGTGACTCTGGCTATTTCGATGGTTTTAAACAAATAGGCACGAAATATGGCCCCTTTGATGTGGCGTTTATCGAAACCGGCGCTTACGACAAAGACTGGCCACACATTCATATGACGCCAGAGCAAAGCGTGCAGGCACATCTTGATGTTGATGCCAAAGTGATGGTGCCGGTGCACAACGGTACCTTCGATTTAGCTTTCCATGCCTGGTATGAACCGCTGGAGCGGGTAAGTAACGCTGCGGCGGCGCATGCCGTGGCATTATATACGCCGCATTTTGGTCAGGTTGCCAGCTTGACGGCGGCGAACTGGTATAGCACCGGTCAGCATGCTTGGTGGCGGGAACTTATGCCAAGGGCACCACTGGCCGTGGAGTTACTGGCAGAGTAAGGCTGGTTGGGTAGGTTAAAACCTGGATAAATATTACATATTTATGTCTTAATTAAGTATAAATATTCAGTTTTTGCAATAAAAGTATCATCTCCGTTTTGTAGTATTGGGTACAGCTATTTGTCGCTAACCCCTAATATTACAAAACGGAAATACTATGAAGTACCTCAATCAGCATCATCAGTCGTTGCCAATTCAACCCAAAGCCCTAAGCCGAGTTATTCATCAGCTGTTGTTAGGCAGCCTGGTGTGTTTGCCGCTGCACAGCGTGGCGCAAACAGCTGACGAGCAGAATGTGGAAGTGATTTCGGTAACAGGCTCTTACAGCAAAAGCCTGGAAAAAGCCGTCGATTTAAAGCAAAGCAATATTGGCTTTTCTGATTCAATCGTCGCAACCGATATCGCCGATTTTCCCGAGCAAAACCTGGCGGAAGCCTTGCAGCGTATGCCGGGTGTAACGATAGAACGTAATAAAGGGCTTGGCGACAAAGTCAATGTACGCAGCCTGCCAACCGAGTTTACTCATGTATCGATTAACGACCTGGCAACGGCGTCAGGCAGTGGCGGCCGTGATGTTGAATTTGATATTTTTGCCTCAGAAATTATCCAGAGCGTAACGGTACAAAAATCACCTACCGCAGCTGATGAAGAGGGCGGCATCGCCGGTTCGGTACAAATCAGTACTGCGCGGCCGTTTGATTTCCCGGGCCGCAAACTGATCATGTCGGCAGAAGGTGCGCATAACTCTATTTCAGAGGAAGTTGATCCTAAGTTCTCATTTTTAGCCAGCGATACCTTTGGCGACTGGGGCGCGTTGGTATCTTTTGCTAAAGCCCAGCGTACTAACCGCACTGACTCTAACTCAGGTATCAATTTCCGCCCGTCAGGCCGCTTTTTAGAACAGCGTGGCTCGGACAGTAAACAGGCGCAGTCAGATCAGGCCGTTGCCGTACTGGAACGCGATACCGGCATTGTGATTAACGACCGTTTTGATACTGATGTCACTAACCGCATTGTGTTTCTGGATAAGGCCGGTGACCGCGTGTACTTAAATGATCAGGACAAATGGGGCGCGACTTTATCCTTGCAGTATAAGCCGGATAATAACTTCAGCCTGACGTTCGACGGCATGCTGGGTGGCTATGACAACACTGAAGATGAATATGATGCCGCGGCGTATTCTGCCTCCAGTATCAGCACTTTTGAACAAATTCACAGCTACGACAATACTACGCTGGCAGCTGATGGCATTACCGTGCTGACTGATGTGTCGTACGCCGCGACACAACATGAGTTTTTAAGTAAAGAGCGCATCAATAACACTGACTACAATCAGTTCAGCCTGACGATGGACTGGCTGATTAATGGCTTTGATATCCGTGCGCTGGCAGGTTACTCCGGTGCAGAGAAAACCACCGACTATGCCAACCTGAAGCACGTGGCCTATGCGCCATCACGTACCCGCTATACCGCTAATGGCGGCGAAACTATTAAGAGTGATAACCCGGCCAGTATCGACATGTACGATGCGGCTGATAGCTACCTGTTTGAAGCTTATGAGACTGAGCTGGAAGAGGTAAGCGATGATAAATATGCACTGCAGCTGGATGTGAAAAAAGCGCTGCAGCTTGAGTTTATGCCAGCGTTGACCAGCGTACAGTTTGGGGCCCGTTATACCGATAAATCAAAAGAGCGTAATTTTGGCTCGGCAAAAATTCAGGGGCCAGCGGCGGGAGACTCATCCTGGGTAAACAGCCGTAAGCTTAGCGACAGCGAGCTGCAATGGGTAACCGATATTGTGCCGGGCGGTGCTTACAAAGCCAAAGATTTAAACTGGATGCAGGTATCTAATGCCTATGCCCGCGACACTTTCCGTTATGACGGTTTTGCTGTGCCATTTAACGTAGCCGATTATTACCGGGTAGATGAAGAAGTGCTGGCGCTTTATGCGATGGCAAACTTCGATTTCACCCTGGCTGGCAAGCCTGTTGTGCTAAACGCTGGTGTGCGGGCGGTAGATACCTCAGTACTTTCATTTGGTTATCACCAGATCCAGAACGAAGACGGCTCTAACGGTTATACGCCAGCGCCGATTTCAAAAGAAGGTAGTTACAACGACATTCTGCCCAGCCTGAATATGACGGTTGAATTGCTGGATGGCGTGTTGTGGCGCACGGCGGCATCAGAAACCTTAATGCGCCCGGCTCTGACTGACATTGCCTACAAACGCTCAGTCAGCTGGAACGAGTTCCGCTTTAAAGATGGTAACCCGGATCTGAAACCGACCATGGCGAAGCAATGGGAAACCGGTTTGGAATGGTATCTTGAAAATGGTGGTATTCTGGCTGCGTCATATTTCTGGAAAGACATTGAAGGTGTGGTACGTGAAGCACTGACCGGTGTGGTAAAAGATGTAGAAAAACGTAACGCCAACGGCACCCTGGATGGTTACTACGACTTTGATGTGTATCAGCCGGTTAATGCCGAAGGCTCATATAAAGTGACCGGGCTTGAGCTGATTGCACAGTTCCCGCTGGCTATTCTGCATGATGCCCTGGATGGTTTTGGCGTTAATGCCAACTACACCAAACTGGATAACACCCTGACAGGCGCATCATCACTGGGTATTGATACGCCGCCGGAAGGCCTGGCTGACAGCACCTATAACCTGACATTCTATTACGAGAATGACAGCTTCGACGCCCGCCTGTCGTACAACTACAAAGACAAGTATGTTGAGCGTATTGAACGCAGCATGTACCCGGTATACCGCGATGCTTACGGTCAGTTGGATATCGCCATTGGTTATCAGCTTACCGACAATGTTAAGCTGAGCTTAAAAGGCATCAACATGACCGATGAGGAAACCACCGGCTATACCATGGACCCGGCATTCCCGACGATGAGCGAGTACTCGGGCCGCCGTATTAGTCTGGGGCTGCGCGCCGATTTCTAAGTGTTAAAACGATAATGGTAAAGGCCACAGAATACTGCTGTGGCCTTTATATTTTCTGATGCAACAAAACGGAATAAAGCTATGGTGTTATCACTGCTTAGGTTACTGACAAAGCGGCTGGTCGCAGCAGCCCTTGCTGCTACTTTTTGGGCTACCGGTGTAACGGTGCAGGCGGCTGATATACAGCCGGTGCAGATCGCATTTTTGCCTGATGTACACTTTCACGATATTTATGCCGATTTCCGCACCGACGGTTTTAGCGGCCTGGCTAACCGTAAAAGCGGCCAGCAAGCCGCTATCCGCACTATGGCGGCGCAACTCAAATCGACCCGTTTGTTCAATGAAAACTACTTTGCTTTTCTGGCGGCGCTGGACGACATTGCAGCCAAAGGCGTCAAGCTGGTGGTGTTACCGGGCGATTTCAGTGACGATGGTCAGCCGGTGCATGTAAGGGGCTTAAAGCAAATACTGCAGCGTTATAGCCAGCAACATGGCATGCGGTTTTTGCTGACACTGGGCAATCATGATCCTGTGCGCCCGCTCAGGCACGCCGCTGGCAAAGCGGATTATTTGGGCGTTGATGGCAAGCCGCAACCGATATACAGCGCTGGTGCCGCTGGCTGCCCGGAAAATGCTACAGCACTGCCGGAAGATCGCCGCCTGGTGTGCTCAGAGCAGGTAAAAGAAGCCGGCTACGCCGAGCTGATGACAGAGTTGTCAGCCTTTGGTTTTTACCCCACGGCGGATGATCTGTATTGGGAGACGCCATTTAGTGACTACTCCGCCAAGGGTTATCAGCTGGCAACGGCACAGGCTCAGGCAGAACTGGAGCAGCGGCAGTATCAAATTTGCCGTCAGGGTGCCGGCGGCGCTTATCGTCAGGCGGGCTATACCGAGTGCCGCCAGGTGATTGATGCCAGCTATCTGGTCGAGCCGGTACCGGGCTTGTGGCTACTGGCAATAGATGCCAACGTTTATATACCGGATGAGGCACAGCCCACAGGGTTTAAAGGTTCAGGTAATGCCGGTTACAACGCAGTGCTAAAGTACAAGCCGCATGTTATCGCCTGGGCGGAGCAGGTTGCCAGACGGGCACAACAACAGGGCAAAACCCTGCTTACTTTTAGTCACTTTCCGATGCTGGAGTTTTATCAGGGCCAATCTGATCATATTGCCAGTTTGCTTGGCAAAAACAGCGCCCAGCTGGGGCGCAGACCAGATGATGACGTAGGGCACACCTTAGCTAAAGCCGGCATTCGGCTGCATGTCGGCGGCCATATGCACCTGAACAATACTAATCTGGCCCATTACAGCGATGGCAGTTATCTGCTGAATATTCAGGCGCCATCGATAGCTGCTTACGTACCGGCTTACAAACTGCTGACGGTATTGCCTGATAATCATGTCGGGGTAGATACCGTAGTGCTAAATGAGGTGCCACGCTTTGACGAGTTGTTTCAGCATTACCGGCTTGAGCATCAGCAATTACTGCAAACAGATGCACAATCAGCCTGGAACCGCGATATTTTGCAGTCAGCTAATTATCGCGAGTTTGCCAACTGGCATTTGCGCGAACTGACACGGCAACGCTTTCTGCCGTCAGAGTGGCCGGTTGAGCTACGTGAGTTGTTGTTGGCGCTAAACGGAGAGCAGATGGCGGTACTGACTCAGCTTAAAACTGATATGACGTTGGCGCAGCTGCAACAGTCACCTGAGCAGCTTGAACAGCTGATGCAAAGCCCACAGTGGCAAACCGCCCGGCAAAAGTTGAAGCAGGATGCAGCAAAGGCTGGTGTAGTGCTGGATACCTTTGCCGGTTGGCACGGCTTTGATGTGGCGCTGGATTTTTATCGCTTACGTAATGCCGGCAGTCTGGCGCTGACCGATATCAGCGCAGAGCGGTTAACGCAGTACCGCTTTTTGGCCGCTCAGCTGGCAGGGCAAAGCAAACGGCCAGTCACTGGCGGCCAACACAGCGGTAGCCTGAAGGCGTATGTCAGCAAACAGTTTGGCTTGCTGTTTGATATGCTGGCGGTGTTTAGCGACAGCGTGTCCTATGACCATTTTCGCATTAATCTGCACACCGGCGAGCTAACCCCATTACCGCCAGACAGCGCAGATAAACCCTGACTGCGCTGCTTGCTGGCGGGTATCAGGGCAGTGGTTTCAGTGCCAGATCGGTTAACTGGCCACGCAAACGCTGCATAAAGGCCGGGTCCGGGTCATTTTTCTCGGTAATGTAGTTGGCATCACGTTCTTTCCACCAGCGGGTACCTTTAAAAGCCTGGTACTCGCTGTGGCCCAGCACAAATTCAATCGGGTATTTACCTGCCAGATAGCGGATCAAGCGGGCATTAGCGCTCAGTTGAGCATCTGTCATGGGCAAGTCGTTACCATCGGCGATGTTTTCAATCCCTATAGCGGTGTAATTAAGGCCGATAGTGTGCCTTGCCATATAGGTTTCCGGCAGTAACTGATAAATAGTGCCGTCGCGGTCGATGACAAACTGGCTGGACACATTCAGTTGGCCGCCGCTGCGAATGCCATCACGGGCGGCAGGCAATTCAGCCGGATCAAAAGCAGCAAAAGTCTGCTCTAACGTCGGGATCACCGTCCAATGCACCACGACCATCGTCGGTGTAATCGTCGGTTCTTGCTGTTCGATACCATAACGCTGTTTCAGATAATCCAGCGTAAGCGCCGTTCTGGTGTCATTCATTTGTATCGGCTTTTGTACTATGGTCAGTTCAGGCTCACTACAGTGGGCTGTCGCCATAAATAACCCCATTACGCATAATAATAAATTTTTCACCTTCTCTCCGTGTTGTATATTTTATACACAGAGTGTTTTTATAGCACGCAGCAAAGCAATACCGTTGCAGCAAACGACAGGTGGTGAGAGAAAAGCGTTGGAGTGAGAGGGTATAGTATGCGTTGTAAGAATGGTGGCCCCAGCTGGACTCGAACCAGCGACCGATCGATTATGAGTCGAGCGCTCTAACCAACTGAGCTATGGGGCCATGCGAAACTTTTGTAACAGCTGCCAGGGTACATCCTGTAGCTTCATTCCGGCTCGACCATCCACGGTCTCGCCTTCGTGTCTTTCGGTGTGACGTTAAGTCACCCCTCATCGCCTTGCGGCGACCGCCCCTCAGCCAACTGAGCTATGGGGCCATTCGCTATTAAAGCGGCAGGCAGTATAAAAACTTTTGCGCTCTTTGTCATCCGGCTTGTTAGGCTAAGTGTGCCTAATTGCTGATTTTTTAAGCTTATTCGGCCGAAAATAATAAAGGCGCCTGTTGGCGCCTTTATCCGGATAGCTGCTTTACTCGTCGAGGAAGCTTTTTAGTACTTCTGAACGTGACGGGTGGCGCAGTTTACGCAGCGCTTTGGCTTCAATCTGACGGATACGCTCACGTGTTACGTCAAACTGTTTACCGACTTCTTCCAACGTGTGGTCGGTGTTCATGTCGATACCAAAACGCATCCGCAGTACTTTGGCTTCACGTGCTGTTAAGCCTGCCAGTACTTCGTTGGTGGCGTTTTTCAGGCTTTCCATGGTGGCCGAGTCCAGCGGCGATTCGCCGGTGGCATCTTCGATAAAATCGCCCAGATGTGAATCTTCATCATCACCAATCGGCGTCTCCATCGAAATAGGCTCTTTGGCGATCTTCAGTACTTTACGGATCTTATCTTCCGGCATTTGCATGCGCTCAGACAGTTCTTCCGGTGAAGGCTCGCGCCCCATTTCCTGCAGCATCTGGCGTGAAATACGGTTCAGCTTATTGATCGTTTCAATCATGTGTACCGGGATACGGATGGTACGGGCCTGGTCCGCGATAGAACGCGTAATAGCCTGCCGGATCCACCAGGTGGCGTAGGTTGAGAACTTATAACCACGACGGTATTCGAACTTATCCACTGCTTTCATCAGGCCGATGTTACCTTCCTGAATTAAGTCCAGGAACTGTAAGCCGCGGTTGGTGTACTTCTTCGCGATAGAAATAACCAGACGTAAGTTAGCTTCAACCATCTCTTTTTTCGCGCGGCGGGCTTTAGCCTCACCGATTGACATGCGGCGGTTGATATCTTTGATTTTAAAGATGCTTAAGCCGGTTTCTTCT
>NZ_DATCSY010000014.1:0-2318 GCF_036568245.1 Rheinheimera sp. | reverse complement strand
CTACTATGCAGCCCGTGCCGAAGAGTTGTTCGCACAGCCACAGCAAGCCCGTGGCGTGTTTTTATGTATCAGCCCGTGGAACTTCCCACTGGCGATTTTCTTAGGCCAGGTTGCTGCCGCTATTGTTGCCGGTAACACCGTGGTAGCTAAACCGGCTGAGCAAACCAGTCTGATTGCAATCCGCACTGTCGATATTATGCGCCAGTGTGGCATGCCAGAGCACGTCGTTCAGCTGGTTATTGCACCGGGACGTCAGGTTGGGGAGCACATTGTGCCTGACAGCCGCATTCAGGGCGTAATGTTTACCGGCTCTACCGAAACCGGTTGCTGGATCGCCCGTAAACTGGCAGAACGTGGTGGTGAGCCGGTGCCGCTAATCGCCGAAACCGGTGGCCAGAACTGTATGATTGTTGATTCTACTGCGCTGCCAGAGCAAGTGGTAGACGATGTAATTTCATCTGGCTTCCAAAGTGCCGGCCAGCGCTGCTCTGCACTGCGCGTATTGTTCCTGCAGGAAGACGTGGCAGATAAAATTATTACCATGTTAAAAGGCGCCATGGCCGAACTGCATGTTGGCGATCCACAATGGCTCAGCACCGATTTAGGCCCGGTGATTGATGCTAAAGCCCACGAGCGCTTAACCAGCCATGTGCAGTATCTGGCCGACAAAGCCACCTTGCATTATGAGTGCAAAATCCCCTCTGGTGACCGGCACTATTTCTTTGCGCCAAGGCTATATGAGATCGCTGATTTAACGGTATTGGAGCGCGAAGTGTTCGGCCCTGTGGTACACATTATCCGCTTTAAAGCAGATGAGCTGGATAACATTATCAACCAGATCAATGCGACAGGCTACGGCCTGACGATGGGCGTGCACAGCCGGATTGAACAGTTTACCCAGCGTATCGCCCGTGATATCAAAGCCGGTAATATTTACGTTAACCGTAATATGATTGGTGCTGTAGTCGGCGTGCAGCCATTTGGCGGTCGTGGTTTATCGGGCACCGGCCCTAAAGCAGGCGGGCCCTTGTATCTGACACGGTTAGTTAAAGACAATCTGGATGTCAGCTGTGCCCCCCTGGATGACACCAAGCGTCATCGCCTGCTGAGCGAAACGACCAGCAGCGCAGTGGCCTATGCTATGCCTGCAGCCATCAGTGCGCAGCAGCAATGGGCATTGCAGTCGATAAACCAACGCACTTCTGTATTGCGTCAGTTTATGGCTTCACTGGCATCAAATACCGTCGTCAACAAGCAAGAACCGGATTTAGACCAGATCTTAACCCTGGCCCAGCAAAAGCTGGCGCGGGTAGAACGTGAGCTGCAAAAGCCGATAGCCCTGCCCGGCCCAACCGGAGAAAGTAATGTACTGGTGCTGGATCCACGCGGTGTACTGGCATTGGTGCGTGACGAATCCGCGGCATTCAGCCACTGGTTACTGGCCATTATTACTGCGCTGGCAGCAGGTAATGCCGTGGTCACAGCAGTAGAAGATGCTGATATGGCCGAAGCAGAAGCCTGCATCAAAGCGCTGCAGCAAGCCGGCATGCCACAGCATCTGGTGTCTGTGGTGCGGCTGGACTGCCTGACGACTCTGCTGGCGCATCAGGATCTGGCAGGGGCGATGATCGATGTCAGCAGTGCAGTAAAACCTTTGTCTGCCGAACTGCTGGCAGCACGTGAAGGCGCGATACTGCCGCTGATCACAGCTCCGGCCGGGCCGCAGTTATTGCACCGTCTGGTGACAGAAAAAACCATCACCATTAACACTACAGCGGCGGGTGGTAATGCGTCACTGATGACGATAGCTGACAATATCGGCTGATACAGCCACAAGTGTAATGATAAAGCCCGCTGTTGCGGGCTTTATGCTATGGTATATACCGTGCTATCGCAGTATTATGACAAATCATCTCGTTGTTAATTTATAGTTAAGCCAATTAAGGTATACTACGCGGCTGATTGTGAAGTGGGCAGGGTTAGGCGGAAGATGGCATATCAGGAAGTACACATAGCCGATTTGCAGCCAGGCAGCTATGTGGTTCAGGTGTTACAACAAACCGGCGATGTCATCGTCAAACATGCCGGCTGGGTGCGCACATCCGCAGCTATAGAGCAGTTACGTCGCAAAGGCGTACAGGTTGTCCTGACCGATCCGGACAAAAAGCTTGAAGAGACTAAAACCCCATCAATAGCAGAAACAATCAGTCATGACGACGAACAGACGACCAGAGCCCTGTTCAGTGACGAATGGCCCAAAGCAGAGCGCGCATTAGCGCAAACGCAGAAAGTTCAGCGCCAGATGCTGGATGCGGTGC
>NZ_DATCSY010000013.1:0-11270 GCF_036568245.1 Rheinheimera sp. | reverse complement strand
ACTGATGTCTACCGCCACCACCATTTTCGGCCTGGCGCCGCTGGTGCTTATTCCGGGCGAAGGTACCGAGCTGTATCGTGGTGTCGGTATTATCGTATTGTGTGGGCTGCTGTTTTCTACCCTGATCAGCCTGACCTTTTTACCGGCGCTGCTGGTCAGTGTACTGGGGCTCAGGGCAAAGCTTAGTCAGAGAAAAAAGCAAACTTAATCACCTGCGCCAGTATCAGCAAGGCCACCAGTGGCAGAATATAGCGGCTTAATTTAGCGGTTTGTTCGCTGTCGCGGCTGCCGTATTTTTCGGTCAGCGTGACAACGATAAACAGCGCGGCAAACAGCAGCGCCAGTATCGTAATCAGGGTAGTCATTATGGACTCCGTTTAGGCTATGGCTGCAGCTTAAACGGTTTTCACTTTAGTTTCAAAATGGCGCGGGCACAGCTTCGCAGTATTGTGGCTGCATGCTATGCTGCGCGCAGTATTTTCTGCAAAAAGGGCAACAGTATGATTTTGGCGGTGGTAGCGTTAATTGCCGGTCTGGCACTTTTGGTCTGGAGTGCAGACCGCTTTGTCGATGGTGCAGCGGCGACCGCACGGTACGCCGGAATGCCACCGTTATTAATTGGTATGCTGATCGTCGGTTTTGGCACCTCCGCCCCGGAGATGGTGGTGTCAGCCATGGCCGCCAGCGATGGTAACCCGGCACTGGCGCTGGGTAATGCCTATGGTTCTAACATTACCAATATAGCGCTGATCCTGGGCCTGGTGGCACTGCTAAGCCCTATTGCTGTGCATTCACAGGTACTGAAAAAAGAGCTGCCGATTTTAATGCTGGTAACCGTATTTGCCGGCTGGCAGATGTTTGACCATCAGCTTAGCAGCCTGGATGCCTGGTGTTTACTGGGCGTGTTCTTTGTACTGATGGCCTGGTCGGTGTATCAGGGCATGAAAAGCCCGCAGGATGCGCTTGCTACAGAAATGAATGAAGAGCTGACGCAAAGCAGCATGACCTTAAAACAAGCCATTATCTGGCTGCTGGTGGGCCTGGTGCTGTTGATCGTGGCATCGCGTATGCTGGTATACGGCGCGGTGTTTATCGCCCAAAGCCTGGGCGTCAGCGATCTGGTAATTGGTTTAACGGTAGTGGCAATCGGTACTTCGTTGCCGGAACTGGCCTCGTCACTGATTGCGATTAAAAAGGGCGAGCACGATATCGCGCTCGGTAACGTGATTGGCTCTAACCTGTTCAATACGTTGGCGGTAGTGGGTATAGCGGCAGCGATAGAACCTATGGCGGTCGATGCCGTCGTGTTAACGCGCGATTGGACACTGATGGCCGTATTGACAGCGGCACTGTTTGTTATGGGCTACGGCTACAAAAAACAGGGCCGTATTAACCGGCTGGAAGGAGCAGTGTTGCTGGCGGTGTTTATTGGCTATACCGGCTATTTAATCAGCACTGTTGTGGCGTAAGCCACAACCATGGCCGGGCCGCGCCAGGACCTCGACACCGGTTACTACCTGCAGCACTTTAACGAGTTGCTGCAGTTTGTAGGCACTCACTACGTGCAGTGTTTAACCAAAGGCGAGCAGCAGTTTCTGCACGATTTTGCCGCGCTGCGCGAGCCGGCACAGCAGCTGTTTGTACGTATGCTTAACCGCAAAGGCACAGTGTTTGCCGATACCGAGCTTAACTACAACGAGATTGGCCCGCCCGGGCCTGTGCTGGATGAACTGACTGCCGCTGGCTTTATCAGTGCGCTGACAGCACAGCACCTTAACGACTTCTGGCTACGCTTAACCAAAGACACCTTATGGCAGTTACTGCAGCTGGCTGAAACGCAAACCGGCGCAGCAAGCGGTGCGAAAAAAAGCCATGCCAAGCCACAACTGCTGCGCGTAGCGCTGAAGCTGGAGGTAGACTGGCTTTCGCTTATCAGTCAGCTGCCGCAGCGTTATGTAGCATTACAACGCCAGCCCACACTTAACTACCTGTATTTTCTTTATTTTGGCCGTATAGAGCCGAATTTATCATTGTTTACGCTGCGCGATTTGGGCATCCGCCAAAGTGGCCAGTTTAAACAGCAGTTTAAACCGCGCTTTACCGGCTTAGCCCAGGCCCGGCTGGCCTATGCGTTAGCCTGTGCCAAACAGCAACTGGCCGAGCTGGCAAAACAGCTGAAAAACCAGCCGGAAGATGCCGCCATGTTACTGCAACCCTGGCTGGAACAGGTGCAGCAATGGCCGCTAAGTGATGATAATGCGCTGGCGCTAAAGCGCAGCGAACGCTGCTACAGCCTGGGTAAACTGGCCGAGCAATACCTGCTGGACGATCTGGCTATCGCCTTTTATCAGCACAGTAATGGCTTTCCGGCCAGTGAGCGCTTAGTGCGATTGTATTTCAGTAGCGGGCAAACGGACAAGTGCCAGCAGTATTTACAGCAATTGCTGGATGACCCCAGCTGCGATGAAGAATGGCTGTTTGCCGATGACTTTTATCAGCGTAAATTTGCTGCAAACGGCCAGCGCCGTTCAGCACTAACCGAGCTTTTGCGCAGTGCACCACAGGTTGGCATAGACGAACTTTACTTAGGCAAAGCCGAGCAGGGCCTGATGGCGCATTATGCGGCAAAGGGCTACAGCGTGTTTCATGGTGAAAACAAACTCTGGCTGGCGCTGTTTGGCCTGTGGTTCTGGCATGAATTGTTTGAACATGAACACAGCGCCCTGCATAACCCGTTTGAGCGCCGGCCGCGTAACCTCAGTGCCGGTGGCTTTTATCAGCAGTTTGCCACCGAGATAGAACAAAAGCTAAGCCAACTGGCCGAGCCAGGCGCGGCTACCGCGCTGCTAAGCGCCTTAACTGCGCACTATGGCAAGGCCAACAGCCTGTTTTACTGGCACAGCGATTTGGCAGAGCAGCTATTGCCGCTATTGCAATATGCGTCGGTGGCGAATGGCCAAAGTGCATTAGCACCCATACTGCGCGCCATGGCGCAGGATTTCCCCCGCCACAGCAGCGGTTACCCGGATTTACTGCTGATAAAAGATGAAACGCTTGAATTTATTGAAGTCAAAGCGCCGGGCGATAAAATTCAGCGCCATCAGTTAGCACGGTTGCAGGCACTGAAGCAGGCCGGTTTCAACGCCCGTATTGAAAAACTGCAGTGGATAGTCGACCCAAACCGCGTTTATGTAGTGCTGGACGTTGAAACCACCGGCGGCAAAGCCGGTACCGATCGCATCACCGAAATAGGCGCATTAAAAGTGCAAGCCGGTGAAGTGCTCAATACTTTTAGCACGCTTATAAATCCGCAGCGGCATATCCCCTCTTTTATCAGCCGCTTAACCGGTATCAGCAATAGCATGGTCGCCGATGCGCCAACCTTTGCTGAAATTGCAGAAAAACTGAGTGAGTTTTTACAAGGCGCGGTATTTGTCGCGCATAACGCCAAGTTTGATTACGGCTTTATCCGCAGTGAATTCGCCCGCTGCGAACTGCCGTTTGATATGCTGCAACTATGTACGGTAGTAAATATGCGCCGCTATTATCCGGGCTTAAAATCCTACAGCCTGGGTAACCTGTGCCAGCAGTTTGAGATACCACTCACGAACCACCACCGCGCCCTGGCAGATGCGACAGCAACGGTGGAGTTGCTTAAAATGATTAATGCCAAACGGTGTGCGGTGGATAGTAACTAAATTGGTTAAGCTTTTTCAGCTTTGTCCTCAGCTGCGTAGTTAAGCATTAGCCGACTGAAAAAAGCGAAATACACCAAGCCAACTATTGCTACAAAGAGCTTCTCACTGCTGTCAGTATTAGTACTCTGGTAAAGATTCACGCCCTCGTAAGCTACCGCTACAAGTGCAGTTACCAGTAGTAAATACCAGAATTTGCCAAAGCCAATAATTTTGCGCCATCCGTAACCATAACTGGCTATTGCAGTGAGGACAGCAAAAGCCAACATAAACAGCCAACCGACCATCTCACTGCTGTCCATTGCGACTGGCTGTTGTGTTGCTTGGATCAGGCTGAACACACCAAGCAGCAAGTAGATAACGGTAAGTACAAAAAATAGCTTCCAGCCGGTGCGGTTTGTCATGATTTGTCCTTAGTGCCAGTGGCCGAAAGGGATGTCGTCAGGATTCGCTGGTAGATCTTTCCATCCGTCTGGAGAATGCAGATATTTCTTAGCAAAATTAACGCTTTTTGCCCCAGATGCCGGTAAACCAGCCAATATTGCCAGCAAGCCTCTGGCTTCAGCAGAGTTACGGCCTTTAATCGTCATGATGAATTCAAGAGAGGGCATTAGGTTTGTATAAACTTTATTGGCTTTTCTCTTGTCGGTAAATATGCCGAACATTGCACTGAAGGGTTCGAGTAACTTTGACATGGTTTATCATTCCTTGAGTTGTTAAAGTTAAATAAATGTATCATTTGTTTATTTTTGGCTCAATAGGAATGGCAAGCTTAAATTGTTGGGACTTCCGAATTACTCATGAGTTGATACAGCCTTGGCAACCTGTGCCAGCAGTTTGAGATACCGCTAACCAACCACCACCGCGCCCTGACAGATGCCACAGCAACAGTGGAGTTGCTTAAAATGATTAATGCGAAGCGTTGCTCGCCACAACTTGCCAATAATGCCATTAAGGTATAATTTATATACCTATGTACCGATTCGAATTTGATGACAAGAAAAGCCTGGCTAACCTGGAGAAACATGGCATCGACTTTGTCGATGCACAGCAGCTTTGGGCTGATCCTGACTTAATTGAGATTGACGCCAGATCGACAGATGAGCCACGTTCATTAGTAATTGGTGTCATTGAAGGTAAAATCTGGTCGGCAGTTATTACTTACCGGAGTGAGATTATCAGAATTATCTCAGTCAGGCGGTCGCGTAAAGCGGAGATTGAAATTTATGAAAGCTAAAATGTTCGACAAAAAATTTGACGATGATGCCGTTGATATTATCGACGATCTTGACCTGTCGACAATAAAACGCCCAAATCAAACCCAACGCCGCGTTAATGTCGATTTCCCTGAATGGATGATTGAGTCACTCGATAAAGAAGCAAGCCGGGTAGGTGTTACCCGCCAATCTATCATCAAAGTGTGGCTGGCAGAACGACTGGAAGAAATTGCGGCTAGTAAGGCATTACAGCGGACAAATCGCTGATTGTGTTAACCACCGCAATGCTTTAGCGGACGCCACAGCCACGGTGGAGTTGTTAAAGATAATTAGTACGAAACGGATGGCTTAAAAACTGTCAAGTTGGATAAAAAGCCGCAATCGACACCCGCTTAAATTATCAGCATAATCAGCGGCCTACGATAAATTGGGTCAGATCTAAATTATGGTGAGTCATTAGGTTTAATTTCTTTCTGATCCTAATAATTTTTCAAGGGGGCGGTAATCTTGAATCCAAATAAAGTAATACGCGAGAAGGTAACCAAGCTGACTGACCGGCCAAATATTGGTAAGGCCAGTGCTGCTGATTTGGTATTGCTAGGTATTGATAAGCCTGCTGACTTGCTGGGGCAAGACCCGTACGATATGTATTACCGGTTATGCGATATTACTGGCCAACGGCATGACCCTTGTGTCATCGATGTATTTATTTCGATAACCCGCTTTATCAATGGTGACGACCCCAAACCGTGGTGGCACTACACGGCACAGCGTAAACGTGCGCAAAGTGCACAGTGATGAGCAAAAGGCAGGGATAGTTTTCTACTAGCCCTGCATAGCTGTTAAGGCATTAAATCATTTTACCGGCGTTTCTCTTACCGGCACTCTGACATTACACACTTCAATATAACCTGCCGGGTGTTGGTACCAGTCGCCGCCACGGTTGCGCTGTGCTTCTACAGCACCTTTAAAAGTTGCTGTGTCGGTGCGCAGTACTTGCAGTGCGGTGCGCTTTTCTGGCGGCAGATCTGCAGCGAGGGTGATGTCTTTAATATAAGTGTATTGGTCGGCGGAGGTGTAAAATCCCATATCGCCCTGGCCTCTGGGCAGGGTTGATAATAACTCCATGCCCTGGCGCACAGTACCAACCAGCGTAATATTACGGTCCAGATGGCGTGGTGCATGGCCTGTCACCACGTACATAGAAGTGCCGGAGCCGCTGTCTGCTTCGTTGTCGCGGCCGATGCCGACGGCGCCGTAGCAGTGGGTTAACCAGCCGCTATTGTCACTGGGGTCCATTGCCATGGCAAAGCCGTTAACATGGCCGGTTTTTGGCGCATAGCCATCAAAGTCAGCTAAAGCGGTGAAGGCAAAGTTAGCTGGCAGCTTAACGGTAAATTCTGCCGCTATACTGCGTTTAGCCTGCTTTAACGGTTTTGGTGTAGCACCGTCGGGTTCATTCCACTGCACGACGTAGTTATCCTGCACCCGCACTACAGGTATGTTCTGATAAAAGCCTTCGCGCACCAGCGCTTTAATATTACTGATGTGTTTAGGTGCAAAATCGCCGGCCAATTCGATAATCACCCTGCCCGCAGGCAGCTCCAGATATAAGGTGTTTTCGGCATCAAGCTTGCGCCAATCGCTGGCGCTGCTTTGTGCCAGCCAGTCAGATACCGTTACTTTTGGCGCTGCTGTGTTGCTGGCGAATGCACTGCTACTGGCCAGTATAGCGGCGGCCAGTAAAGAAAGGAGCGGCTGTTTATTCAGCATCGGCTTGTTCCTGTTAGTATTTTTTAAATAAGCTAACAGACAACTTCCGCAGCCGCTACTGCGGTATGGTGGTAGTACACCGCATAACTACGCTGGCGACTTCTAATGCACATGGTTTGTATCAGAAGTTTGGCTTTACCGCGTTAAGCAAGCCCGATAGCTTTATGGAGATTTATAAGCCCGACATCTATAGTCAGTCAGGCTAAAGAGTCACTCAGGTTAAAGGGAGAACTACCATGCACACTATGCTGCGAATTTGCTGTTTATTACTGCTGTGTTTAACGGATGTTTATGCCTCTGAAACACTGACGCTGGTGCCCGGGCAGGCATCGCCCAAAGCGAATATTGGGTAGTTAAGCTGGCTGGCGGGGCACTGGCGTGGTGAGGCGCTGGGTGGCACTGTTGAAGAGCATTGGGCGCTGCCATCTGCAGGCAGCATGGTGGGCACGTTTAAACTCAGCAGCAATGGTAAAGTGAAGTTTTATGAGATTGAGATTATCCGCGAAGTGGACGACAGCTTAGTGCTGCAGCTAAAGCACTTTGGCCACGACTTAAAAGGCTGGGAAGAGAAAGACCAAGCCGTGGATTTTCCGCTGGTAAAAATCGAAGAAGATGCCGCCTATTTTGACGGCTTTACCGTTCGTAAAATCTCTGCTGATGAGATGCATATGTTTGTCGTATTTGAACGTGAACCGCAGCTAAAAGAAGCGGTGTTTAAATACTACAGGGTGACGTTATGACTCTTCATTAGCCCAGAGCCAACTCAGACCATCCTATCCGGTTAAACGGATGAAAAAATTCCAATTGCCCCAGCCTGAGTACCTTAAGATTTGAGGTGCAAAGAGTAAAGTGCAGTCATTTCATTCTATATTTAGTGTTTGTTCAGTAAGATAGCGGATAATGGGCTGATAACATTTGGTTGGGTTGCCAACTGGCTTAACAGCACGGGGTAAAGTAAGAGCTAATGGCACAAAGTAAGCGTGGTTTTATCGGCTGGATCTGGTCAGTGCTGTGGCGGCTGTCACTGGCAATACTGCTGCTTGTCTTGTTGCTGCTATTGTTGCTCCGGTTTGTTGCGCCGCCAACTTCCGCCTTTATGTTGCAAAGCCCGTATCCGGTCAGTCAGCGTTGGGTGGATATCAATACGCTGCCATCGCATGTGCCGCTGGCGTTGGTCGCCTCTGAGGATCAGCGCTTTCCGCAGCATTTTGGCGTTGATATGGCAGAAATTAAAAAAGCGTTGGAGCAGTTTGATGACGGCGACGGTTTGCGCGGCGCCAGTACTATCAGCCAGCAAACGGCAAAGAACCTGTTGCTGTGGCCCGGCCGCAGTATGTTACGCAAGGGGCTGGAAGCCACCCTGGCGCTGGGGCTTGAAGCTGTATGGGGTAAAAAGCGTATTTTAGAGGTGTATTTAAACATCGCCGAATTTGGCGCCGGCATCTACGGCGTCGAAGCGGCCAGCCAGCACTATTATGGCAAACCTGCCAGCAAGCTCAGCCGCAATGAAGCTGCGCGGCTGGCGGTATTGTTACCCAGCCCGCGTAAACGCGACCCACGCCGGTTAACACCGTACCTGCAACAACGCGTGAGCTGGGTTGAACAGCAAATGCGTCAGCTGGGCAATGGCTACCTGACGCCGGTTCTGCAATAGCGCATAGCCAAAAACATCAACGTTAATCTGCCGGGCTTGCTGAAACAGACTTAATCACTACACTTTTTATTTAAATAAAAGGATGCTAAATAGTGATTAAAAAGTTGATTTGCACTCTGCTTATCGGCTGTACTTTATGTTTTTACCATGGCTACGCGGCGGCAACTAAGCCCGACCTTTTGTTGGCAGAGGTATACCAAAACAGCGTTGATGTGCAGCAATACTGGGTTAGCGAAAAGCTGGATGGCGTACGTGCGTTCTGGGATGGCAAACAGCTTATTTCGCGTGGCGGCCAGCTTATCGCCGCACCGGCCTGGTTTGTTGCGCACTTTCCAACACAAAAATTAGACGGTGAGCTGTGGCTGGGCCGCAACGCCTTTGCTGAAACGTTAAGTGTTGTCAGTAAGGCCACGCCGGTTGATAGCGAATGGCAGCAATTAGGCTATTACATTTTTGAGCTACCGGATGCGCCGGGCAATTTTAGCGAGCGTATAACGCTGATGCAGCAGCTGGTGCAGCAGCACAATAGCCCTTATTTAAAGCTGGTGCCGCAGTTCAGGCTCGCTAGTAAGGAACAGCTGCAGGCAAAACTGCATGAATTGGAGCAAAGCGGTGCTGAGGGCTTAATGTTGCACCATCAGGACGCCGCTTATACTACCGGCAGAAGCAATGCCTTACTGAAACTGAAAACCTATCAGGATACCGAGGCCGAAGTCATTGGTTACCGTCCCGGCAAGGGTAAATATCAGGGTATGGTGGGCGCTTTGGTGGTAAAAATGCCGGACGGTAAAACCTTTGCCATCGGCAGTGGCCTTACCGATGCACTGCGCCAAACCCCGCCAGAAATTGGCAGTATTATTACCTATCGCTATAACGGTTATACCAAAACAGGTTTACCACGTTTTGCCCGCTTTCTGCGGCTACATCAACCTTTTTAACAGTGCTTCGTGGCCGCACAATAAGGGCGGTAAACCGGCACTTACGGCTGCCGTTTCAAGGTTAAGGTATGAATGTCTTTATCGGTTGCAAAAGTGCTGTACAGCAGCTGTTGCTGATTGATATCGGATATTTCGCTGGAAGGTAACGTCACAGAGGTAATTTTCTCTGTATTGCCGGTAACAAAGTTAAATAACCACACTTCAACTTCAGGCGTTTCTGACGAGGCTAACAGCAGATACAGGCCATTGGCTTTTGCAAAATGCTGCACTATTCGCTGCTTGTCAGCAGCGTTAAACAACACTGTGCCGCTGGCCGTTTGCAACTGGTTTTCCGGTATCTCATAGCGGCTGTCGTTGTGTATCAGTTGCGCCAGATCACTGGCCACTTCTGCTTGCTCCTCGTTCCGGCTTAACGAAAAACGGTACCAGCGAGTAGCGGGTTTTGCGCTTTGTTTGATTAGCAGCTCATCGTTGTTATCCAGCCATTGCGTGGGCAGGCCGATTATCTGATCAAAATGCTCTGTCTGCGTGGTGCTCAGGCTCACGATAACCAGGCGCTGGTTTCTGGCAAAGGCAAGTTTGCTATTGTCTGCTGACCATAAGGGTTGTGACAACGCCAGATGTTGCTGTGGATTGTCATACAGCAGCCGCTCTTCACCGGTAGCGATATTGAGCACAAAGATTTGACTATGGCCGTACTTGTTCGAGACATAAGCCAGTTGCCGGTTGTCGTGTGAAAAGCTACCCAGCCAGCTGTGTGCTGTACCACTGGTAAGTGCGATGGGTGACTGCGTATTTAATGGCTGACGGTAGATGTTACCACTGGCGGTGGCATGGGTATAACTGATTGCTTTACCGTCAGGCGCTAAAGTGGGGTAGTGCAAAAAGGCGTAGTTCTCAAACGGCAGCTTTTGCAGTTTTTGCTGCGCATCAAGGGTAAACAGCGATTTGCCATCACTGAGTAAATAGCCGGCGAATGACGGCTGGTAATCGATAAAGTACCAGTTGGCGTCCAGCGTAGCGATGTCGCTGATTTCGCCACTGCTGACAGACAGTTGTTTTAGCTGAGAGCGTTGCCGGGCGTCAAACCCCAGCAGCGTAATGGCTGCTTGTTCCGGCGACGGCGCTATACGATAAGGCGAGAACTGCTGGCTTGCCGTTAACAGCAGATCTATCTGACCACTGCTAAGATTGGCCCGGTAAAGCTTTTGCGTATTATGTTCCGCAGCTAAATAAAACACCGAAGTGCCATCGGTGTAAAACGGGCTGTTTATTCTGCTAGCAGAGACCGCCAGATGGTCCTTATAAGCCTGCAATTGGTAATCGGTTGACAGGGTTAAGCTAAAAAATTGCACCTTATTGTCAGTGTGCGCTGCCAGCAATAGCCGTGGTCTGGGATCTGCCTGTTCTGACGGCAGCCAGCTGAAAAAATCTACCCGATAGTCAGTTTTATACAGCAGGCGTTGCTGCTGACGGTCGGTTGACGTTAGCCACAATTCACTGCCGCCAGCTGTGTTATCGGACTGAGACAGGTAGACAACAGCGTTATTGTCCGGCGTAAAGCGGCTGAAAGTTTCTTGCCCGGCTGTCGCGGTAAGCGGTTGCAGTGACGTTACCTGCCAGGTCGGTGCCGGAGGAGAAACCAACCGCAACCAGACGACGCAAAAGGCCAGTACCAGTAATAACAGATAGCCGATACACTTGCGGCGAAAGCGCCGCCTGAGCAACAGAGCGCCAGGCTCAGCATGCTCACTGTAAAAAGCGGGCTGGCTGCTATCAAGGCTGGTTTCTACGGTTTGAATATTGCCCGCAGTTTCAGAGTCATGCCCCGTCGTTAAAGTGCTAAGCCTGGCATGTAAGGCGTAGCCGCGTTTGGGATAGGTTTTAAATATGGTTTTATTGTTATCAGCAAACACCGTGCGTAGCTGGTTTACTGCACGGCGCACCGATACCGGGCTGTAAACGGACCTTGGCCACACCAGGCTGAATAATT
>NZ_DATCSY010000012.1:0-14384 GCF_036568245.1 Rheinheimera sp. | reverse complement strand
CCGTAAGCTGCACAGTTTTACGCAGCCACCACACCCCGGTAAAGGGCTCTGCGCGAAAGCCCGGTACGCTGAAACTTTGCCAGTTGCTGTCGTCCAGCTCGGGTGCATACCAGGGGGTAGCGCCGCTTAAGCCGGCATCGGTTTTGGCCAAAGCGCCATACCACTGCGCGTTCTTGGCTTTATCGGCCGCTTCAACCTGCGCTATCAGCGCTTTATCGCGAAATTTCAGCCCTTGCGCCAGTGCATCGGGGAACGCCTGCAGCGCTTCTTCACTTAGCCAGGCTTCTACCGGCGAGCCGCCAAGCGCGTTATTTAAAATACCCACCGGCACGCCGTTGTGCTGATACAGTTCGCGGGCAAAATAAAATGCCAGTGCCGAAAATCCGGCGATATGCTCGGTGGTAGCGGGCTGCCACTGCCCACTGCTCAGATCGTGCTGCGGCGCGTCAAAGTTGTATTGCTGCGGCACAGTAAACTGGCGGATCTGCGGGTAATTCGCACTGGCTAAATCAGCAGCATAAGCTTCGGCTACCCTTGCCATTGGCAGCTCCATGTTCGACTGGCCCGATGCCAGCCAGACATCGCCAAAACAAATGCCGCTCAAGGTGATTTGATTGCTGCCAGTGAAGCGCAGTTGATGGCCACAACCCGGCGCTTGTGATGGCAGCGTAAACTGCCAGCGGCCATTTTCAGCGCGCGCCTGGCCCAGCACTGTGCCGTTTAACTGTACTGTCACTGTTTCGCTATCATCTGCGTAACCCCACAGCGTAATGGCGCTGCCACGCTGCAGTACCATGTTGTCACTGATCAATTTGGGCAGTGTAATCGCCGCCTGCGTACAGAAGCTGCAGCTTAAGGCGAGCAGTAATAGTGTTTTCGTCATCAGCTATCTCCGGCAATACTATGGCATCAGCCTATCATGCTGTACTGGTGCGCCAAGCCCTTGGCTAAGAATGGCTAACAGCGAATAAAAAAACGTAAAACCGCCAATGGCTTTCTCAATTGCCCGGCCATAACACCATGTTAGCCTGAGCTTTTCGGCAACAGGGTAATGGTTATGAAAATCATCGCAGCACGCGTTATTGTCTGCAGTCCGGGACGTAATTTTGTCACACTGAAGATCGAAACCGATCAGGGCTTATACGGCATTGGCGATGCCACACTAAATGGCCGTGAGCTGGCGGTGGTGAGCATGCTGAACGACCACATGCTGCCCTGCCTGATTGGCCGGGATGCCCGTCAGATTGAAGATATCTGGCAATATTTTTACCGTGGGGTGTACTGGCGCCGCGGCCCGGTGAATATGACGGCGCTGGCCGCAGTAGACATGGCGCTGTGGGACATTAAAGCCAAAGCCGCCGGCATGCCGCTGTATCAGTTACTGGGTGGGCGCAGCCGCGATAAAGTACTGGTGTATGGCCATGCCAACGGTAACGACATCGACCAGACGGTAGAGGCGGTGGCCAAATACCGCGAGCTGGGCTATCAGGCGATTCGCGCCCAGTCTGGCGTACCGGGTTTAGCCTCTACCTATGGCGTGTCCAAAGATACCTTGTTTTACGAGCCAGCCGATGCCAGCCTGCCAACAGAAAACCTGTGGTCAACCAGCAAGTACCTTAACCATACGCCGAAGTTGTTTGCCGAGCTGCGCCAGCAATTTGGTGATGAGCTGCACCTGCTGCATGATGTGCATCACCGTTTAACGCCGATAGAAGCAGCGCGGCTTGGCAAAGAGCTGGAGCCTTATAAGCTGTTCTGGCTGGAAGATACGGTACCGGCGGAGCTACAGGAGGGGTTCCGGCTGATTCGCCAGCACACCACCACGCCTCTGGCGGTGGGTGAGGTGTTCTCGTCAATTCATGATTGTCAGCAGCTTATCAGCGAGCAACTGATTGATTATATCCGCACTACGCTGGTGCATGCCGGTGGCATTACGCACCTGCGCCGCATTGCTGCACTGGCTGAGATGTACCATGTTAAAACCGGCTTTCATGGCGCCACCGATTTATCGCCGGTTACCATGGGCGCGGCGCTACATTTTGATACCTGGGTGCCTAACTTTGGTATTCAGGAATATATGCGCCACACCGATGAAACCGATGCAGTATTTCCACACGACTACCATTTTGCGCAGGGCTTTTTACACTGCGGTGAAAACCCGGGCCATGGTGTCGATATTGACGAGAAACTGGCAGCCAAATACCCGTATAAGCGGGCTTATCTGCCAGTAAACCGGTTGGAAGATGGCACGTTGTTTAACTGGTAGAGGTATTTACGCTGAAGCCAATACTATAATCGGGCGTCAAAACACGAACAGGTTTACCCACACCAACACGCCGTAAACCCATCCCTGGGGGCTCGTTTATGAACTTCATCCATGAAGTTCACCCTACGGGCCAGCAGAGCTGTTTAAATTCGTTCCCGGCGAATTTGTCCGCCCGTCCAGGGCTTCAACGGTTGGCTTAGGGTAAACCTGTTCTCCTCAACCAGCAGCGCCATTCCTACCAGACACCGCCGTTAATTCCCGCAGGTGGCATTACCTTCATTTTGTGCCAGCCGCACATTGGCCAGTTGCAGTACCAGGCCGGCATCGCTGCGCAGCACCATAGGCTGTGTTACCCGGCTGATATCAAAGTTGCCGTTGGCCAGGCTAAAGCAGCGCAGCGCTATTTTCGTACTGTGCCAGCCTTTACCCTGCATTGCCTGCAGGTTGCTGCTGATATCCAGCATACTGGCGCAGTTATCGCCGCACTGCATACCCAGCTCAACCTTAGTGCCAGCAGCAACCGACACCACCTGGTACTCCAGCTCCAGCGCCATATCACCGTTTGACTGGCGGGCTAAGTCCAGCGCTATGCCATCAGCATGGCCCAACCGCACTGTGGCAGCTTTGTCAAACCGCAGTGTGACCGAATCTTCCTGTTGCAGCCGGTCAGTTGCTATGGCCGTCACCGCACCTGCTGCAGAGCGCTGTTGCGCATCCGCCACCACGGTGATAGTACCTGCATCTGACAGCTGTAACTGCCACGGTGTTACCGCTTTACCGGCATACAAATAACGGCTGGTATTTAACATTGCTGCGGCGCTGATGCCGGCATTTTCATGCAAAGGCGTCAGCACTGTATTGTCGCGGTAACTCAGGCCGTAGCCGTAGGCAAATAGCGGGTTGTAGTTAGCGTCACCGACATTAAGCGGCTCGCCTTTGGCGTTGTCCGGCCAGGAAAACGACAACCGGCCCTGAAAATCGTGGCGTACGCTGCCGTCTGCGGCCCGAAACAACACATCGGCTACTGCCCCACCCTCAGTGCCGGGTAAAAAGGCCGCGACAAAGGCATCAGATTGGTTCAGCTCCGGGTTGACCCACAATGGCCGGCCGGATAAAAACACACTAACGGTTGGAATACCCTGCGCTTTTAGCTGTTTAAGGATTTGCAGCGCCCGGTTATCGTCAAACGCCAGATGGCTGCGATCGCCGATAAACTCAGCATACGGTTCTTCACCAAACACCACTATGGCCACATCGGGTTTAACGCTGAAACGGCCATTCTCACTCAGCTCCGTGCTGCCACCACCGGCCTGCACGGCATGCTGAATACCGGCATAAATAGATTCGCCATTGGGGAAGTCATGATTACTGTTGCCAGAGCCCTGCCAGCTTAGCGTCCAGCCGCCACTTTGCTTACCAATGTTATCGGCACCGTCGCCGGCTACCAGCACTCTGCTGCCGGCACGCAGCGGTAACAGTTGCTGATTATTTTTCAGCAACACTAACGATTTTCGTGCTGCTTCACGCGCCAGTGCGCGGTGGCTGGCGTTCCCCAGCAGCTCATAACGCCCAGCCAACGGCCGCTGTGATGGCCTGACCTGCTCAAACAGCCCCATTTCGGCTTTGATGCGCAGCACCCGGGCTACTGCTTCGTCCAGCCGTGCCATCGGGATCTGCCCGGTGTTTACCTGCGCCAGTGTGGTGTTATACAGCGTTTGCCAGCTGTCCGGTGCCATATACATATCCAGCCCGGCCAGCAGCGCATTGGCGCAGTCAGTCGGCGTGCAACCGGCAACCTGACCATGGCCGTTCCAGTCTCCTACCACAAAGCCGTCAAAGCCCATGCGCTTTACCAGCACATCAGTCAGCATAGGCGCAAAACCATGCATCTTACTGCCGTGCCAGCTGTTATACGACGCCATGACCACCCGGGCACCGGCTTTAATTGCGCTGTAATACGGCAAGGCATGAATATCGCGCAGCTGGGCTTCAGTGCTGATATTATCGCCCTGATCTTTACCGGCCACTGTGCCGCCATCACCCAAAAAGTGCTTCACCGTCGCCAGCATATGTTCACCGCGTAAAAAATCTTCTGCGCCAACTTTGCCCTGAATGCCCTGCAGAATATAAGGCGCATAACTGGCAACCAGCGCCGGATCTTCGCTGTACGACTCATAAGTACGGCCCCAGCGGTCATCACGCGCTACCGCTATAGTCGGTGCAAAAGTCCAGTCCAGCCCGGTTACCTGCATTTCAACCGCAGTTGCCCGGCCGATGGCCTGCAGTAACTGCGGTTCGTGCATAGCGCCAAGGCCAATATTGTGCGGAAATATCGTTGCACCTTTTACGTTGCTGTGGCCATGCACGGCATCAGTGCCCCAGAACACCGGAATGTAAGGCCGGCCATCGCTGGTGTCGGTGCTGGCTTGCCAGAAGGCATCGGCCAGTTCAAGCCAGGCCGCAGCACCCACTCGGTTATCGCGCCCCGGCGCCGAGTTACCGCCGTTTAGCACTGACCCCAGATAATATTGCCGTACCTGTTGTGGCGTGACCGAAGCGATATCGGCCTGAATAATCTGGCCGACTTTCTGCTCAACGCTCATCTGGCGCAGCAAACTGCTGACTTTAGTTTCTATCGCGTCGGTACGTGCAATCGGTGATGCCTGCATTGGCCAGTTCTCTGGATCAATGCGCGGCTGCAGCGGTGCGTCGCTACTGCCCTGCTGCAGTGACTGGCTGCAGGCGACCAGTAAAACGCTGCCAAGCAGCAGGCCGCTGCGTAACGGCGTGCGGTATTTAGTGTTATCAGACATCCTTATGCCTCCTGTGAACCTTGTAACTGCGCTCAGCGCGCGGTGACGCTAACCTGACTTAAGTAGGCTTTGTTGTCACTGACCTCGGTCAGCGCCCCGCCGATACTGAAACTGCCCTGTAAGCGGATATCTGCTGACGAACTGCCAAGCTGCACGCTGATTTCACCCGGTTCCACTACCCAGCGCATAGCCTGATCAAAAAATGCCAGTAAGTTAACCGGCAAGGTAAAACGGACTGTGGCCTGTTCGCCACGTTTGAGCGAAACCCGGGTAAAGCCCTTCAACTGCTGTACCGGCCGGGTAACACTGGCGACCGGATCATTGATATACAGCTGCACCACTTCGGTACCGTCGCGCTGGCCGCTGTTGCGCACCGTCAGGCTGATACGGACTTCACCATTGGCCTGTGCCTGGCTGGCATCAATCTTCAGATCACTGTAGCTGAAGCTGGTATAACTAAGGCCATGGCCAAACGGATACAGCGGGCTGATATCGTCAAACAGATATCCGCGCTTTGCCGATGCTTTATGGTTGTAATAACTTGGAATATGGCCGGCACTGCGCGGGAATGTCAGCGGCAATTTACCCGATGGGTTAACATCACCAAACAGCACATTCGCCACCGCACTGCCGGTTTCCTGGCCCAGATACCAGCTTTCAATAATGGCCGGCATGGTTTGCGCCAGCTCGCCCAGCGCCAGGGGCCGGCCATTTTGCAGCACCAGTACTACAGGCTTACCGGTTGCCAGCAGCGCGTTGGCCAACTGCAGCTGATTACCCACCAGCTGCAGACTGGTGCGATCGCCCAGGTGTTTATCGGCCCAGGCCTCACGCGATAAGCCTTCGTTTTCGCCCAGTACCAGCACCACCGCATCAGCGCTTTTTGCCACTGTCACGGCTTCATCGAGTAAACCCCGGCGGTCCTGCTCGTCAGCCAGTGCAATATCATCATGGTTCCAGCGCTGCATGGAAAAGGTACCGGCCTGCTTGCTGCGCTCGCGGATATCCGCTGTAGTGAATATTTGCTCCGCCGCCTGAGCCGGTGCTGCGGGCAGCGGCTTGGTCAGCAGTGTGCCGCGGGCAAACACTACCTCGGCTTTACCCTGCAGTTTTTGTTTCAGCCCCTGATAAATACTGACCGTCTGGCGCGGGATACTGCTGTAACCGCCGAGTAAGGTTTCATCCGCATGCGGCCCGATTACCGCCAGTTTTTTAATCTTGCCGGCATCTAACGGCAAAGTGCCGTCATTTTTCAGCAGTACCAGCGATTTTTCTGCTACGTCGCGGGCAAAACGGCGGCTGGTATCAGCACCCACCGCCGCATCAGCCAAAGCGGCATCGACATAAGGGTTTTCAAATAAACCAAGGCGGAACTTCAGCCGCAGCACGCGCTGCACCGCCTGATCGATAGCAGTTTCGGCTAACTCACCGCCTTCAACCAACGCCTGCAGGTGCAAAAACGCGTCCGGATCGGGGGTTTCCATATCTACCCCGGCCAGCAGCGCGGCTTTTGCCGCCTGCGCATCACTGCTGTATAACTGATGGCGGCTGTTCAGCTCTTCAATGGCGAAGTAATCACTGACAATCACACCGTTAAAACCCCACTGCCCGCGCACTACGCCCTGCAGCAGCGGCTGATTAACATGCGATGGAATGCCATCAATTTCGTTATAAGACGCCATAATACTGCCGGCATGCGCCAGTTTTACCGCGGCCTCAAACGGCGGTAAAAACACTTCATGCAGCTCACGCGGGCCGATTTGCGCCGGTGCAATGTTCACCCCGGCTTGCGGCTGGCCGTGGCCGGTAAGATGCTTTAATGTCGCCACCACTTTATCTTCAGCAAAAGCGCCATCTTTACCGGCATCGCCCTGAAAGCCTTGCACTGCTGCTACGCCAAGCGCCGACATCAGATAAGGATCTTCACCCATGGTTTCTTCAATCCGGCCCCAGCGCGGGTCGCGGGCGATATCCAGTATTGGCGTCAGCGCCCAGTGCGCACCGGTAGCGCGCATTTCTTTTGCCGCCAGCGCATACACATCATGCATAATCTCTGGTGACCAGCTGCTGGCCAGCGCAATCGCCTGCGGCAGGCTGCTGGCATCAAACGCCGCGTAACCATGCAAGGCTTCTTCATGCATCAGCGCCGGTATGCCCAGCCTTGTGTGTTGTTTTAGCCAGCGCTGCAAAGCATTATTAAATTCAGCGCTCTGTTGAGGTGTTTTGAACTCGCTGGGCCGGCCAATATGGCCAATACCGTGCGGTATCAGCTTAGCGGCTGCGTCTGCAACAAACCGCAGCTGTTTATCTTCCAGCGTGCGTCTTTGCTGCCATACCGTTTGCAGCTGGGCAACTTTTTCTGCCAGTGTCATGCGGGCCAGTAGGTCATCCACCCGCTGATCAACTGACAATGTGGCGTTCTGGTACGGTAATGGTGTTGTCTCAGCAGCCGTCAGCGCACCGCTGACAGACAGCATAGCCGCCAGCAAAAGGGATTTATGCATAGCAAGGCTCCTGCTTAATCATGATATGGCAGTAAAGTGCGGATCCGGCCCTGCGCATCGTGTTGCAACGGTGCCATCTTCACCGAACGCAGATGGGTGACCCCTTTTGACAGCACTGAATCGTGATAGAACAAATACCAGTCGCCGTTTAGTTCACAGATCGAATGATGGCTGGTCCAGCCAACGACCGGTTGCAGAATACGGCCCTGATAGGTAAAGGGGCCGTACGGGCTGTCGCCGGTGGCGTAGCAGATAAAATGCGTATCGCCGGTAGAGTAGGAAAAATAGTACTTACCCTGGTATTTATGCAGCCAGGACGCCTCAAAGAAACGCCGCTCGTTATCGCCGGCCAGCAAGGGTTTGCCATGCTCATCCAGGATAATAATCTCGCGCGGCGCCTCGGCAAATTCCAGCATATCATCGCGCAGGCGGGCCACTTTTGGCCCCAGTGCCGGCTCAGAGGCGTCAGGCTCAGCGTATTGTGCGCTGTACTGATTATTACGGTACTGCTGTAATTGCCCACCCCAGATGCCGCCAAAGTACAGATAAAAACTGCCGTCATCGTCGGCGAAAACTGCAGGATCTATCGAGTAACTGCCCTGTATCGGTGTTGGTTGGGGTTTAAAGGGGCCGGTAGGGCTGTCACTGGTCGCGACACCTATCTGAAAGCGGCCGGCAGCGTTTTTCGCCGGAAAATAAAAATAATAGCGGCCATCTTTGCAGGCGGCATCCGGCGCCCACATCTGGCGCTCGGCCCAGGGCACATCATCAATATGCAGCGCCACACCGTGGTCAACGGCCTGTGCCTGCGGGTGGTCCAGCGACAGTACGTGGTAGTCCTGCATCGCAAAGTGGTCGCCATTATCATTAAAGGCCACACCCGCCTCGATATCATGCGACGGATAAATATAGATGCGGCCATCAAATACATGGGCAGAAGGGTCAGCAGTATATATATGCGTAACCAGAGGCTGCGACAACGCTCTTTGCCGCAGGGCTTCACATTCGCTGTCTGTCAGAAGAGTGTCGGCCATGGTGTTAGTCTCCCTGTACTGCGGCGGAAACGGCACGGCGTTGCTGTAATTCCCGCTCAATTTCAGATTCTTTACGTTTATTAATTTCGTATACCAGCATGCAGGCTACGCCAAGCAGGAACGGCAGTGCCGCATAAACACTGACCGACAGCTTAATGCCCTGTACTGTTTCAGCCGCCTGTACCGGCAGCTGAGCCTCGTAACCGTAATGCGCCAGTATGCCGGCCACCAGTGCGCCACCTATGCTCAGGCCCAGTTTCAGGCCAAAAATCATCGCCGAAAAAATAATGGCGGTAGCGCGGCGGTGGTGTTTCCATTCAGAGTAATCGGCAACATCAGCAATCATCGCCCACAGCAGTGGAATGGTAATGCCGTAAAATAAGCCGTGCAGTATCTGCGCTAAAAACACCAGGCCAATAGCATCGGCAGGCAGCCAATAAAACAGCAGAATAAACAGCGTCGAGATAAACAGCGCTGCAGCAAACACATCGCGTTTGCCAAAGCGGTCAGCCAGCGGCTTGGAAAAGCCAATGCCAATAATCATGCAGATAATGCCGCCGGCATTAAACAGGCTGAAACCGGACGTTGCCGCATCTTCAGGCCATAAAAAGCTGTTTAAGCCAATACTGTTCAGCAGTGCATTTAAGCCGTTAATAAAGCCATTAAAGCCAATATCCTGCAAAAACTGC
Organism: Rheinheimera sp.; assembly: GCF_036568245.1. Lineage (GTDB taxonomy): Bacteria > Pseudomonadota > Gammaproteobacteria > Enterobacterales > Alteromonadaceae > Alishewanella. The sequence continues at coordinate 5,078 of NZ_DATCSY010000012.1, read as the reverse complement.
GCGATATCCGGCGCACTTAAGTAATGTTCGAAGTAAAAAATATACATGCCGCCTTTTAGCGCCAGCGTAATAAACACCAGCACGGTCAGCAGCAACATAATGGCCCAGGGCTTGTTGCCGGCCAGATCAGTCAAGTCCTGGCGGATACTGGATTTTTCGGCCTGCGGTGCAAACACACGCTCACGGGTGGTGAAAAAGGTGATCAGAAAAAACACTATGCCGGTGCCGGCAAACAGCAACATAACACTTTCAAAACCGGCGGCTTTGTCGCCCTCGCCAAAGATCAGCACCAGCGGCAGCAGCAAGGCCTGAATAATAAACTGCGCGACCATCACCGCGACAAAACGGTACGCCGACAGGCTGTTGCGCTCGGCCATGTTGCCGGTTAATACCCCGCTTAACGCCGAGTACGGCAGGTTATTGGCTGAGTACACCAGCACCAGCAACACATAAGTGGTAAAGGCATAGATTATTTTGCCCTCTGGGCTGAAATCCGGTGTGCTAAATGCCAGTAACGCTATGATGCCAAAGGGAACGGCAGTCCATAAGATCCATGGCCGGAATTTGCCCCAGCGGGTTTGGGTGCGGTCAGCAATCAGGCCCATCACCGGGTTAAAGCAAGCACCGATAATACCGCCGGCAAAAATAATACTGGCCGCAGCGGCCGGTGGGATCTGGTATACATCGGTATAAAAGAATGCCAGAAAAGTCATCAGCGTCTGAAAAATCAGGTTGGCAGCCAAGTCTCCAAGGCTGTAGCCAATTTTCTCCATCACACCGAGTTTATGCGTTACTGTCTGCATCTGTGTTTGCCTGTTGTTTGTCATTGTTTTTATTCTGTTTTAATAGCCGCTGCCGGTAGCCATGCCTGAAACTGACCGCTGACATGCAGCAACCCCATCAGGTACAGCATGCCATCGTAGTAACGGTATTGGCCGCTGGGTACAGGCTGCTGCCACAAGGCGCGGACAAAGTCAGCAGCACGAGCATCGCTTGCTGCCAGGCTGGCCACCGCGTTCATCGCAACCAGACCCGCTGTTGGCCCAGCCGTTTGATCCGTATCGAGTTTTTTACCATCCAGACTGTACTGACCGCCATAACTATTTAGCCCCTCAGCAGCAAAAAACGCCTGCAAGCGATCGCTGCGCGCTACTGCACGTTGGTCTTTACGCCACCAGCTCCAGTCAAACGACCAGTTCATTGCACTGCGCCAGGCGTCAAAGCGAAAGTCAGCCGCTTCCGGCCGCCAGGGCGCGGCCCAGGGGCTGCCATCAAAATTACCGTAATCCGGCGTCAGGGCGGTTTGCGGATGGGCAGCTTTGCTGAAATAGTCGCGGCTAACCTGTGCCGTCTTGTGCCAGAAACTGCGGTCAGCTTCTGGCCCTACTCTGGCCCAAACCTCGTAAAACGCCGGTAAATGATAAGAGGCATCGGTATGGTCGGCGTTGGGTAAATCCGGCGTAAAGCGCACCATCGCATATTGCGGGTGGAACATGTTAATGCCGGTTTGGCGGCCACGCTGCGTATTACCGGTTATCGGCTGGCGGTGGCGCATATGTGTCAGCAGCGTATCTGCCTGCGCCTTGTACTGATAAATGCCCTTGCCTTCGCCCCAACGCACAGCCGCAAAATACAAGGCGGTCGCAAAGTAAATTTCGCCGTCCGGTGCCGGCATTTCATCCAGTGCTACGCCATCACTGCGCACCGACCAGGCAAAGTAGCCAAAGGCCGGGTGAGTGGCATCGGCATGATACATATGGCTTTTTGCCCAGTTCCACAGTGCATTGAATTCGGCTTGTTTATTCAGTTGCACGGCGATCATCATGCCGTACGACATGCCCTCTGAGCGTACATCGTTGTTGTTGATATCAAGGATATAGGCTTTGTCGCCATCAGCGTTGTGACCCGCCGGGAAATACACCGCCTCAGTTGCCGCATCGCCATAAAACAGCTGGTTAAAAGCCTGCTGAATTTTGGCGTTCACCGCTTGTTTACTATGGCCCTGAGCCGCAAACAAATCAGGGTATTGCCCGCTTACGGCACTGCCCTGCTGTGCCTGTTCTGCCGTTTCAGCTGCACCGGCGCAAAGCACAAATAACAGTATACCGGCCAACATGCCGGGCTTGAGTAAGGCGCTAACGCTAAGTGCTGCTGTCATGCTGATCGTCACGGCTAAAATGGCTGAATGACCTTACCATACAACGGCCATTGGCTAAGGGGATTAATGAAATGTACTGAAAGATTTATGTTTTTTAACAAGCAGACTGTACAGCGGGCGATTAAACTTTATGCTGCTTAGAGATAACTACAACAACAGGAGTTACCATTTTGCAGCCAGATTCAGCGACACTGACCACCCCGGCAACCGCCGCAGCAGAGGCCGATAACCGCGGTTTTATTTTATTTATTACCGTTGTTGCCACGCTGGGCGGTTTTTTATTCGGTTATGACAGCGGTGTTATCAACGGCACCGTTGATGGCTTACAGCTGGCGTTTAATTCTGAAAGCGCAGGTACCGGCTTTAATGTTGCCAGCATGTTACTCGGCTGCGCGGTAGGGGCATTTTTCGCCGGCCGTTTAGCCGATATTCTGGGCCGGCGTACGCTGTTACAAATCGCAGCCGTTTGCTTTGTGATCAGCGCCTGGGGTTCGGGTATTGCTGAAAGCTCACTGGAGTTTGTGCTGTACCGCATTTTAGGTGGCCTGGCCGTTGGCGCGGCATCTGTGATGGCGCCAGCTTATATTTCTGAAGTAGCGCCGGCGCGCTATCGCGGCATGTTAACCACAGTACAGCAGATTGCCATCATTTTCGGCCTGTTTATGGCCTTTATCAGCAACTACCTGCTGGCCAAGTTTGCCGGCGCTTCTACCTCTGTGCTGTGGCTGGATTACAGTGCCTGGCGCTGGATGTTCTGGATGGAGCTGCTGCCAGCCGTGCTGTTTTTGCTGATGCTGCTGTTTATTCCGGAGAGCCCGCGCTTTCTGGTGCTAAAAGGTAAAACCGCGCTGGCGGCTCAGGTGCTGCGTAAGCTGTATGGCGATGCGGCAGCCGCGCGCAAGCAGGTTGATATCGAGCAGTCGCTGAGCAGTAATCATCAGCCACAGCTGAGTGATCTTATCGATAAGCCAAGCGGCAAACTGCGCCGCATTGTTTGGGTCGGTATTGGCCTGGCCACCTTTCAGCAGTTGGTGGGCATTAACGTGGTATTTTACTACGGTGCTGTGCTGTGGCAGGCGGTGGGCTTTTCCGAATCGGATGCCTTGCTGATTAATGTGATAAGCGGTGCGCTTAGCATAGCGGCCTGTGTCATTACGCTATTGGTGATTGATAAAATTGGCCGTAAACCACTGCTGAAATGGGGCTCGGTTGGTATGAGCCTGACCTTAGCCCTGATGGTACTGGCGTTTGCCAATGCCGAACAGGATGCCAGCGGCCGCCTGCTGCTGGGTGACTGGGGCATAGTGGCGCTTATCAGTGCCAATGCTTATGTGTTCTTTTTTAATATGTCGTGGGGCCCAGTGATGTGGGTCATGCTGGGTGAAATGTTCCCGAACCAAATTCGCGGTTCAGGCCTGGCGGTAAGCGGCCTGGCACAATGGGGCAGTAATTTTTTGATCACAATGACCTTTCCGCTGTTACTCAGTGGTATTGGCCTGGCCGGTGCCTATGGCCTCTATACGCTGGGCGCAGTTTTGTCAGTGTGGTTTGTCGCCCGCATGGTGCATGAAACCAAAGGCAAAGAACTGGAAGATATGCCAGGGTAATGCCGCTTCCACTGTGGCATTAAATTCCGTAATAGCGGCGGCAGCTAACGCAATACAGCCGCCGCACTGACAAGGTTAGGCTGGGTTATTTGCCACTGCAGGTAACCCTATGCGCCAATTTTCGTTAACTAATCATAAAGGCGATCGCCTGACGATACTGGAACATGGTGCCACTATGCAAAGCTGGTCGGTAGCCGTAGGCCCAGAGCGGCGCGAACTGATCCTCGGCTACGCCAACCCGCAGCAGTATCAGCAGGACAACAGCTATCTGGGCGCTGTAGTCGGCCCCTATGCGAACCGCATCGGTAATGGCAATTTGCAGTTAGCTGGGCAACATTATCAGTTGCAGTTAAATGAAGGTAAGCATCATTTACATGGCGGAGCCAACGGCCTGCACCGTCAGCAGTGGCAACTGCAGCAGCAAACATCATCCAGCGTGCAGTTGCGCTGTATTTTACCAGATGGCCACAGTGGCTACCCCGGCCCGACAGCATTCAGCGTGCTTTATCAGCTTAATACTGACAGCTCACTGGATGTCACGCTCAGCGCCAGTGCAACACAACTCACACTGGCAGGGCCAACCCTGCACCCGTATTTTAATTTATCTGGCAAAGCAGAGCCGATAAACCAGCATCAGCTATGGCTTAACGCTGAGCAATACACCCCAACCGACAGCGATAAAATCCCTACCGGCCAGCTGCTGCCGGTAGACGAAACAACACTGGATTTTCGCCACTGCAAAACCCTCGGCACGCTACAGCTTGATCACAATCTGGCAGTGAAAGCTGATATGCAGCAGAACGCCGCGATCCTGACCAGCCCGGACCAGCAGCTCAGGTTGCTGGTGCGCTCAGACTACCCTGGCCTGCAGGTATATACCGGCGATTATCTGGCCGCGCCTTTTTCCCCGCGCCAGGGTATTTGCCTGGAACCACAGTTTTACCCCGACGCGCCAAACCACAGTCAGTTTCCACTGCGGTTAACCAGCCCGGAGCAGCCTTTTACCGCACATATCCGTTATCAGTTGGAGAAGAACTGAGCAATCGTCATACCATGCACCATACTGCACCCATAGTATGATTATTGGTGAGGGAGTTAGCTATGACTGTTGTCCGAAAAATGATTACCTTAACCGAGCAGCAAGGCAACTGGGTGAAAACTGAGAATATTTTGCAGGCCGCAAGAGCAAGACTGAAAGCAGATGGCACGATACCGGCTTAGTACGAATATGCCTTTACCAGCAGCGCTTTTCCATTGAAAGCCTATAAAATAGCAGAACATAAAATTATGTGGATTACTGAAGAAAAATTGGA
>NZ_DATCSY010000011.1:0-3550 GCF_036568245.1 Rheinheimera sp. | reverse complement strand
CATGACCAGCCAAAGCTACCTGCAACTGATGCAGAGCGCGCTCGACAAGGTTAAAGCGGTGCTGCCGGTCGAGAGCAAAAGCCGGTTAGAGCATTTAGCCGATGCAATGGCGACACCCGCCAGTGCCCCGCCGATGCAGGCTGATCTGAGCTTACTGCAACAAGCAATAGCCCGGCGCCAGCTGGTACAGTTTTGTTATCAAAAGGCCGATTTAAGCCAGAGCGAGCGTTTAGCCGAACCCGCCGGCTTAATTTACTACCTGGGGCGCTGGCACTTTATTGCCTGGTGCAGGCTACGTAATGCCTACCGCGATTTTCGTACCGACCGTATCAGCCAGCTTAAGTTATTGTCAGAAGTCGTCGATAGCCGCGAGAGTTTTAATGCCCGCGATTTTATCCGCCAGAGTATGCCCGATGCGCCTTTGCAAGCCTCAGTTAGCTTTACGCCGGTAGCCGCCGACCGGGCAAAACGTGAATGGTGGCAAGGTATCAGTGGCGAAGTTTATCAGGCTGATACTGTGCAACTTACATTAAATTGCAGCGACTGGCGCAGCCTTGCCAGCTGGCTGCTTAGCCTTGGTGGTAGTGCAACAGTAATAGAACCGGCAGAACTCATTAACGAACTGCGCCAGCAAAGCCTGGCCACGTTGGCACAGTATCCGCGCGAATAACGACATCTAGCCTTCGGGCTTTTGCTGGCGCAGCGCTTTGGTAGCACCGCGCTGTTTTTTCTTTTCCAGCCTGCGCTGCTGACTGCCGTAAGTTGCTTTCGTCGCAACGCGCTTTTTTGCTACCTTGGCGGCTGACTGCACCAGCTCGATAAACTGCGCTAACGCCTGTTCGCGGTTCATTTCCTGGCTACGGCTTTGCTGGCATTTAATGATAATTTTACCGCTTTGTGTAATACGGTGGTCGGCTTTGGTCAGCAGCCGTTCTTTATAAAATGCCGGCAAACTGGACGCGTTAATGTCAAAGATAAGCTGCGCGGCAGTGGACACTTTATTCACGTGCTGCCCACCTGCTCCACTGGAGCGGATAAACTGCCATTCCAGCTCATTGTCGTTCAGCGCCACAGCATTTGAGATTTGAATTGCCATCAGCGGCCTTTGTTAACTCGCAATAGCGCGATCAGACCATAACAGCAGCGGTGTGGCAAGCTTTGCTCCTGAGCCTGTGTAGATGGCAAACTGCGGTGATATACGCCTAAAGTCTATGCACCTTAAGTCTAAGTTCGTTAACACAGCTTTTTAGCTACAGTAAGGCAAAAGCCATTTACCGTTATCGACGCGAGGATGCACTTATGGCAGACACATCCAACAGCCTTTATCAGCGGCATTATCAACACGCCCTCAACACACCTGAAGAGTTCTGGCAGCAGCAGGCAGCTGTACTTAGCTGGTATAAAACCCCCAATACCGTACTAAAACAGCAAGATGAAGATCATTATCAATGGTTTAGTGACGGTGTATTGAACACGGCCTATCTGGCACTTGACCACCATATTGAACAAGGCCGCGGCGAACAGGCCGCGCTGATTTACGACTCACCGGTAGCGGGCAACAAGCAGCGTTTTAGTTACCGCGAGCTGCGTGATGCAGTAGCGCAGTTTGCCGGCGTATTGAAAGCTCTTGGCGTGCAAAAAGGCGACCGGGTGGTTATTTATATGCCGATGATCCCGCAGGCGGCGATTGCCATGCTGGCAGTCGCCCGCTTAGGCGCCGTGCACTCAGTGGTATTTGGTGGTTTTTCCGCACATGAACTGGCGCTGCGCATTGACGATGCCCAGCCCAAAGTGGTGGTCAGCGCGTCCTGTGGTATTGAGGTAAACAAGTTAATTGCCTACAAGCCCTTGCTGGATGAGGCGATAAATAAAGCGACACACACACCGGATTACTGCGTGATTTACCAGCGGCCACAACTGCATGCCGGGATGCAAACCGGCCGCGATCTGGACTGGCAACAGGCCGTAGTCAAAGCGGAGCCAGCCGCTTGCGTGCCGGTTAAAGCCACTGATCCGTTATATATCCTCTACACATCCGGCACCACCGGCAAACCCAAAGGCGTTGTGCGCGACAATGGTGGCCATGCTGTAGCCCTCAGTTACAGCATGCAGGCGGTGTATAACGCCAAAGCCGGTGATGTATTCTGGGCGGCGTCTGATGTTGGCTGGGTCGTCGGCCATTCTTACATCGTATACGGCCCGTTGATCGCCGGCTGCACCAGCATTTTATATGAAGGTAAACCGGTATTTACACCCGATGCCGGCGCATTCTGGCGCGTCTGTGCAGAATACGGCGTTAATATTTTGTTTGCCGCGCCGACGGCGTTTCGGGCTATCCGTAAAGAAGATCCGCAAGCGGCATTACAACAGTACGATTTATCGCTGCTGCGCAGCATTTTTATGGCAGGCGAACGGCTGGACCCGGCGACGTATCAGTGGGTGGTAGAAAAACTGCATAAACCGGTGATTGACCATTGGTGGCAAACCGAAACCGGCTGGCCTATTGCCGCTAACCCGACAGGTTTAACCCAGTTCAGTGCAAAACCGGGGTCGTCCTGCATGCCGGTGCCCGGTTTTAATGTGCAGATCCTCAATGAAAGCGGCAAAATACTGCGGCCTAACGAGCAAGGCTATATTGCGCTGAAGTTACCCTTGCCACCTGGCTGCTTAACCACTATCTGGGGGAATGACGAACGCTTTGTTGATGGTTACCTGCGTAGCTTCGCCGGTTACTATGCCAGTGGCGACGGAGGCTATATCGATGAAGACGGTTATCTGTTCGTGATGGGCCGCACTGACGACGTGATAAACGTCGCCGGCCATCGCTTATCAACCGGTGAGATGGAGCAAATCGTTGCCAGCCACCCGGCCATTGCCGAATGCTGCGTGATCGGTATTCCCGAACCGGTAAAAGGTCAGCAGCCGCTGGCACTGGTGCTGATTAAAAATGGCGTTGAGGTGGATGAAACCATATTGCAGGCAGAGCTGGTGGCAATGGTGCGGCAGGAAATAGGCGCTCTGGCCTGCTTTAAACAGGCCATTATTGTGCAGCGGCTGCCCAAAACCCGTTCGGGTAAAATTCTGCGCAAGTTATTGCGCCAGATAGCAGATGGCAGCAAGTACAGTGTGCCATCCACTATAGATGATCCTGCCAGCCTGCCGGAAATTGCTACTCTGATGGCCGAAAGAGGTTTAATCAGCGCCCCCTGACAGGCTGAGCTTGCTGCAGCTGTCACTAAATCGGTATTACTGATAGTGATGGCTGCACTGCTCTGATAAGCTAACGCCATCTAATGATATCCAGTGGGATAAGGCACTGCCCTTACTATGCTTTTGATGAATAAACAGATCTCACCCAAAAACCTGCTGCTACAGCTGGCTGAGCAGCTGCAACGTTACCCTGGACTTATGGCGGCGCTGGCCTTTGCCTCAGGCATTGCCAGTTATGTGCTGGTCGATCGCAAAGAATCGCTGGCCCAGCTGATTGCACTATTTCTGTTGATAAGCTGGTTATGGCTGCTACTGGATAACTGGTTGCGTGAACGTATCG
>NZ_DATCSY010000010.1:0-5886 GCF_036568245.1 Rheinheimera sp. | reverse complement strand
GTTTGGTGAAAGCGGCGATATTTTGCTGACAGATCTGTTCAATTACGGCATGCCGTTAATCAGGTATCAGAATGGCGACCGGGCGACGTTACACAACAACCTGTGTCAGTGTGGTAACCCGTTGCCTGTTATGTCCAGTGTCGATGGCCGGAAACTTGACGTGATTAAAACGCCGTCCGGTAAATTAATCCCGGGTGAGCTTTTTCCGCATTTATTCAAAGAGTTTCCTGGCATTTATAAATTTCAGGTGCGCCAGAGTCAGCTGGATGCTTTGACTATCAATATCGTGGAAAAACGTCCTTTGACGGAGTCTGAACGGGTCGCTATTACCAATGAGATAAACCGCTACAGCGAGGGAGAGCTGACGCTGACGATTAATATTGTTGATGATATACCTCTTACCGCAGCCGGTAAGCACAGAGTGACCGTATGCGAGGTATAAGCTGATGTCACGTCGCAAGCTTGTTATCATATCTAATTTATATCCTCTGCCATGGGAGCCGGGGCGCGCCAGTTTTAACCGGCAGCAGTTTGCTTTACTTGAATCTGACTACGAGCTGTCGATACTGGTGCCGGTGAATTTTATCGACTGGTTCAGACACATCCGGAAAGTATCGCAATCTGACCGTGTTCGCTATGCCCCTTACTTCTTTCTGCCTAAGATCGGGCGGCGTTTTTATGCTGTTTTTATGTTTCTGTCGTTGTTGCTGCACTCTGGTTTGTGGCTCAGGAAGCGTGCTCCTGACGTGATGCTGGCGAGTTGGGCCTACCCCGACGCCGTAGCGGCCAGTTGGTTGGCGTCTTTGTTTGGCTGCAAATTCTATTTTAAAGTGCACGGCTCTGATATTCATATGCATGGACTGGAGGCAGCCCGGGCAGTACAGATAAAACGGGCGGCTAAAACAGCGAGTGCAATCATCTCTGTATCAGAAGAGCTCAAAGCGCAGATGGTCGGCTTAGGGATAGACGGTGCTAAAGTCCGGGTAATATACAATGGCGTAGACCACGCGTTATTTTCCGGTACATATCCGCGTAAGATTGATAAACCTTATATGCTGTTTGTCGGAAATTTGAAGCAGGATAAAGGTGTAATGGAACTGCTGCAGGCGTTTACTGCGGTGGCTGACCGCTTTACTGAACATCAGCTGGTGATTGCCGGTGACGGGGCCATGCGGGATCTTATGCTGCAAAGTATCCAGAAGCAGGGGATTGCCGATAGGGTTGTACTGCTTGGCAACGTTAAGCATAAAGAGTTGCCAGCATTGATGCAGTATGCAAGTCTGGTGGTATTGCCCAGCTACCATGAAGGAGTGCCGAATGTGCTGTTAGAGTCTATGGCAGCGGGTACTCCTGTTGTGGCCACGGCGGTTGGCGGCATCCCAGAGATAGTTGAACAGGACGTTACCGGAATTCTGGTGCCGTCACCTGAGCCGGTTGCGTTGGCCGCAGCATTGGAGCAGGCATTACAGCGACAGTGGCATCGCAGTGCCATACAGCAGCACGCTATGCGCTTTAGCTGGCATAAAAATAAAGCACAAATGTTACAAATGCTTGGATAAGAATATACAACAACGGACTGCGTGAAACAGCGAGTCAGAGCCATAAGTTGTAAGCGCCAGGGTGGCGCAAATGAAAAATGGAGACAACAAGTAATGCGGGTAAGTGGAATTTCGCGTATGTTACGCGGCCTGATACCTCAATCAATTTTGCGACGAAAATACAGTTCAGGCGAACCGGCACTGTATTTGACGTTTGACGATGGCCCGCACCCTGAAGTGACGCCTAGGTTGCTCGATTTGCTGGACAAATATAACGCCAAAGCCAGTTTTTTTCTGATAGGTATAAATGCAAAACAGTACCCTGAGCTAGTGACTGAAATCGCCAAACGTGGACATACAGTTGCTAATCACAGTTATCAACATCTGGCGCTGCCGAAATTGTCATACGAAGCTCAGCTGGCCGAGATAAATCAAAGTGGTCAAGTCATCGAGTCTATCTTACGCAAGCCTTGCATCCATTTTCGTGCGCCCAGAGGACAGTGGAGTTTTCGTGTATTACTTAGCCTGCGTAACATGAGAGTCAAAGCCGTGCACTGGAGCCGTGATTCAATGGATTATCAGAAAGTTGAACCTGCAATCATCGTTAAAAATCTTTTGGATAACCCGCTTACTGCCGGCGATATCGTGTTGTTTCATGATGACAACGATTGCTGTATAGCAGCACTGGATGAGCTTCTGCCGGTATGGCAACAGCAAGGCTTTCAACTGAAGTCGCTGGAGTCCTGATATGAATATTCTGTTTCATCACCGGACGCGCGGTAAAGGGGCTGAAGGTGTACATATCATGGGGGTTACAAAGGGGTTACGTTCACTTGGTCATAGCGTGCACATTTTGTCGCTACCCGGTGCAGATCCGGAAGCAGATCGCGCTGCCTCTGGCAGTGCGCAACACCAGAACACGACTGCGCCAAAACAGAAAGGTACGCTTGTCAGGTGGTTATTGGATTTAACCCGTTATGTACCGGAGGCGGTATTTGAGTTATTCGAGTTAGCGTATAATTTGCCGGCAGTACTAAGGTTACGCCGCGCGGTTAAGCTTCACAAAATTACCACCATTTACGAGCGTTACTCCTTGTTTATGTTTGTCACGGTGTGGTGGGCCAGGCGAAATAAAATTCCGGTCATTCTTGAAATTAATGACTCTTGTCTTGTACATCGGGTCCGGCCACTTTTTTTCAGGGCTTTGGCGCGGAAAATTGAAGGCTGGGTATTCAGAAATGCGACCGGGCTGGTTTTTATATCCGGGCACTTTCAGCAGGTTGCAAAAGATGGTTATTGCAACATAGCGCCTTCAGTTGTTTCACCCAATGGGGCTGATTTGACGCAGTTTATTATTGATGAGCTGGCGGCGAAGCAGTTAAGAGAAAAACTGAATATTGATGATAAAGTGGTGCTTGGTTACGTCGGGGCGTTTGTGCACTGGCACGGTATCGACTGGTTTGTTGACCTGATAGCCGACAAAATCAAAGATTATCCGGATTTAGTATTATTGCTGGTTGGTGACGGTGTCAGCTTCGAGCCAATAAAGCAGCGTATTGAACAGGCAGGGATAACCTCTCAGATAATTTTAACCGGGCGCGTTGCTCATCAAGAAATAGCCACCTACATAGGCGCAATGGACTATGGCATCTTGCCCGATTCTAATGACTATGGTTCGCCAATGAAGTTGTTTGAATTTATGGCGATGGCCAAAGGGATGGTGGTCCCCGATTTTTCACCTGTTACTGAAGTGGTGAAAGATAACGAGACAGGTTGGTTATTTCCGGCTAATGATCGAAATGCCTGTATTGCACGCGTGCTGCAGCTTGTTGCAGATAAAGAGCAACAATGCCGGGTGGGAGAAAATGCGCGGCACTATATTGAGCAGCACCGGCAATGGAAACATAACGCAGAGCAGCTTCTGGGGTTATTGCCTGATGCATAAACTGACTGCAGATTTACGTCGCAAGCAACAGATCTTTCATGAAGATGGTGCTAATGTCAGTATGCTAAGGGTTATCATGGCTGACGGCACCTGTGCAAATGTGTTGTATCGTTTGATGCGTTGGTTTGCTGAAAGAAGATTGTCACCGGTTGCCTACCTGTGCTACCAGTTGAATAAACTGCTCAATGGCTGTGTTATCGGAATAGGAGCAGATTTTGGCCCTGGCTTTGTGCTGATGCACCCGGTTGGAGTGGTGATCAACTCAAAAGTACGGGGAGAGACCAATATTACCCTTGAAAGTGGTGTTGTTATTGGTGACGAAAAAGGCCGCTCGCCGGTGCTTGGCAGCGATATTTTCATTGGTGCCGGCGCGAAAGTAATTGGCCCGGTGCATATTGGCAATAAAGTGAAAGTCGGCGCCAATGCGGTGGTCACCAAGTCTGCGCCTGAATCGGCTACGATGCTTGGTGTGCCGGCAAAGCCATATTTACGTTAATTAAGGAAAGGCAGTATAACCATGGAATGGGTGTTTTGGGGCAGTATCGCGGTAATACTTTACAGTTATTTCATTTATCCGCTGTTGCTGATGTCTGCCAGTGCGCTGGTGCAGCTATGGCGTGACAATAGTTATATCTGGCGCGGCGAAAACCAACGCAGTGTCCAACACTTGGTTGATGACAATCTGCCAGCCGTTACCGTTGTCATAGCAGCTTACAATGAGCAAAGCTGTATTGCGCAGCGCGTGGAGAACATTCTGCGCCAGGATTATCCAGCAGATAAGCTTACTTTGTTAGTTGGCTCTGACGGTAGTAAAGACCGCACCGCAGAAATTCTTGCTGACATCAAAGACCCCAGGTTAAAGGCGCATTTATTTACTGAAAATCGCGGTAAGGTAAGTGTGCTGAACGAGCTGCTGAGCTTGGTTGAAACCGAGATAACCGTACTAACCGATGCTAATACTGCATTTAAACCTGACACTATCCGCTGCCTGGTCAGACACTTTGCTGACCCTGATGTCGGAGCCGTATGCGGTGAACTGCAACTGGTAGATGGCCAAAGCGGCAACAACCGTGATGGCGTGTACTGGCGCTATGAGCGGTTACTGAAATTCCACGAGTCGCGAATTAATGCGCTATTGGGTGCTAATGGCGCTAACTATGCGATCAGGCAATCGCTATACACACCTTTGCCTGCCAATACTATTGTCGATGACTATAAAATAGCGATGAATATTGCCCGTTTAGGATACGTCCTGAAGTATGACCCTGAAGCTATTGCTACGGAAGACAGTGCGCCGACGATAAAAGATGAAATGGGCCGCAGGATCAGAATTGGCCTTGGCAATTATCAGGCGTGTTTTAGTATGCCCTGGATGTTCAGTCCAAAAAATGGTGCCCGTTTATTCAGCTATATCAGCCATAAAGTTATGCGTTGGTTCGTACCGCATATGATGGTAACAGCGGCTGTCAGCAATGTGTTTTTACTGGATCAACCGGCGTATATGCTGATATTCATTATGCAGGTTCTGTTTTATTCGCTGGCATTTTACGGCTATCAGAAGCATAAAGCAGGCAAGCTGTTATCAATGCCGGTGTCGTTAGTGGTATTTTTCGTATCAATGAATTATGCATTGGCTGTAGGTTTTAAACGGTATTTTTCTACAAATATTCAGGGTAACTGGCAGAGGACAGAAAGGTAATGTGGGTGTTATTGGTATTTATTGTTGTTGCCGCCGGATTTGCGTTTCTGGCTATCATTCGTCAGAAGAATATGCAGAACTGGTTGTGGAATTATATCCGCCATCTTTCTAAAAGGTCTGCTCAGGTAAATGGCCCAAAACACGTATTGTTTTGTTTTGTAGATCACTATGAACCGCAGTGGGGACGTAATATCTCACTGGAGCAGGAGAGAGCCAGGGTTGACCGTTGGTTTAATGATTACCCTGCAGTTGCCGGTCAGTTTAAAGATGCTGACGGCTGTTTTCCAAAACACTGCTTTTACTATCCGGAAGAGGAATATCGCCATGAACATCTGGCGAAGATATCTGATCTTTGTTATCGCGGTTTTGGTGAAATTGAGGTGCATCTGCATCATGACAACGATACCAGCGATAACTTACGCCAGACACTGAGCAATTTTACAGAGATGCTGCATCGCGAACATGGTGCTTTCGTGCGCAACCCAGAGACCGGCAAGCTAAGTTACAGCTTCATACATGGTAACTGGTGCCTGAACAACTGCCGCCCAGACGGGCGCTGGTGCGGTGTAAACGATGAGTTGATTGTATTAAAAGAAACCGGCTGTTATGCCGATTTTACTTTTCCTTCTGCACCGAGCGATACACAGCCGGCGATGGTCAATGCCATTTACTATGCCAAAGACAAGCCAGGGCAGCCTAACTCC
>NZ_DATCSY010000009.1:0-3512 GCF_036568245.1 Rheinheimera sp. | reverse complement strand
CAGTATCTTTGGCTTTGCTGTACCAGAGTAACTGCTGTGGTAGCAGGCTGGCAGGGCAGGCATCTGCGCAGGCACTGCAGCGTATGCAGTCCATCTCTTGCGCGGGGGCCGGCATCTCTTTTGCTGTTGGCGCCAGTATACAGTTGGTGGTTTTAACGACCGGCACACTTAAATCCGGCAGTGTAAAACCCATCATCGGCCCACCCATGATAACCCGTTGCACCGGCTCCGGTTGAAAGCCACAGTACTGCAATAAATCTGATACCGGTGTACCAAGCAATGCTATAACGTTTTGCGGTTGGCTTAATGTGTCTCCGGTTACCGTTACGATGCGTGAAATCAACGGGTGGTCATCCAGAACTGCTTGCGCAATGGCAAACGCCGTGCCGACGTTTTGCATCACAATACCAATGTCCAGCGGACGGCGGCCATTGGGTACTTCTTTATTAGTCAGTAGCTGGATCAGTTGTTTTTCACCGCCAGACGGGTATTTGGTCGGTACTGTGCGAACATAATAATGCTCACGCTGACTGCAAGCGGCCATCATAGCCGCGGTAGCTATCGGCTTGTCGTCTTCGATACCAATCAGCACTGCTTTGGGATTGAGCAGGCGGCACAAGATATCAATACCTTTCACGATAGTGGTAGCCGCTTCCTGGATCAGTAAGTCATCGGCGGTAATATATGGCTCGCACTCAACGGCGTTGATGATCAGATAATCTACCGGCTGGTTAACGCCGGTTTTTAAATGAGTAGGAAAGCCTGCTCCTCCCATACCGGCGATACCGCTATCCTGGATCCGGTTTAGCAGCTGCATTTTATCGCAACTGGCGAAGTTCAGCGGCTCCCGCTCGCGCCACTCGTCGAGCCCATCGGGCTCGAGCACCAGAGTCAGTTCAGGCAGAGCCGAAGGGTGAGGGCTGGTATGCGGTGCTATTTGCAGTACGGTTCCTGAAGTCGGAGCGTGTACCGGCACCGTCATAGAGTTATCAGCGTTGGTTAACGGCTGACCTTTTAATACGCGCTCGCCGGCTTTTACTAATAACTGGCCAGCGACACCGATATGCTGGCGTAGCGGAATATACAGCCTGTCCGGCAATGGCATGACTGCGACAGGCTTTTGGCTGGTATTTTGCTTACGTGATGGCGGATGTATACCACCGTGGAAATCCCAGATAGCACCGGCCTGAATTTGCTTGAATAAACTGGGCATGGCGTTACTCCACCATCCGAACCGGAATGGCTGCTAAATCCCACTTCCAACGCTCTGGCGTACTGGCTAGCGGGATCATATCAATACAATCTACCGGGCAAGGCTCGACACACAGATCGCAGCCGGTGCATTCGTCGACCAATACGGTGTGCATCAGTTTGGATGCGCCCACGATGGCATCGACCGGACAGGCCTGAATACATTTAGTGCAACCTATACATTCATCTTCGCGGATATAGGCTACGCGCTTTACGTTTTCGGTTTGCGCGGCGTTAAGTGGTTTAGCTTCAACGCCCAGTAAATCGGCCAGTTTACGGATGGTTGCTTCGCCGCCCGGCGGGCATTTATTAATGTCATCGCCATCAGCAATAGCCTGGGCATAGGGTTTGCAGCCCGGATAACCGCATTGGCCACACTGTGTCTGGGGCAGTATGTCATCAATCTGATCAACTAAGGGATCGCTTTCTACTTTAAAACGGATGGCGGCGTAGCCCAGCACAGCACCAAACAGCAGCGCCAGTACACCAATAGCGATAAGTGCAGTAAGCAATGTCATCAGGCTTTCACCAATCCGCTAAAGCCCATAAAGGCCAGTGACATCAGGCCCGCTGTTATCATGGCGATGGCCGCGCCTTTAAAAGGTAGCGGGACGTCCGCTGCCGCCAGTCTTTCGCGCATAGCCGCGAACAGAATCAGTACCAGAGAGAAACCAACAGCAGCACCAAAACCATACACCACGGAATTTACAAAGTTGTGCCGGGCGTTTACGTTTAACAGCGCAACACCTAATACGGCACAGTTTGTGGTAATAAGAGGCAGAAAGATCCCCAACAGGCGGTATAGGGTAGGGCTGGTTTTATGCACCACCATTTCAGTGAATTGCACCACGACCGCGATAACCAGAATAAACGCCAACGTACGCAGGTAAAGCAGATCCAGCGGTGCCAGCAGGTAATAATCCACCAGATAGCTGCACAGAGACGCCAGTGTAAGCACGAAGGTAGTGGCCAGTGACATGCCGATGGCCGTTTCCAGCTTGCCTGACACGCCCATAAAAGGGCAAAGGCCGAGGAATTTTACCAGCACAAAATTGTTCACCAGTACGGTACTGATTAACAACAACAGAAATTCAGTCATCGTATCGCTCGGGAAAAATGAGGGCCATATTATGCTATTAAGCTAACAGCGACACAACCTGATAAATCGTAGGGTTGTTGCAGCTGACACAGAATGACAGCTGCATTTTACCATTAAAGCGCAGCAGGTTTTCCAACGTAATAGCCCTGATTACCGTCGATAAACAAAGATTCCAGCATATGCTTTTCTTCCTGTGTTTCTACGCTCTCGGCAAAAACGCCGACACCGATACGATGGGCCAGGTCTATCATCAGGCGCATAAAGTACTGATTGTTTTTATCTTCGTTAATATGGCGCGTGTAGCTACCGTCCATTTTTACATAGTCGGGTTTTAAATCGCGGAAAAACTTGAACGATGTAATGCCCACGCCGAATTTTTCTACCGTGACACGAGAGCCGGCCCGGTGAGCCATATCTATAAAGCGTTTGCTGGTTTTCAGGTTTTGCTGCATACCAAATTCAGTTACTTCAAATACCAGCTTGGCGGCAATATTGGCATCTTTTAGCAGCCGTCGTTCCAGCCAGATTATAAACTGATCATCATGCAGGCAGCGAGCCGACAGGTTCAGGCCAAAATATTGATCCTGCAGGTTTTTGTTTTTGATGGTTGTTAACGCTGTTTCAATAACAAGCCGGTCAACAGCAACTATACGATCAAGTTTTTCAGCCATTGCCAAAAATGAGGCCGTTGGCAATATCTGGCCTTCCTGGGTTTTAAACCGTACCAGTATTTCCGAATAAGCCTTAGCCGAGCGATTTGACGGCTGTATTAATTGTGTCAGCAAACTGATGCGATGATTAGTCAGCACATCGTCTATCACATTGCGCCAGTTCTGGTTGCCATAGCCGCCACTGGACATTTCCATCGCGGCAGATTCTTTTTGCAGATGCCAGGCATTAGGCTGTTTCGTCTGCGCCAGGCTTATCGATGTATCTGCAACGGCCAGCAATTCACCTAAAGCTTTACCTGCTTCATAGCTAACCAGACCGGTATAGGCTACAGAATCGAGCTCAGCATTTTTTTGGTATTCATTTAATCTGCTCTGTAACTGCAGCGCAAAGTTTTCAGCTTCTTTTGGCGTGACGCGTGGCAATAAAAGGCCGAAGTCTGAACTGTTCAGGCGATAGATACGGTGGTCTTTGTAGGAGCCACACAGTTTTT
>NZ_DATCSY010000008.1:0-5881 GCF_036568245.1 Rheinheimera sp. | reverse complement strand
CCGTTGTTCAGGCAGTGGCGCATTCACATCATGGTTCTGTACGGTATGTGCCGATGGCGCAGGGAGCGTGCTTTGAAATGCTACTGCCACTTTCACACAGTGCTCAGGAGGCACGCGAATGACACAACGTATTTTACTGGTTGAGGATGACGCCGGTTTGCGTGAAGCACTGCAGGATACGCTGATGCTGGCGCAATATCAGGTGCTGGCGGCAGACAGCGCTGAGCAGGCTTTATTATTGCTGCAGCAACATAAGGTGCAGTTGGTGATCAGTGATGTACAAATGCAGGGCGTATCCGGGTTGACGCTACTAAAGACGCTGCGCGAGCGTCACCCGCAATTACCGGTACTGATGATGACTGCCTATGCGACGGTGCAGGCGGCAGTCGAGGCCATTCAGCTTGGCGCTATCGATTATCTGGCGAAACCTTTTTCACCGCAAGTGTTGCTCAGTACTGTCAGCCGTTATGTCAGCACTGAACCGTCCGGCAATATTGAACCTGTTGCAGCGGCCCCTGGTAGTAAACAACTGCTTGCACTTTGCGCCAAAGTTGCCGCGACAGATGTCAGTGTGATGATAGGTGGCCCCAGTGGCTCCGGTAAAGAAGTACTGGCGCGCTACATTCATCAGTTATCAGAGCGCAGAAACGGGCCTTTTATCGCGATAAACTGCGCTGCTATTCCGGAAAATATGCTTGAGTCAACGCTGTTTGGTTATGAGAAGGGTGCCTTCACCGGTGCTATCAGCGCTTGTCCCGGCAAATTTGAGCAGGCACAGCAAGGCACTATCCTGCTGGATGAAATTACTGAAATGGACTTAAACCTGCAGGCCAAATTGCTGCGGGTATTGCAGGAGCGGGAAGTGGAACGTCTGGGCGGGCGTAAAACCATTAAACTCGATGTCCGGGTGCTGGCAACCAGCAACCGTAATTTAAAGCAGGCGGTGGCCGAGGGAGCTTTCCGTGAGGACTTATTTTACCGCCTGAACGTGTTTCCGCTTATCTGGCCTGCGTTATGCCAACGCCCGGAAGATATAGTGCCACTGGCAGAGCATTTGCTGCAGCGTCATTGCACTGAAACCGGACAAGCAATCCCGGTTTTAACGGCAGAAGCCCGTTTGCGTCTTAGCCAGTACAGTTGGCCGGGTAATGTGCGTGAATTGGATAACGTGATACAGCGGGCGCTGATCATTGCACAGGGCAGCACAATAATGGCAGAGGACATTATGCTGGAACCGGACGATATGGCGCAGTCTGCGCTGGCAATGCCTGACAATGCGGCGTTAGCAGAGCAGGGGCCGCGTGAAGTAGCCGATGACAGCAGCACTAATTTTAAACACAGTGTGCATGAGCAGGAACACCGGATTATTCTGGCAACGATGAAAGCCTGTGCCAACCGGCGTAAAGAGGTGGCACTGAAGTTGGGGATAAGCGACCGCACGTTACGTTACAAGCTTGCCAGAATGCGCGACAGCGGTATCGACTTACCTGCCTGAATTAATAAAAACCCTCTTAAAGAGGGTTTTTTCTTTATATTCCATGCAATTAAAACTTGGCATAACTCCTGCTTTGTTAGGGGTAATACAAGTTGCAGCATTTTTTTGACGGGTAACGTTATGAATATTAAAGGTCAGGCACTTTATGCAGAAATGCAATCACTTGCAGGTCAGGCAAGGGGAATTGGCACTGAACTGCGGCTGCAAAATACAGAGCAGGTTAACCCCAGCCAAAGCGATTTCAGTTCAATGCTGACCAGTGCGCTTAGCCACGTTAACAATCTCGCCCAGGAAACCGGCAGAATGCGCACTGCGGTAGAACTGGGTGACCCTAATGTGTCGCTGGCACAGGTCATGATCGCCAGCCAGAAATCATCTTTAGCCTTTGAAGCGACAGTTCAGGTACGCAACAAGCTGGTTGAAGCGTACAAAGACATTATGTCGATGCCGGTGTAACGGAGGAATAGCTTGTGGCTGAAAATCAATCAACCGAGCTTGCTCTGACTGGTAATGATTACAGTAGTGGTGAGCAGCAGGAGCAAAAATCCGGTTTTGTCGGCTCGTTAGGTGGCATGGATTTGGTGCGTCAGATCACGCTGATCGTGGCGCTGACCATCTGTCTGGCCATCGCGATTTTGATCATTATGTGGGCCCGTCAACCCGAAATGCGTCCACTGGGTACCTTCCCGACGGAAGAGCTGATCAAGACACTGGATCATCTGGATGCGCAAAAAATAGACTATACGCTTGAGGGTAATGTGATTTATGTGGCTGAAGACAAATTTCAGAGCACTAAATTGTCATTGTCCCGCGCCGGGTTAACACAAGAGCCCTCCAATGGCACCGAGTTTCTGCTGCAGGACAGCGGCTTTGGTGTTAGCCAGCGTCTGGAAATGGAGCGGTTAAAACATAGCCGTGAGCAGCAGCTTGCCCGCACTATTGAAGAGCTGCAGAGTGTAGCAAGAGCCCGTGTATTACTGGCAATACCAAAAGAGAATGTGTTTGCCCGGGTAGAGAAACTGCCATCAGCAACAGTGCTGGTTACGGCGCGTGGCGGTACGGTCATACGCGACAGCGAAGTCGACGCTATCGTTGATATAGTGGCTTCTGCTGTGCAGGGGTTATCGCCGTCAAGAGTTACCGTAACCGATCAGAATGGCCGTTTACTGAACAGTGGTTCTCAGGATGCCAGCTCTGCCCGCACCCGCAAAGAGTACGAACTGCAGCGTACCCGTGAAGAAGAATACCGTCAGAAAGTTGACTCTATATTAATGCCGGTACTGGGCTATGGTAACTATACCGCTCAGGTTGACTTGCATATGGATTTTACCGCCACAGAGCAAACACAGAAGCGGTTTAACCCTGACTTACCTGCCGTTCGCAGTGAAATGACCATTGAGGAAAACAGTGTCGGTGGTTTAAGTGCCGGTATTCCCGGGGCCTTGTCTAATCAGCCTCCGCTGAACTCCAATATTCCGGAGCAAGCTACCGGCGGCAACGCCAAGCCGGTTGTACCTGGCCGTAACCATAAAGAAGCGACCCGCAACTACGAGTTGGATACCACTATTAGCCATATTTCACAGCAAAGTGGCGTGATCCGGCGCTTAAGTGTGTCAGTTGCAATAGATTACGTGGCAGGTGAAAACGGCGAGCCACAGCCACGGGCTCAGGCTGAACTGGCCAATATCCGTCGCTTACTGCAAGGTGGTATCGGTTTTGATGCCCAGCGCGGCGATATGATTGAAGTGATCTCTGTACCCTTTATGAAAGATGAAGTGGTGCCTGCGCCGACACCTGCCTTCTACGAAGAAGAATGGTTCCTGCGAGTTGTACGTCTTGCCATTGGCGGTCTGATTATCATCGTACTGATCCTGGCGATAGTGCGGCCAATGCTGAAGAAACTGATTTACCCTGAAGATACCAAAGAAGCCTATGATGACTCTGCGCTTAGCAGCGGGCTGGACTTAGGGGATGACACCATTGATATGCTAAGCTCAACGTTTGATGAGAATGCCGTGGGCTTTGCACCGGATGGCACTCTGATGCTGCCAGACTTACATGGTGATGATGATTTATTACGCGCAGTGCGGGCCTTGGTTGCCAATGAACCTGAACTGTCTTCTCTGGTAGTGAAAAACTGGTTGGCTGAAGATGAGTAGCATAGAAGCAAAAAAGCCGGCGTTTGACGTTGGCAAACTGGACGGTGTTGAAAAAGCAGCCATCTTGTTGCTGAGTTTATCAGAAGAAGATGCAGCGCAGATTTTGAAACACTTAGAGCCAAAACAGGTGCAGAAGGTTGGTCTGGCTATGGCGCAGATGACCGATCTGAACCAGGCTAAAATCAGTGCTGTGCACCGGCTGTTTATTGAGCAAATTCAGAATTTCAGCACCATTGGCTTCCAGAGTGAAGAGTTTATCAAGCGTGCTTTAACAGCTGCATTGGGTGAAGAAAAAGCCGCTAATCTGATAGATCAGATTGTGTTAGGCGGTGGTGCCAAAGGTTTGGATTCACTGAAGTGGATGGACTCGAAGCAGGTAGCGAATATTATCCGCAACGAACACCCGCAGATCCAGACGATCGTATTGTCTTATCTGGAACCTGAACAATCCGCCGAAATTTTGTCGCAGTTCCCGGAAAAAGTGCGGCTGGATTTAACCATGCGTATTGCCAACCTGGAAGAAGTACAACCGGCTGCATTACAGGAACTGAACGAGATTATGGAGAAACAGTTTGCGGGTCAGGCGGGTACCCAGACCGCGAAAATGGGCGGCTTAAAAGCTGCAGCCGACATCCTGAACTACATGGATACCAACATTGAAGGTCAGCTGATGGATTCTATCCGTGAGCATGACGAAGAAATGGCGCAGCAAATTCAGGATCTGATGTTCGTGTTCGAAAACCTGATAGACGTGGATGATCGCGGTATTCAGGTGCTGCTGCGTGAAGTGCAGCAGGATGTGCTGATGAAGGCACTAAAAGGCACAGACGAAAACTTAAAAGAGAAAATCTTCAAGAACATGTCAAAACGGGCTGCAGAATTGCTGCAGGACGATTTGGAGGCCATGGGGCCGGTGCGCGTCAGTGATGTGGAAGCTGCACAAAAAGAAATTCTGTCTACTGCACGACGCTTGTCTGATGCCGGCGAAATTATGTTAGGGAGCGGCGGCGGTGATGACTTCCTGTAAGGTAAATGAGTGCGCATATGTCAGTTGATGCATTTAAGTATAAACGGCCATTTTCGCCGGATGATGACACCGAAGAACTGTTACAGCAGTGGCAGACACCGGATCTGACATCAGAGCAGTTGAAGCGTAATACCCGTACCAATGCGTTGAATAAAACCCAGCCGGTTGCGAAAGCACAGAAACCACAGGAAGAAGAAGAGTTAACCCTGAAACCACTGACGGCTGATGACATTGAGCAAATCCGTCAGGCTGCTTACGATGAGGGATTTGCCGAAGGCAAAGACGAAGGTTTCAGTAAAGGCTATGGTGAAGGCCGCGAACAAGGCCAGCAGGATGGTTTTACCCAGGGGCAGGCCGAAGGCAAAAAACAAGGGTTGGCTGATGGACAGGAAGAGCTCAATAGCAAGTTAACGCAGCTGAGTACTTTGTTGGATCAACTGCAGCAGCCGCTGGCAAATGTTGATGCGATGGTAAAACAGCAATTGCTGGAGCTGAGCCTGGCAATGGCGCAGGCTGTAATTGCCGTTGAAGTTAAAACTAATCAACAGGTTATATTGCAGGCAGTAAGTGATGCTATCAGTGCACTGCCGCTGGATGCGTCGCAGCTGCTGATAAAGCTCAACCCGCAGGACATCAGTACTATTGAACAGTTTTACGGTGCAGAAGCCCTTGCCGAGCGTGGCTGGCAACTGCGGGCAGAATCGTCTATCGGCCAGGGCGGTTGTATGGTGGAAAGTAGCCGCTCAAGTGTCGACCGCACGTTAACGCAGCGTGTTCAAAGTAGCCTCGAGCATTTTCTGCAGTTGCAGCAGCACGCTGACAGCCCTGAGACTGGGGAATAACTATGGCCAGCAGTGAAGCATTAAGTCAGTTTTTGCAGCAGCAGCTGGGCTATGTTCACAGTTCAAAACCTTCTGTTTCCGGTCATCTGGTGCGGGTAGTCGGCCTGACACTGGAAGCGACTGGCTGCAGCGCTGCTATTGGGCAGCCTTGCAGTGTCGAAACCGCACGCGGCGATATCATGGCCGAAGTGGTGGGCTTTGCCAATGACCGCATTTACCTGATGCCAAAAGATGATGTGTCCGGTGTAGTTCCCGGCGCCAAAGTTACGCCTATGCTGAATTTTAAAGGTGTACCGCTTAGCATGAGTTTACTCGGGCGGGTGATTGACGGTGTCGGTACACCGCTCGATGGTAAAGG
>NZ_DATCSY010000007.1:0-5766 GCF_036568245.1 Rheinheimera sp. | reverse complement strand
CCCGCGTGAACTGAGTTGGCTGGCGTTTAACGGCCGCGTGCTGCAGGAAGCTGCGGATGAACGTAACCCCCCTATTGAGCGGCTGCGTTTTCTCGGTATTTATTCCAATAATATGGACGAGTTTTTCCGCGTACGGGTAGCCGATGTTAAGCGCCGTATATTGTTGAAAAAGTACCAAAGCAGTGAGCAGGAAGATGCCGAAGCCTTGCTGCATGAAATTCAGCAAACCGTATTGCAACTGGGTGCCCGCTTTAACGCGATTTATCTGGATATTCAGCTGGAGCTGCGTAAACATAATATCGAGCTGATTGATAACTTTAAACTGACTGAGTTGCAGTCCGGCTGGGTACGCAGTTACTTCCGCGAAGAGGTGCTAAAACACATTTCGCCGATGATCCTGTCCGGCGATGAGGTCAGTCTGCCCAAAGCGCTGGAAGACAACACCACCTATCTGATGGTAGAAATGACCGGTGCCAATAAACCTGAATATGCGATAGTGCAGGTGCCGACCAATGAGCTATCGCGTTTTATCGAGTTACCCCTGCATTTAAATACCCGCAAAAAGAATGGCCATTACCGCCGCCAGATCCTGCTGCTCGACGATGTGATAGTGCATTGTATTGCCGACTTATTTTCCGGCTTTTTCGAGTTTGACGCCATTCAGGCCTATTCACTGAAACTGACCCGTGACGCGGAATACAATATCAGCGACACCCTGGATCAGAGCCTGATTGACAAGATGTCAAAGGGCATTCGCCAGCGCTTAAAATCTGAACCGGTGCGGCTGGTTTACGATGCCGCCATGCCCGAGCAGATGCTGAAAGTGCTGTGCAAGCAGCTCGGTACCAGCTCGGTAGATTCGTTAATTCCCGGCAGCCGCTACCGTAATTTTAAAGACTTTATCGGTTTTCCGAATATCGGCCATCAAAGCCTGGAGTTCCCGACGCTGCCGCCGCTGAAAAACCCGGAGTTCGAGCAGTACGCCACCAGCTTTGATGCCATACGGGCCGGGGATATTTTGCTGTATTACCCCTACCATAACTTCGGTTATTTTACCGAGTGGGTACGCCAGGCGTCGTTTGACCCTAAAGTCACCCATATTAAAATGACCATGTACCGTGTTGCCAAGCATTCCCGGGTGATCCACTCGTTGCTTGACGCTGTGCGTAACGGTAAAAAAGTCACAGTGGTGGTTGAACTGAAAGCCCGTTTTGATGAAGAGAACAATATTAACTGGGCGCGCAAAATGACCGAGTCCGGTATCCAGGTAGTGTTTGGCTTAACCACGCTGAAAATTCACTCTAAATTATGTCTGATAAGCCGGATGGAAAAAGGCAAACTGATGCATTACGGCCATATCGGCACCGGTAACTTCAACGAGAAAACCGCGCGCATATATACCGATATGAGCCTGTTTACCTGCCACCAGGAAATTACTGCCGAAATTGGTCAGGTATTTGAATTTATCGAGTACAGTTACCGCCCCTATCAGTTTAATCACCTGATCGTCTCCCCAACCTGGAGCCGGCCAAGGTTGATGCAACTGATCCAACGCGAAATTGATTTTGCGGTAAGTGGCCGTAAAGCCGAGATTTTCCTGAAGGTGAATAATCTGGTCGATCAGCAAATTGTTGATCTGCTGTACCGCGCCAGCCAGGCTGGTGTGAAAATTCGTATTATCGTACGCGGCATGTGCTCGCTGATGCCGGGCATTGCCGGCAAAAGTCAGAATATTAAGATTATTTCGGTGCTCGACCGCTTTTTAGAGCACGCCCGCATTTATGTATTCCATAACGGCGGCGAAACCGATGTTTACCTGTCATCAGCTGATTGGATGACCCGTAATATTGATCAGCGGGTAGAGGTAGGTGTACCGATTTACGATGTGCGTTTAAAGCAGCAAGTGCTGGATACGCTGGATATTCAGTGGCGGGACAATGTAAAGGCACGTATTATTGATGCCAAACAAAGTAACGCCTATGTAAAACGTGGCAATAAACGCAGTATCCGCTCGCAGCAGCAGATCTACGACTATTTTGCCCGCCAGCAGGGGCAGCACAGCGACAGCGGACTTTAATGAACGATACCGTAAATGATACAGATCGCCCCGATCACCAAGCCTATATGGCCGCGGTTGATCTGGGCTCTAACTCCTTCCATATGGTGATAGCCCGGGTAGTAGATGGCGATATTCAGCTACTACACCGCGAAAAACAAAAAGTGCAGCTGGCCGAAGGCCTGAACGACCAGTTGGTGCTGAGCGAAGAAGCAATAGAACGCGGCCTGGCGGTACTGGCCCAGTTTGCCGACACACTAAAACCTTTTGCACCACAGTCTGTACGCGTAATTGCCACCTATACGCTGCGCCGGGCGAAGAACGCCGCAACGTTTTTGCGCCGCGCCAGAACAGTATTTCCGTTTCCGATAGAAGTGATTTCCGGCCAGGAAGAAGCCCGTTTTATCTATCAGGGCGTCGCACATTTTGAACATTTCAGTGGCCGACGGCTGGTTATTGACATTGGTGGTGGCAGCACTGAGTTTGCTATCGGCGAAGGGTTACAACCGCTTCGTCTGAGCAGCCGCAATATGGGTTGTGTCAGCTATGCGCTGCAACACTTTGCGCAAGGCCGTATCAGCGAGAAGCGTTTTGCCCGTGCTATTTTACAGGCAGAGCAAGAGCTGGAGCCGATTGTCAGCAGTTTTAAAGCCGCAGGCTGGCAGCAGGCCGTAGGCACCTCCGGTACCGTTAAAACCATTCGCGATATTATTATTGGCCTGGGCCTTAGCAGTAATGCGCTGGAACTGACGCATCTGCTGGCATTGAGAGATCATCTGATTGCGCAGGAGAACAGTTATCAGCTTGATTTACCCGGCCTGACCGATGATCGCAAGCTGCTTATTTGTTCCGGCCTGGCTATTCTGATCGCTGCTTTTAATCTGTTGCAGATAGACCAGCTGGTATATATCGATGCCGCCTTACGTGAAGGCGTACTGTACGAAATGAGTGACCGGTTACAGCATCTGGATATCCGCGAACACAGCGTCGCCAGCATGCAACGCCGTTACGATGTCGATATGGCGCAGGCCGAGCGGGTGCGCAATACTGCGCTACAGCTGTTCAGCCAGGTTCGCAGCGTATGGCAACTTAATGATGAAAACGCCATGCTGCTGGGCTGGGCAGCAACGCTGTACGAAGTCGGCCTGCATATTAACTCCTCAGGGGTGCAAAAGCACTCAGCCTACATACTGCAAAATGCCAACCTGCCGGGTTTTAACCAAGAACAACAACAGCTTATTGCCACCCTGGTAAGGTTTCACCGGCGTAAAATCCGCCTCGACGACATGCCGGCGTTTAGCTTGTACCAGCTATCACAGGTAGTGTGTCTTTTAGTATTACTACGTCTGGCAGTACTGCTTAACCAAAAAAGACGCGATGATTTATTGCCAGAGTTTACCGCCAATGCCGCTATGCAGGCGTTGGAGCTGAATTTAGGCCGCGACTGGCTAAGCCAGCAAAGGTTGCTGGCAGCCGATCTGGCGGCAGAGCAAAAAGCGCTGAAGAAAATTGCTTTTGTACTGGATTGCCCGGAATTGGCCGCCAGCAACACAGCACTAAGTTAGGCTAAACAGTGCCTCTGCGACCAAAGCGCTTGGCTTTTCCGGCCTGAGCGCTTAAGGTAATGCCACACCCCGTTAAGATGGAATTACTATGCGCAGGTCTCTGTTAAGTCTGGCTTTATTGCCACTACTTTCTTCTTTTTACACTGCTGCCGAGCAGCGACCAGAACTGACAAAGCAAATTGCTCAGGTAATGCCTAAAGTGATCAGCTGGCGCCGTGATATTCACCAGCACCCGGAATTATCAAACCGCGAAGTACGCACCGCAGCCAAAGTTGCCGCGCATCTGGAAAAGCTGGGCCTGGAAGTACGTACCGGTATAGCGCACACCGGTGTGGTCGGTATTTTAAAAGGCGGCAAAGACGGCCCTGTGGTAGCGCTACGTGCTGATATGGATGCGTTACCGGTTACCGAACAAACCGGTTTGCCGTTTGCCTCTAAAGTGGTTAGCGAATTTAATGGCCAGCAAACCGGGGTTATGCATGCCTGCGGTCATGACGCCCATGTTGCTATGCTGATGGGCGCAGCAGAAGTGCTGGCAAAACAGCAAGCCGACATTGCCGGCACCGTCATGTTTGTATTCCAGCCTGCTGAAGAAGGCCCACCGGCCGGAGAAGAAGGCGGTGCCAAAATGATGCTGGCCGAGGGCTTATTTGCTAACCCTACGCCGTCAGCGATTTTTGGCCTGCATGTCTGGCCTGGTGAAAGCGGCCAGCTACAGGTGAAAACCGAAGGCATAATGGCAGCAGCAGACAGCTTTCAGATCACCGTAAAAGGCAAGCAGGTGCATGGTTCATCGCCCTGGCGCGGTATTGATCCAATCAATGTGACTGGCCAGCTGATTAATGCAATTAACCTGATCCCGGCCCGGCAACTGGATGTTACTAAAGCACCGGCAGTGGTGTCGTTCGGTCAGGTGCATGGTGGTATCCGCTGGAATATTATTCCCGATGATGTGAAGCTTGAAGGTACTATCCGCACTTTTGACAGCGAGATGCGCGAAGATTTGATTAACCGTATGGCGCACACCAGTGAGCATATCGCCAAAGCCAGTGGCGCTGAAGCGGAGTTTCATGTGCATAACTTTGCTGCCGTTACCTGGAACGACCCGGCTTTAACAGCGTGGGCCATGCCGAGCCTGAAATGGGCCGCGGGTGATAAAGGCGTGGCGTCAATAAAACCTATTACCGGCGCTGAAGATTTCTCATTCTATCAGCAGCAGATCCCGGGGGTATTTTTCTTTCTGGGCATTTCACCGGAAGGTAAACCGCTTAGCGAAGTACCGCCAAACCACTCACCGCTGTTTGATGTGAATGAAGATGCGTTAGTCAATGGTGTACGGGCTCTGACGGGCTTAGCTCTGGATTATCTGGCGAAACCACCGGCAACGGAATAAGGAGTAGCAATGAACACACCTCAGCGCTGTCACTGGGTAGACTTAACCAAACCGGACTACGTGGCTTACCATGATACTGAGTGGGGCGTACCGGTTTATGATGATAATAAGTTGTTCGAGTTTCTGACGCTGGAAGCGGCTCAGGCCGGACTGAGCTGGTATACGGTGCTGAAAAAACGTGACAGCTATCGCGCAGCTTTTGCCAATTTTGACCCGGTAAAGGTCGCTGCCTTTGATGAGCAAAAAGCGGCTGAGCTGATGCAAAACCCCGGCATTATCCGTAACCGGCTGAAAATCGCGGCAGCGATTAACAACGCAGCCCGGTTTCTGGAAATTCAGGCCGAGTTTGGCAGCTTCAGTAACTATCAGTGGCGTTTTGTAAACGGCAGCCCACAACAAAACAGTATCGCCGGCCCGGCAGATTACCGCGCCACCAGCCCGGAGTCGGACGCCATGAGCAAAGACTTAAAAAAGCGCGGCTTTAAGTTTGTCGGCTCTACCATTATTTATGCCCATATGCAGGCCTGTGGCATGGTAAATGATCATCACAATGATTGTTATCGCAAAGTGCCTGTAGCCGGGTATAGCCGCCCTTTTGAGCCCAACCTATAGGCCAAGTAAAGCCTGGAGCTATTTTTTCCGGCTAACGCCTAGCACCAGCTCAGGCGGCAGTGTAAAAGAGAAACTACTGCCCTTCCCCGGTTCACTGAAAATCATCAAGCGGCTGTTATGGCGCGACAGCACATGCTTGA
>NZ_DATCSY010000006.1:0-15030 GCF_036568245.1 Rheinheimera sp. | reverse complement strand
GTTGTTGATTGCATGCGGCTGCTCGTAGATTTCTTTTAATATAAAGGGGCGGTACTGGCCTTTGTCGCCGGCATCGTAACTGACGTTTGACTCGTGCACTTCACGTTCGACCGGTTTGCCGTCTTTGTCGAAAATGCTGATGCTGTGGCGGGTAATTTCGGCTACATCACCTTCTTCTAAGAAAATAAAACGGCGGGTTACCGGCAACAGCGCCAGCTGATCGGAAGCGATAAAGTTCTCACCGATACCTAAACCAATTACCAGTGGGCTGCCTGAACGGGCCACGACTACCCGGCTGCTGTCGGTTTTATCCAGTAATACCGTGCCGTAAGCACCGTGCAGCTGCTTAACAGATTTTTGTACTGCGACCAGCAATGAACCAGCGCTCTTCAGCTCTTCTTCGACTAAATGGGCGATAACTTCAGTATCGGTATCCGACGTAAAGACATAGCTTTTGGCTTTTAGTGCTTCACGCAGTGGGGCGTGGTTTTCAATAATGCCGTTGTGCACCACAGTGATGTTGCTGGATACGTGTGGATGAGCATTACGCTCGCTTGGCTCGCCATGAGTGGCCCAACGGGTGTGGGCAATACCGGTGCCGCCGGCGACTGGCTTTTCTGCCACCGCATCTGACAGTTCTTTTACTTTACCTAAACGGCGCAGGCGGGTGAGTTCGCCGCTTTCAGTAACCACAGCCACACCGGCTGAGTCATAACCACGGTATTCCAGCCGGCGCAGGCCTTCAACCAGAATATCTACCACATCACGTTGCGCTACGGCGCCAACTATTCCACACATGCGAGCTCTCCATAAATTTCTGATACTTTACGTTACGGCGTATAGCTGACTCAGGCCTGAACCCGGATCACCTTAACGCCCTGTTGTTCTATCTGTGCTGCATCCGCTGCAGCTAAACCTTCATCGGTAACAAGTACTTTCACCATTGACCAGGGTAATTCCAGGTTATGAATTTTGCGCCCAAGCTTGTCTGATTCCAGCATCACGATAACTTCACGTGCTACTTCGGCCATCACCCGGCTTAAGCTGTATAACTCATTATAGGTGGTGGTGCCGCGGCCGAGGTCGATGCCGTCCGCACCGATAAACAGCTGGTCAAAATCGTAATTGCGCAGCATTTGCTCAGCCAGCTGGCCCTGAAAGGCTTCTGATTGTGGGTCCCAGGTACCACCTGTCATCAGCAACGTAGGTTCGTTTTCCAGCTCACGCAGGGTATTGGCAATCGCCAGCGAGTTAGTCATCACCACCAGGCCACGTTTTGTTGCCAGTTCTGGTAACAGGGCAGCAGTGGTGCGGCCACTGTCGATAATAATGCGGTAATGATCTTTAATCAGGCTGGCAGCGGCTTTGGCGATGGCTAACTTTCGGTTTGAAACCTTTTCTAAACTACTGTCACTGACAAAATCCTGTGGTACCGGCACGGCACCGCCGTAACGGCGCAGCAACAACCCGGCTTGCTCCAATACCGTCAGGTCTTTTCGGATCGTCACTTCAGAGGTATTAAACTGCTCGGCCAGTTGCTCTACCGACAATTCACCCTGCTGCTGCAGTTGGCTGACAATTAAATGCCGCCGCTGTTGAGTATTTCGTTTGTTCATATCTTTCGATTAAGTTTCAAAACGAAAGATATTGTAATCATTTTTGCGGTAGACGCAAGCGCTAAACTGGCGCATTAATTTTAATGAGAATTGTTTGCATTTAATAATTAATCGTATTATAGTCTGGCTTAGTCGATGGATTGGCTGCTGTACCGGGCCCCGGATGGGCTTCTCTGGTCGTTGTTTTACTTGTCTTGCACGTTAAGGGGTGGGTTTTGCCACCCCTGCTTTTTCTCTGGTGCCTTATGTTACGACGCTGGCAATCTTTGCTGGAAAAATATCACCTGCTGGCGCTGCTGCTGTTGCCTCTGCACTATGCCCATTTTTCTGCCTACCAGCAGCTACACCAAACTATTGGTTTATACCTGTTATACCTGATATTGGTGGCGGCTTCGGTTTGGCTGAACCCCCGTACGGCTGCAGTAACGCCTGTCCGTGGTTTTGCCCGGCTGGAACAATACATGCTGCTGGCGCTGCTACTGACCTTACTGTGGTTATTCTATCTGCCACAATCAGCATTTTCGGCTAAGGCGTCGCAGTGGTTATGGCTTAGCAGCCAACTGGCAGTAATGGGCTTACTACTACGAATTTACTGGGCCAAACAGACAACAATCGCTACCGCAGCACCTGACAACCCAGCCGAACACTGGCTGATTGGGTATGCCAGTCAGTCCGGCATGGCACTGCAGCTGGCTAAGCGCAGCGCCAGCCAACTGCAAAGTGCCGGTTTTAGCGTACAGCTGGCGGAACTTAACCAGTTAACGCAGCAGCAGTTGCACCAAAGCAGCAAGGCGCTGTTTGTGGTCAGTACCTACGGTGAAGGCGAGCCACCGGATAATGCCAGCCAGTTTTATCAATTGGCACAGCAATGGCAGCAATCGTTTAATCAGTTGCAGTTTGCCGTGCTGGCGCTTGGCGATCGCAGCTATCAGCAGTTTTGTGCCTTTGGCCACTGGTTGCACGGTTGGTTGCACAGCCGTGATGCCAAAGCGATAAGGCCGCTGCTGGAGCTGGACAGCGCAGATAGCAAAAGCCCGGCGCTGACACAATGGCAGCAGCTACTGACGATGTTAGGTGCTGATACTGAAACTGCTGCGGAACAACCGGTTAACGATAACTGGCTGCTGGCCGGTTTACACAGCCGCTATATCGCTAACCCCGCCAGCAGCGGTTTGCCATGTTACGTGGTAAAACTGCAAATGCCGGCAGATAGCCACTGGCAAGCCGGAGATTTGCTGGATGTTCAGCCGGAAAACAGCAAATGTGCAGTCGCGCTGTGGCTTACCCGGCATGCGATTAATGGCTGTCAGGCGGTACATTATCAGGGCCGGCATGTACCTTTGTGCTGGGCTCTGGCCGAGCTGGAGCTGGATAAAGTGCAACCACCGGCCTCTGGCAGCCCCTTGGCTGACTGGTTAAAGCTGCAGCCGCGGCTGCCGCTGCGCAGCTATTCCATAGCGTCGATCCCCGATGAAGGCTACCTGCAATTGCTGGTACGTCAGGTGCAGCACGACAGCGGTGCCCTCGGTATTGGTTCCGGCTGGCTAACCGCCTGGGCAATGGAGCAACAACCGGTGCAGTTGCGGCTGCGCCAGCACGCACAATTTCATTTACCGGATGACTCTCGCCCCCTGATCTTTATTGCCAATGGCACCGGCATAGCCGGTATCCGGGCGCTACTGGCCGAACAGGTAAAACGCGGGCAGCGCGATAACTGGCTGTTATTTGGTGAACGCCGCCAGGACAGCGACTTTTTCTTTGCCCGTGATATTCAGCTATGGCAGCAGCAGGGCTTTATCCGCCACTGCGATTTGGCATTCTCGCAGCAGCAAGCAGAAAAATACTATGTACAGCATGCATTAGCCGCGCAGCGGGCGCGGCTGCTGGATTGGCTGGAGCAGGGTGCAGCGATTTATGTTTGTGGCAGCTTGCAGGGTATGGGGCAGGCTGTACATCAAACCCTGCTTGATACTATTGGTAGCGATGCGCTGGCGCAACTGACACAGCAAGGCCGCTACCGGCGCGATTTATACTAGTTTTTACCCGGCATAAAGCTGATACGGCCTTGTTGGACGGCCATATTCACCGGCACTGAGGTTAACAGCTTAACGGTGGGGTTTGCAGTATCCAGCCGGTATACCGGGTTATTGGCCAGATAGCCGTTGACCAGTTGCAACAACTCGTTGGTTACCGGTTTCAGGCTACCGCGATAGCCTGAAGCTTCGATACTGGAGTCCAGCAGTTTTACCGAGCGCAGGTAAATAGCTTTTTCGTTGCCATCGTAATACGGCACACCTTCGACCTGTAGCTGCATAGTGGCCGGGTAACTTAATCCAAATAATGACAGCGCCGCGCTGGCAGCGGTGTTTACCCTTACTACGTCAGAGTTGTCCGGGCCGATTTGCACCGTCATGCTGTCGACATTCAGTTTTAGCGGTATGCCGGCCACTGTTGCCTGCCGCGTCAGTTCTGGTACTTTTTGCTGTAACAACTGCTCCAGATCGGCTTCTGTAACATTGTAAGACGACATTTGCTGCAACTGGCTGCAGGCGCTCAGCAGCATGAAACCCAGCATGACTAAAACTTTTTTCATCGTATGTGCCTTTTGTTCTTTGGCTATTTTGTCAGTTAAGCGTCAAGTGTTAACCATGACCGCTTCGGTTAGAGCCGCGATCATAGCATGCCTTAGCTGAGTTGCCGCTGAATTGGCAATGCTCCACGTGAAACACAACCGACCAGCAAAGCGCAGTATGGCAGGCAAACTTATGGTATGCTCAGCCGCGACCATCCAGGCTCTGACAATACAAGCAACACTATAACGAGAAACACTATGGCGCTAATACTAAAACTGATAGCAGGTATCATACTGGGCATGATCTGTGGCCTGTATGCACCACACGAACTGACGCGACTATTAATCACCTTTAAGGGCTTATTTGGCGAGTTATTGTTTTTTACCGTACCTCTGCTGATTTTATTCTTTATTACCAGCGGTATTGCCGCCTTGCCGCGTAATTCCGGCAAACTGTTAAGCCGTACGGTCGGCTTTGCCTATTTATCTACCGTAACGGCGGGTACCTTAGCGTATCTGGTGGCCAGTGTGGTGGTACCGATGCTAACAGCAGCCAATAGTGCTGCGGCGCCAGCAGATGTGGCACATTTAACCGCCTTTATTGAAATGGATATACCACCAGCTATCAGTGTGATGACAGCTCTGGTGCTGGCATTCATTTTTGGCCTCGGTATAGCCGCTACCGGCGCCCCTCAGCTAAAACAGCTGTCTGATCAGGGCCGCGATGTGATTCAGTTGCTGCTGGAAAAAGTCATCATTCCGTTGTTACCTCTGTATATCGCCGGTGAGTTCGCCCAAATGGCCGCAGCCGGTACCGTATTCAGCACGCTGAGAACCTTTGGCATTGTATTGCTGCTGGCGGTTGCCATGCACTGGTGCTGGATCATCACGTTGTACACTATTGCCGGTATCAAGGCCGGTAAATCACCTTTTGCCCTGATTAAAAATATGCTGCCAGCCTATTTTACTGCGCTTGGTACCATGTCGAGTGCAGCCACTATTCCGGTATCGCTGCAAGCCACCAAAAACAACGGCATCAAATTTGATGTGGCAAACTTTACTGTGCCGCTGTGCGCAACCATCCATTTATCAGGTTCAACCATTACTATTGTTACCTGTGCCATGGCGGTGGTAACCATGCAAAATGGCCTGGACATGCCGTCATTGCTGACAGTACTGCCATTTATTTTTATGCTGGGCGTGGTGATGCTGGCCGCTCCGGGTGTGCCTGGTGGCGCTGTGATGTCGGCAGTAGGCTTGCTCGGTTCTATGCTGGGCTTTGGCGATGCCGCTATCGCACTGATGATTGCACTGTATATGGCGCAGGATAGCTTTGGTACCGCCTGCAACGTTACCGGCGACGGCGCTATTGCTGTGCTGGTTGATAAAGCAGAGTAATCGATCGCAGGCAAAGAGTAGGTTGGAATCCCGATTTGGGCGTCACAGAGTGTCTGAGTCCTGTCGTAGGCAAAGGGCGAGTTGCTGTGACGAGCCAAAGCGGGAATTGCAACCGGTACTTGGCAGCTGAAGTTATAAAAAAGCCCGCATTTTGCGGGCTTCTTTTTTAATCGGCTATTACTTTTTAATTTTCACCGGCCGTTGCCAGTCTGTTATATGGCGCTGTTTCGCCCGCGCGACCACCAGTTCACCATCCGCCGCATCACGGGTTAGCACCGAGCCTGCGCCAACGGTGGCGTTTACGCCAACGGTTACCGGCGCCACTAAGGCACTATTTGAACCAATAAAAGCACCGTCTTTAATGGTCGTGACAAACTTATTCGCGCCATCGTAGTTACAGGTAATGGTACCGGCACCAACGTTTACCCTGGCACCAATCACAGCGTCCCCTAAGTACGTTAAGTGGTTGGCTTTTGAGCCTTTACCCAGCGTGGTTTTTTTCATTTCGACGAAGTTACCGACATGGCTGTCGTCCAGCATCACGCTATCCGGCCGCAGGCGGGCATAGGGGCCTACCGAGCAGTCTGCGCCAACACGGGCTTTTTCGATCATCGAGTTCGGCTTTATTTCGGTGTTATCGCCAATCACGCAGTCTTTCAGGATGCAGTTAGCGCCAACAGTTACGCCTTTGCCCAACACAACCTTGCCTTCGAAAACAACGTTGATATCAATCATGACATCGTTGCCAACCTCAACCGTGCCGCGCACATCAATACGCGCAGGATCGCGCAGATTGGCGCCAGCTAACATTAACTCTTCGGCCTTTCGCTGTTGGTAAGCTCGCTCCAGTGCAGCTAATTGAATGCGGTTATTCGCACCTTCCACTTCCATCGGGTTTTGCGGCTGGGCGGTGGTAATTTCTACACCTTCGCTGTGCGCCATCGCGATAACGTCGGTTAAATAGTACTCACCCTGCGCATTGCTGTTTGATAAGCGGCCCAGCCAGTTCTTCAGTTGCTTACCCGGCAGCGCCATAATGCCGCTGTTTACCTCAACGATTTTCAGCTGCTCAGCGTTGGCATCCTTTTGCTCAACGATACCGACCACTTTGCCGTTTTCGCGCACAATACGGCCATAGCCGGTTGGGTTAGCCAGGTTTACCGTTAAAATGGCCAGGCCATTGGCCGGCTTCGCCGCCAGCAGTTGCTGCAGTGTATCTAAACGGGTTAGCGGTACATCGCCATACAGCACCAGCACCGTATCGTCGTCAGCAATGTTAGGTATGGCTTGCGCTACGGCATGGCCGGTACCCAGTTGCTCAGCCTGCAATACCCAATGCAGCGGCTGTTCGCCCATGGTAATTTGTAACGCCTCAGCGCCATAGCCGTACACCAGTTGCGGTTTCTGAGCGCCTAGCGCGCGGGCGGTATCAATCACATGCTGCACCATCGGCCGTTCTGCCACTTTGTGCAACACCTTGGGTAAATCGGATTTCATCCTTGTGCCTTTACCGGCCGCCAGAATCACTACATTTAATGCCATATAAAGAATCCCTGTAATCGCGCTTTCATTCGACAGACGCGGTTATTCTAATAGATAACGCCGCAGATTACAGGGGCAGGGTGAAGTTTTGCTGAATATGTTAAAAACTGCCGTTACGGAATGAATGCAGGGCTGCTATCAACCAATAAAAAAGCCACCCTAAGGTGGCTTTTTATATTTCGGAACCCGAACTTATTTTTTACGCATTTTCTGAATAATGCGCAGCTGAGCAATGGCTTCAGCCAGTTGCGCGGCAGCTTCAGCATAATTGAAGTCTGCGCCAGCGTGCTGCATCGCTTCTTCGGCACGTTTTTGTGCGTCTAAAGCGGCTTGCTCGTCTAAGTCTTCGCCGCGTACCGCAACGTCGGCCAGAACAGTAATGGTATCGGGTTGTACTTCAAGTACGCCACCGGCTACATAAATCACATGCTCTTCGCCAAACTGTTTCACGATACGGACCATGCCAGGTTTCAGGGTGGTCAGTAACGGGGCGTGGAAAGGTAAAATACCCAGCTCGCCCTCACTGCCTGTGACCTGCACGGATTCGACAAGGCCGGAGAAAATTTTCTCTTCGGCACTTACTACATCCAGTTGCACTGTCATCGCCATCTCGCTCTCCTAAAGCCTGAACTTACAGTTTCTTCGCTTTTTCGATCGCTTCGTCGATTGAACCAACCATGTAGAACGCCTGCTCTGGCATATGGTCGAACTCGCCGTCCAGAATGCCTTTAAAGCCACGGATAGTTTCTTTCAGCGGTACGTACTTACCTGGTGAACCGGTAAATACTTCAGCTACGAAGAATGGCTGAGACAGGAAGCGCTGAATCTTACGCGCACGGTATACGGTAGTACGGTCTTCATCAGACAGTTCGTCCATACCCAGGATCGCGATGATATCTTTCAGCTCTTTGTAACGCTGCAGTACAGACTGCACGCCACGTGCTACTTCATAGTGCTCTTTACCGATTACCAGTGGATCTAACTGACGAGAAGTTGAATCCAGTGGGTCGATCGCCGGGTAAATACCCAGTGACGCGATGTTACGGCTCAGTACTACGGTCGCATCTAAGTGAGAGAACGTGGTAGCTGGTGACGGATCCGTTAAGTCATCCGCAGGAACGTATACGGCCTGGATTGACGTGATAGAACCGGTCTTGGTAGAGGTGATACGCTCTTGCAGCGCACCCATCTCTTCTGCCAGCGTTGGCTGGTAACCTACTGCTGATGGCATACGGCCCAGAAGTGCTGACACTTCAGTACCGGCCAGTGTGTAACGGTAGATGTTATCCACGAAGAACAGTACGTCACGGCCTTCATCACGGAATTTTTCTGCCATGGTTAAGCCGGTTAACGCTACGCGTAAACGGTTACCTGGTGGCTCGTTCATCTGACCGTACACTAACGATACTTTATCCAGTACGTTAGAGTCTTTCATCTCGTGGTAGAAATCGTTACCTTCACGGGTACGCTCACCCACACCGGCGAACACTGAGTAACCGCT
This sequence comes from Rheinheimera sp., assembly GCF_036568245.1. Classification (GTDB taxonomy): domain Bacteria; phylum Pseudomonadota; class Gammaproteobacteria; order Enterobacterales; family Alteromonadaceae; genus Alishewanella. The sequence continues at coordinate 6,401 of NZ_DATCSY010000006.1, read as the reverse complement.
GTGCTCGATAGCGATGTTACGGATCAGTTCCATCATGTTTACGGTTTTACCTACACCGGCACCACCGAACAGACCAACTTTACCACCTTTCGCGAACGGACATACCAGGTCGATAACCTTGATACCGGTTTCCAGCAGCGCGTTAGACGCCGCTTGCTCTTCGTATGAAGGCGCAGCGCGGTGGATTGACCAACGCTCTTCTTCACCGATTGGGCCCGCTTCGTCGATTGGCTCGCCTAATACGTTCATAATACGGCCCAGCGTGGCTTTACCCACCGGAACCTGAATTGCTTTACCGGTATTCGCTACAGCTGCGCCGCGACGTAAACCGTCAGTTGTACCTAATGCGATAGTACGTACAGTACCGCCACCCAGCTGCTGCTGAACTTCCAGCACCAGACCAGCCAGATCACCGTCGGTCACGTTTAACGCGTCATAGATACCAGGTACCGCATCTTGTGGAAAATCGATATCCACAACGGCGCCAATGATTTGGACGACCTTACCTTGACTCATGATGTTTCCTCAAATTTCTCAAAACTGTTTACCTTAGCCTACAGCTGCCGCACCGGCGACGATCTCGCTAAGCTCCTGGGTAATCGCGGCCTGACGTGCTTTGTTGTACACCAGCTTCAGGTCGTCCATCAGGTTACCGGCGTTGTCGGTTGCAGCTTTCATCGCTACCATCCGCGCCGCGTGTTCACTGGCAGAGTTCTCTACCACGCCCTGATAAACCTGCGATTCGACGAAACGGTCCATCAACATATCGATGATAGGTTGTGGGTCCGGCTCGTACAGGTAATCCCAGTTGTGCTCTTTCTGTGCTATGTCTGCTTTTGGCAAAGGTAAGAGTTGATCGATCACTGGCTCCTGTTTCATGGTGTTAACAAACTTGTTGTACACCAGGAATAAGCGGTCAATCCGGCCTTCGTTAAATGCTTGCAGCATCACTTTTACCGAACCGATCACATCAGCCAAACGTGGTACGTCACCTGAACCCGCCTGTTGCGCGACGACCTTACCACCGAAACGCTTGAAGAAGGCCGTCGCTTTGTTACCGATAACGGCAAACTGGGCGTCAACACCTTTTTCCTTCCAGCTTTTCAGCTCAAGGGCAACTTTCTTAAACTCGTTGGTATTCAGGCCACCGCAAAGACCACGATCAGTAGAAATGACAATGTAACCAACCCGTTTTACCTCACGCTCCGCTAAATACGGATGGCGGTATTCCAGGCTGCCATTGGCAACGTTACCAATCACTTTGCGCATACCTTCAGCGTATGGGCGAGTTGCAGCTACGCGGTCCTGCGCTTTGCGCATTTTGCTGACCGCAACCTTTTCCATAGCACTGGTGATCTTGCGAGTATTGTTAATACTCCCGATCTTACTTTTTATCTCTTTACCACCGGCCATGACTGTATCTCCGATTCATTCAACGAATGGGGTGGCAAGCCACCCGCATTGATTACCAGGTCTGCGTTGCCTTGAATTTATCAATGGCAGCTTTGAACGTAGACTCGATTTGGTCGTTGTAGTTACCGGTTTTATCGATATCAGCCATCAGCTCAGCGTGCTCAGCTTTCATGAAAGCGATTAAGCCGGCTTCAAAATCCAGGATTTTGGCAACGTCGACATCTTTCATAAAGCCTTTTTCGATAGCGAAAATAGATACACCCATTTCGGCAACAGACATCGGGCTGTACTGTAACTGTTTCATCAGTTCAGTAACCTTTTGGCCGTGCTCTAACTGAGCGCGGGTCGCTTCGTCTAAGTCAGAGGCAAACTGCGCGAACGCGGCCAGTTCTGAGTACTGGGCTAATGCCAGACGAATACCACCACCTAATTTCTTGATGATCTTGGTTTGTGCAGCACCACCAACACGAGATACCGAAATACCCGCGTTAACCGCTGGACGGATACCAGCGTTGAATAAGTCAGTTTCTAAGAAGATCTGACCATCGGTAATCGAGATTACGTTGGTTGGTACGAACGCAGAAACGTCACCCGCCTGAGTTTCGATAATTGGCAATGCCGTTAAAGAACCGGTTTTACCTTTTACTTCACCGTTGGTGTAACGCTCAACGTAGTCAGCGTTAACGCGTGATGCGCGCTCCAGCAGACGTGAGTGAAGATAGAATACGTCACCAGGGTAAGCTTCACGGCCTGGTGGACGACGTAACAGTAACGAGATCTGACGGTAAGCAACAGCTTGCTTAGACAGGTCATCGTATACGATCAGTGCATCTTCACCGCGGTCACGGAAGTATTCACCCATAGTACAGCCAGAATATGGCGCCAGGAACTGCAGTGCAGCCGCTTCAGAAGCAGACGCTACAACCACGATGGTGTGGGCCAGTGCGCCGTGCTCTTCCAGCTTACGTACTACGTTAGCGATAGTAGAGGCTTTCTGGCCTACTGCTACGTAGATACACTTAACACCAGTACCTTTCTGGTTGATGATGGCGTCGATTGCCAGTGCGGTTTTACCGGTTTGACGGTCACCGATTAACAATTCACGCTGACCACGACCGATAGGGATCATCGCATCAACAGACTTATAACCAGTTTGCATTGGCTGGTCTACTGATTGACGGTCGATAACGCCCGGAGCAATTTTTTCTACCGGTTCAAAACCAGCAGCGTCAATCGGGCCTTTACCGTCGATAGGTGCACCTAAGGTGTTAACCACACGCCCTAACAGCTGTGGGCCAACCGGTACTTCTAAAATACGGCCAGTGCTTTTTACTTTAGTGCCTTCAGTTAAGTCCGCATACGGACCCATCACTACGGCACCAACTGAGTTACGCTCTAAGTTCAGTGCGATAGCATAGCGGTTGCCAGGAAGCTCAATCATTTCACCTTGCATACAATCTGCAAGGCCGTTGATACGGATAATACCGTCAGTTACCTGAACGATAGTACCTTCGTTACGAGCTTCACTGACCACTTCGAACTGAGCAATACGACTTTTGATCAGTTCTGATATTTCAGTGGAATTCAGTTGCATTCTCTGTTCCCCAATTAAGACTGCAGCGCAGTTGCTAAACGATCCAGCTTGCCGCGGACCGAGCCATCAATAACCATGTCACCTGCTTTAATCAGCATACCGCCGACTACTGCAGGATCTTCGCTACAGTTCAATTTAACTTTGCGTGCCAAACGTTGCGATAATGCCGTGGCTAACTTGTCCTGTTGTGCTTTAGAAAGCTTGGTAGCAGAAACCACAGTAACGTCGATTTCTTTTTCATATTCAGCTTTCAGTGCAACAAAGGCAGTTAACACTTCAGGCAACGCCAACAAGCGATGATTTTCTGCCATCACTTTAATAAAGTTCTGGCCGTGCTCATTGAGTTGCTCACCACATACCTGAATAAACAGACCGGCCTGCTTATCCGCAGCGCCATTGGCACTTAAATAAGCACCAACCTGGTCATTCTTCGCCACTTCCGCAGCAAAGGCCAACATCTGCAGCCAGGCATCTAACGCGTTTTGCTCTACAGCAAAGTCGAAAGCTGCCTTGGCGTAAGGACGAGCAATATTAGTCAAATCAGACATAGCTCATCCTCATTACAGTTCTTGAACCAGTTTTTCCAGAATGTCGCTGTGAGCAGCTTCATCAATAGACCGTTGCAGAATTTTCTCTGCGCCGGCTACTGCCAGAGCAGCAACCTGCTTGCGCAGCTCTTCGCGTAAACGGTTACGTTCCGCTTCAAGTTCTGCCCGACCAATCGCCAGAATGTTTTCACGTTCAGCATTGGCTTTATGCACGGCTTCATCAATCATCTTGGCTTCGCGTTTTTTCGCTTGCTCAATAATTTCTGCCGCTTGCGCTTTAGCATCTTTTAACTGATCTTTGGCTTTGTCCTGCGCTAATGCCAGGTCTTTTTCCGCACGATCAGAAGCTGCTAAACCGTCAGCAATTTTTTTCTGGCGCGCTTCGATCGCGTTGATCAGCGGCGGCCAAACAAACTTCATACAGAACAGCACGAACACCGCAAATGCGATTAATTCGCCGATCAGAGTGGCGTTTAAATTCACGACCGCTCCTCCTTAGTTAACAGTTGTTCGGATTAACACAAACCTTCAATTACAGTGCGAACAACATGTACATGGCGATACCCACACCGATCATCGCAACGGCGTCGATCAGACCTGCCAGGATGAACATTTTAACTTGCAGTGAAGGGGCCAGTTCTGGTTGACGCGCACAGGCTTCTAAGAACTTACCGCCCATGTTACCGAAACCCAGTGCAGTACCGATAGCACCGAAACCGATTAACAGAGCAACTGCGATTAATTTCAGACCTAATACTAGTTCCATTTTTTTCTCCGATATTTCAATAGTTAAAGTTAAAGTTTAAAAAAATCAGTGGTTATCTGAACTGGCCATACTCAGGTAAACGATAGTCAGCATCATAAAGACAAATGCCTGCAGTACTATTACCAGAATGTGGAACACTGCCCAGACAAAATGCAGTGGTAATTGCGCCAAACCGATGGCACCAATCAGAATAAAGATCATCTCGCCTGCATACAGGTTACCGAATAACCGCAGTGCCAGTGAAAACGGCTTCGCGACCAGCGCAATAGTTTCCAGGATCAGGTTAGCGGGGATCAGTAAAATCTGCAGTGGCACGCTTTTACTGCTGAACGGGTGCAGCGTCAGTTCTTTAATAAAGCCTAGTACGCCCTTAATACGGATTGAATACCCGATCATCAGAACGAAAACACCAATGGCCAGAGCAGCAGTCAGGTTCACGTCTGTCGTCGGTACGATTTTCATGTATACATCGTGCGAATCCATACCGAAGCCTGTAGCTCCCACCCAGCCAGCAAAAGCAGGCAGGAAATCAACTGGGATTAAGTCCATCAGGTTCATCAGGAACACCCAGACAAAGATGGTCAGTGCCAGTGGTGCGATGAGTTTACTTTTACCGTGATAAGTGTCTTTAACGTTGGTGGCAACCATCTCGACTACCATTTCGATAAAACACTGAAACTTTCCGGGTACACCGGTTGTTGCCTTTTTTGCCGCACTGCGGAAAATCCACAGAAACAACAAACCAAGCCCGATAGACCACGCTAATGTATCGACATGCCATGTCCAGAACCCGGCCTCACTACACGCTTTGTTAAATGCGACACTGCCATCGACAGTACACATTTTGGCGTTAGTAAGGTGGTGCTGAATATGGCTAGAGAGGGTTAACTCTTCACCTGCAGCCATGTTTCATCCCATTGTTAATGTTTAAAAAAAAACGGTGCTGACCATTGTGTTAGCAGGGTAAGCAGAAAACCGGTTAAAAACACTTCAGGTACCAGTTGCTGCTGTGAAAAGACCACGGCTAATAACACAGCGGTTAATATTAGTTTTAGTGACTGCCCCCGCATAAAGGCCGCCACTACAATATTTGCGTTGTCTAATGCACTGAAACGAAACGCGAAAAATGCAAATACACAATTTGGTATCACGGCCACCAGCCCACCTTTAATGGCAGATTTGGCAGCGGCTGCATCGGCAGCTAAAAAAAAAGCCAGTGCGATAACCCCGGCTACTACCAGCTGGCACAACACCAGCTTATAGGCTGATTTTCGTTGCTCAGCCACACTTTTATCTGTCACTTTTAGGCCCCCTGAAATCGCCCTTGTAGGGGGTAATGAAAACTTGCGAAAGTATACTTATTTGCCTTTAATTTGCAACAAAAAGCGGCGGCGGCACTACGATAGTACAGAATTCTGGTACATTTTGGTGCATTAATGCTCAGTTACATTCAACTTGCTAATAATGCCATCTAACTCATCCAGACTGCTGTAAGCAATTTCCAGTTTGCCCTTACCTTTGCTGTTGTAACTAATTTGCACCGGCGCCGCAAAACGCTCACTTAAACGTTGCTCTAATGACACGACGTCCGGGTCGCGTGGCTTTTCGGCAATAATAGGCTTGGGCTCCAGTATACGCCGTACCAGATTTTCAGTTTCGCGCACAGTCAGCTGCTTCGCAGCGACCAGACGTGCGGCATCGGACTGCTCAGTATCTTTTAATGCCAGCAAAGCTCTGGCATGGCCCATTTCGATATCACCATGCTCCAGCAGCAATTTGACATCGTCATTTAGCTGGTTCAGACGCAGCAGGTTTGTTATCGATGCACGGGATTTTCCTACAGCATCGGCCACTTGTTGGTGAGTGAGCGAAAACTCGTTCAGCAGACGCTCCAGCGCGACCGCTTCTTCCATCGCATTTAAATCTTCACGCTGAATGTTCTCAATCAGCGCTATGGCAACAGCAGCTTCATCCGGCACATCTTTGACAATACAAGGTACTTCAGCCAACTGCGCCAGCTGGCTGGCACGCCAGCGTCGCTCGCCGGCGATAATTTCAAATTTGTTTTTGGCCAAAGGGC
>NZ_DATCSY010000005.1:0-4711 GCF_036568245.1 Rheinheimera sp. | reverse complement strand
AGCCGGTTAAAAATCATTCTGCGAAATGACGGTAATAACTCGGGTATCCAGCTGGAGAATGCTAATAATGGCTCGTCCATTACTGCCGGTAAAGGTGGTGAACTTGATGCTCTGGACATGAGTACATACCGTATCTACCACTACACAGTGGCTCTCAGTTCGCCTACGACAGGTAATGTAGCGGTTTATGTAGATGGTAATAACACACCGCTGCTGCAGCTAGAAGGCGTGACAATGCGCCCGGCCAGTAATGGTACGGATAACTACCTGCAAATCGGCGATGCCGGTGGCAGCAGTTACCTCGGAGACATTGATTGGGTACTGTGGAGTAGTGCCGGGGCTTACAGCCCTGATATGCTAAAAGGATTGTTGCCCGCCGGTATCGGCAATATCACTGGCTATGAAGCTCAGCCCTGATAAATGATGTGTCGTCAAAGAGCTATTGAATATTCAATAGCTCTTTTCAGTTAACTTTTTAATAAATAATTATTGCAATTAACCTGCACATTATCGGTATAATCGTTGCTTTGTTTTACATCAGAATAACAAGGAAGCAGTACTTATGGATAATACGCTCAATACTGGTAATAGCCACGCTGTCGCAGCCCCTCAGCGTCCTGCCAAAGTGCAGTTCAGCGGTCAGGCCGGTGAGTTTTTTGGTATCTGGATCGTCAATTTATTGCTGAGCATAGTGACACTGGGAATATACAGTGCCTGGGCTAAAGTGCGCACCACTCAGTACTTTTATGGTCATACCCGGATTGAACAACAGCCTTTTCGCTATCTCGCTACACCAATACAGATTTTAAAAGGCCGTATTATTGCAGTAATCATTTTTGCGTTATTTACTATTGCTTCCATGCTATCACCGGTATTGGCATTATTGCTGGCAATGCTGTTTATGTTTGCATCGCCCTGGCTGATTGTACAAAGCCTTAAATTCAATATGCGGATGACCAGTTATCGTAATGTGCGGTTTGCTTTTCATGGCAACTACGTCGGTGCATTAAAGTATTTTGTGCTGTTACCCATACTGTCGGTTTTTACCTTATATATGGCAATGCCGTGGGTACTGAAAAAAATAGACCATTTTATTTGCAGCAATACCAGTTTTGGTGGCGTGAAGATGCAGGTTAATACTGATACCAGTTCTTACTATATCGCCGCTTTAGTTGCCGCAGCAGCCGTATTTGGCGTAATGACAGTAGCCGCAATTATTGGCGTAGTACTGATTGGTATTATGGCTGCCAGTGGAGCTGGCAGTGCAGGTACTGCGGCTTTTCTGGGATCTGCAGGCTTCTTTCTTATGTATTTTTTCGCTTTTGCTTTAAGCGGCGCCATCTACCACAGTATGATCCGCAATCATTTATTTGAGCGCACTGAGCTACCTGAGGTAGCTAAATTTAAATCGAAAATGGAAGTGATGCCTTACCTGCTGCTAACCGTCACTAACCTTGTAGCCATTGTGCTGACATTAGGCCTGGCCTATCCCTGGGCAAAAGTGCGTAAAGCTGCCTATCTGGCATCTGTCACTGAACTGCTGATTTACCCTAAAGCCGACACTCTGGTTGATGAGCAACAAGCTGACAGCAGCGCTTTTGGTGAAGAAGCCGCAGGCTTGTTTGATGTTGACGTGTCACTCGCCTGATGTCTGCTGTAAGCTCCGTATCGGGTCAGTTTCAGCAAGCCGGCAGTAGTGCATTATATGCCGCCACTGCCAGCCTTACTGATGGGGGCCAGTTGCGGATACAGTGCGCCAACACTGCAGAAGTGCTTGCCGAAGTTGCCAGGCCTGACTATCGCTTTGGCACTGTCCTGCCGGGATTACCGGTTGAAGTACAGTTGCGCAGCGGCGCTGTTTTCCGGCCTGACGACGCCAACTGGCGTTGGCCGCAGCAGTCCGCCGGTTCCGGTTTTGCCGCAGTATTGGAAAGCAACAGGTTGTCGATACTGGCCGCAGTGTTGCTGTCGCCCTTGTTGCTGTGGTGGATCATTGTCGATTTAATGCCGATGCTGGCCAGTGCCAGCGTGCCGTTGGTGCCTGACCACATTAAGCAAAAAATGGGCGAGCAAACGTTTTACACCCTGCAAAAAACTGCATTGCAGCCGACACAGCTATCTGCTGCGCAGCAAGCAACGGTGAACTACCACTGGCAAATGACGCTAAAAAAATTGCCGCTGCAACAGAAAAACTACCAACTGCATATGTATCAATCTGAATTCTTCGGCGCTAACGCTTTTGCCCTGCCAGACGGCACAGTGGTGATCACTGACGAGCTGGTGAATTTGCTGCAACACAACCCCGATGCCATCATTGCGGTATTGTTGCATGAGATTGGCCACGTCGAAGGCCAGCACAGTGTGCGCTTAGTTGCGCAGTCATTAGGCGCAACGCTGGTGATAGGGATCCTGTTTGGCAACCCGGATGGTGTAGCCGACCTGCTGCTTGGTTCAGGCTCGGTGTTACTGCAAAATGCGTTCTCGCGTGATATGGAACGTGAAGCAGATCAGTTTGCATTGCAGCAGCTAACGGCGCTTGGCAAATCCGGCGATGCTTTTGCCGATGCCATGTCAGCACTGCTCAGCAGCAGAGATGCTGAGCCAGAGCTGGAACCTGCGCTGCTGAAATATCTCAGTACACATCCGGCAACACGCGAGCGGATCGAACAGGCCCGCCAGCACCAGTAACGGCTGAAACCGTTCCGGATACCCCCGGCGCGGTTTTATTGTTATAGTTGATGGCAAAACCAACCAGGACAATACCTTATGCTGCGTTTTGCCAGTTTAGTCAGTGCGCTTTTCTGTAGTGCCGCCGCAGCGGCGCCGGTAGTACTTTCCGATATCAAAGGGTATGGCTTTGACGACAGCCGTAAGTTGCAGCCGTTTTCTGTTTTAGTGTTTGATGATGAAAGCGGCAAAATTCTCGCCCGTGGTGATGCTGCCATCGCCAAAACATATGCCACCGCAAAACAGCTAGCCGGCAAAGGCGCAACTGTGCTGCCGGGCCTGATTGATGGTCATGGCCATGTACTGGGCTTAGGCCAGAATCTGGCGCAGGCTGAACTGCGCGGCAGTACCAGTGAACAGGAAGCTGTGGCACGGGTTGCCCGGTTTGCTGCAGAGAATAAAGATGCGCCCTGGATTATCGGCCGTGGCTGGAATCAGGTGTTGTGGCCGAGCAAACAATTTCCTACCCATGCCAGCCTGGATGAAGCCATCAGTGACAAGCCAGTTTATTTAAAACGGATTGATGCGCACGCCGGCTGGGCCAATAGTAAAGCGCTGGCGCTGGCGGGTATCAGTAAAGATACACTGGACCCACCTGGCGGTGAGATCGTGCGTGACAGCAAAGGCAACCCGACCGGTGTACTGATTGATAATGCGATGACGCTGCTGGAACAGCATATCCCCGATGCCGATAACGCGGCTAAAATTCGTGCCTTGCAAGCAGCATTCAAACATTTACTGGCGCTTGGCATCACCAGCGTACACGACGCAGGCGTCGATACCGATGTGGTAAAGCTCTATCAGCAGCTGGCCGCTGAGCACAAACTACCGCTGCGTATTTACCCTATGTTGTCGGCCCGCGATCCACAACTGCCAGCTTGGCTTGAAGCCGGAATTATTGATGACCCAACAGATTTTCTCGATATCCGTTCGGTAAAAATATATGGAGATGGCGCTTTGGGCAGCCGTGGCGCCGCGCTTATTGAGCCGTACAGTGATAAGCCGGAGCAAAAAGGTTTGCTGGTTACACAACCGGATCAGCTGACACAGATTATGCAGCTGACAATTGACGCAGGCTTTCAGACCAACGTGCATGCTATTGGTGATTTAGCAAACCGTTTAGTGCTGGATCGTTTTGCGCAACTGGTACCCGAGAACAAACGCGCGCAAAGCCGTCACCGCATTGAACATGCGCAAATAGTATCACCGAAAGACATACCGCGTTTTGCCAGTTTACATGTGCTACCTGCAATGCAGGCAGTACATGCGACGTCAGATAAGAATATGGCCGGCGATCGCCTCGGTGTAGCCCGGCTGCGCGGTGCCTACGCCTGGCGAAGTTTTATTGATCAGGGTAGCATTATTGTTGGCGGCTCAGATTTCCCGGTCGAGCTGGCCAACGTATTCCACGGCCTGCATGCCTCGGTAACCCGGCAGGACCATGATAATCAACCCACCGGTGGTTGGTTGCCTGAGCAGCGTCTGACGCTGACCGAAGCACTGCGATCTTTCACTGTTGACGCTGCCTATGGCGCTTTTCAGGAGCACAGCATGGGTACGCTGATGCCCGGCAGTTGGGCTGACTTTATCCTGATCGACCGCGATATCTTTAACATCGCGCCAGAACAGCTGTGGCAGGTTGAGGTAGAGCAAACTTATGTTAATGGTAAACAGCGCTTCAAACGTGCCGCTGAACAAAGTCCACTTTAAATATCAGAAACGGCGCCTGTAGCGCCGTTTTTGCGTCAGCTAATTAACTAAGCTTCAGGCTCAGCGTAAGCTGGGCTGGCAACCCGGTTGTCGCGCTGTTTACCCACTAACGAGCTGAGTTTACGTTGCATCTTATCAGCAGCACCGGTAATGGCCTGCCCCACAGTTGCCGCATGCTCTGTGACTGCAACCGGGTCCAGTCCTTCTGGCCTGGCTTCAAGCAAGCAGCGTTTATCATTACCATCATGCTTGGTGTTGCCATTCTCGTCACTTA
>NZ_DATCSY010000004.1:0-2139 GCF_036568245.1 Rheinheimera sp. | reverse complement strand
GTAAGGTCCTGACGCAGCCTTTGTTTCAGCGTATTTTTAATATTGCCATGGCGATTATACTTGTGCTGTCGATAGTGCCGGTCCTCTTTGAAATCTGGCAGTTTTATTTTATGGCAGGCAGTTAATACCGGAGGTGATGGTGAAAGCCTTACTTGTTAGCACGTTATTATTATTGTGTTGCTATAGCAATGCACAGGATACAAGCTCGGATACCGTCTGGCTGGATGTAAGAAGCCATGAAGAGTTTGCCAGCGGGCATTTGCCAGGCGCAGTCAATATTCCGCATACAGAAATAGCCGCGGGCATTGCTGAACTGAAACTGGATAAAAATACGCCTATCGCAATTTATTGCAAAAGTGGCCGCCGGGCCGGTTTGGCGTTAGAGGTATTACAGCAGCAAGGGTACACTAATCTTACCAACAAAGGTGGTTATGAGCAGCTGAAGCAGCAGCTTGTCAGTGATAATGAACGCAAGTGAAGAAAAAATAGCGCTGGAGCATGAAGCCGCACGTTTATTTATGCGGTTGTATGAAAAACGTTTTGGTATCAGTATGCGGCATATCTGGCATAATGAGCCGGCCAGGCCTGATGTGTCGTGTTACTACGATGAGCAGAAGCTGGATTTGGAAATTGCGCATTTATACGGCAGTGAAGTCGAAGCGATGCACATACTGGGGCGCCCACTGACTACCAACACCCATAAAGAGTTGCTGTCGCTGCTGCGCACACCTGCACAGCACCGTTTGCTGACAGCACTTAACCGCCTTATCTGCAATAAAGCTGAGAAAACCTATAACACAGACCGGGTCTGGCTGGTGATCCGCAATGCTAACCCACTGTGGACCAGGCGGGATATTCTAAACCACCATCAGCAGCTGCATATGCCGGCACAGCACCCGTTTGAACAAATCTGGCTGATTGGTGACATGCATGGTAGCACCGGTATTCTGGCATTATACCCGCCAGCGCTGACCGCTCTGGAGCAAGGTTGATGCTGGGCTTTTATCAGCGCTGGGCTTACCGGCTTTATCCGCTCAGAACACTTTTTTTAATCGTGTTTGTGGCTGCTACGCTGAGCTTTGGCTGGCTGCTGTTCTCAGCTCAAGCCGCAGTAGCAGAACGTTGGCAGCTTAGTGTTGTGCTACTGGCAGTTACCAGCTTGCTACTGTGGTTATGGGCTACGTTGTTCAGCCGGCAGCTGCCATGTATAGAGCAGGCGACAGGCTTTGCTGAAAAATTGAAGCTAAGATTGCAGTATGGAACTTATTATCTGCTGGCGCTGCTGGTGACGCTGTTGCTACTGGCAACAGGCTATCTTGGCCTTCGTGCGTTAAAGGGTATAATAGCCGCCTTATTTTTCGGCTGAACCTCGCTTTTATGTCTGTATCGTCATCCCGCTGGGATATTTTCCGTGCCGTTATCGATAACTTTGGTGATATTGGTATTTGCTGGCGCTTAAGCCGTCAGCTCGTCAGCGAACACGGTGTAACTGTGCGCCTGTGGGTGGATGATTTAGCCAGCTTTCAGCGTATTTGTCCTCAAATCAATATCAGTGAAACGCGACAAAAGGTCGCAGGCGTCGACATTATGCTATGGTCGGCGGATACAAACTGGTCACAGTATCATGTTGCAGAGGTTGTTATCGAAGCCCTGGCCTGCACTATTCCTATGCCGTACCAACAGCAAATGGCAAAGCATGATGTGAAACCTTTATGGTTGAACCTGGAATATTTGTCAGCCGAAGACTGGGTGGAGGGATGTCATGCTCTGCCATCGCCACAACCACACCTACCGCTTGATAAATACTTTTTCTTCCCGGGGTTTACCGCTGCAACCGGCGGTTTGTTGCAGGAGGCAGCGCTGCAGCAACACGCAGAAAGTTTCTCTGCTGATAGCCTTGCGCTGCAGCAGTTCTGGCAGCAGCTCGGGGTTCAGAACCCAGGCATATATACGCAAAAGATATCACTGTTTGCCTATGACCATCCGCAACTCTTTACTTTAGTGAATGGTTGGCAGCAGTCTGGGCAGAACATACTGTGTCTTGTGCCGGAGGGGGCTCTTGCAACCCAGCTAACCGGGCTTTATCCGCAGCTTAGTATCAACCGCGAGCTGGTCATTGATGCATTGACGATAAAAATA
>NZ_DATCSY010000003.1:0-4319 GCF_036568245.1 Rheinheimera sp. | reverse complement strand
CACCACAGTATTTCAGCAACACGTTTGCACCCAGTGAATAGCCTACTGCGACTAACTGGCGGCCGGGAAAACGCTGCGTTATCTCGTGCAGCACGGTTGCAACATCAGCCGTATCGCCACTGTGATACGCGCGGGGCAGCTTATTGGGTTTACCATTGCAGCCACGAAAATGCATCAGTACAGCCGGCCAGTGCAGGGCGCGGCACTGCGCCAGTATTCCCTGAATATAATGGCTGTGAATGTTACCGGCCAGACCATGCAGTATCACTACCATAGGGGCGTTAGCTGCTTCCTTTGATGGTTGCATCCAGTTCAGTTCCAGCTCGTCACCATCTGGTAGGGTAAAAAGCTCGGCTACCGTGCGTTGCTTTTTACGCGGACTCAAATATTTGGCGAAAATAGTTTGCAGGTGCGCATGTTTTAGCCACCAGGCAGGTTTAAACGAAGATGTTACAACTGGTCTGACTTGAGCTTGCAAATTAGGTTTTCCTGATAAACAATGCGTTAACGTAAGCTAACGGGGTTGTTGTAATGAACAGGCGCCAATTTCTTTTCAGCGGCCTGGCGTTAGGTGCCAGTACCAGCCTGCTGCTGGCTGGTTGGCAGTTTAGCTTAAGTCCGGATGAAGACAGCCGTGACTGGGTGTTGTCTGCCATTCTGCCAGCATTGCTGTACGGTGCTTTGCCTGAGGATGCGACCTTAGCACAGGCAGCACTGCAGCGCAGCAAAACCGCAGTAAATGATTTTATCGGGTTCTTGCCGCTAAGCCAGCAACAGCAGTTGCATCAGCTGTTTAATCTGTTAGCAAACCGGCTAAGTCAGCTGGCGCTGACGGGCCATCTCGCGGCTCTGCCAGCACTGAATATGACGCAGCGGCTGAGCTTGCTTAACAGCTGGCGCGATAGCTACCTGCTGATCTTGCAGCTGGCATATCATAGCTTGCGCGAGCTGCTGTACGCAGCATTTTACGGTCAGCCACAGCACTGGCAACAGCTGAATTACACCGCACCGGAATTTCGCTAATGGTTGACCATATTAACGCCGCTTTGTTCAGTTCGGATCAGCAGTTTGATGCGGATATCGTCATTATCGGCTCAGGCGCCGGCGGCGGTATTGCGGCCGAGCAACTGACCCTGGCTGGTTTTAACGTACTACTGTTGGAAGAGGGCGCCTGGTATACGTCTGATGATTTTGTGATGCAAGAGCGCTGGGCTTACCCCAATTTATACCAGGAAGGCGCGGCCCGAAAAACGCGTGACCAGGGCATAGGCATTTTGCAGGGGCGCACCGTGGGTGGTTCAACAACCGTTAACTGGACTACATCGCTTCGCACGCCGCAGTCTACACTGGATTACTGGCGCAGCGAATTCGGGTTGAATTTTCAGGCTGATAATGATCTGGCCCGGTTTTTTGTCAAGGCTGAGCAGCGGCTGAGTATTCAGCAGTGGCCCGTACCGCCGAATATGAATAACGCCAGGCTGCAGCAGGGCTGCGAAGCGCTGGGCTGGCATTACAGCGTGATTAGCCGTAACGTTAATGGCTGTGCAAATCTGGGCTATTGCGGTATGGGCTGTCCGGTTAATGCTAAACAATCGATGCTGGTTACTACTATTCCTGCTGCAATGGCCAAAGGGGCCAGACTGATTTCACGAATTTCTGTACGCAAGCTGCGTTGGCAGGGCGAACAGGTTACTGCGGTGGACGCTGTGCCGGTAGATCAGTATTTTCAGCCGCGTAGCGATGTGCGCATTACGATAACCGCTAAGCACTATATTGTTGCCGCCGGTGCTATTGGCTCGCCCGCACTGTTGCTGCGCTCAGAAGTACCCGATCCATCAGGCCGGCTCGGCAAACATACCTATTTGCACCCTTCGGTTATTTCCGGCGCCTTGTTTGATGAAGCGGTAAATGGCCATAGCGGTGCACCACAATCAGTGTATTCGGATCAGTTTGTCTGGCCAGCAGATGACAATCTGGCCGGCTACAAGCTTGAAGTGCCGCCGCTACACCCGGTATTAATGGCTACTAAGCTTACCGGTAGCGGAGCACAGCATGCCGCGCTGATGCAGCAGTTTAATCATCTGCAGGCAACGATAGCATTACTGCGGGATGGCTTTCACCCACAAAGCCAGGGCGGCAGGGTGATGCTGGATCAGCACCAACAGCCAGTGCTTGATTACCCCATCACAGATTATTTATGGCAAGGCATGCGCCGGGCCTTGCTGTCGATGGCAGAGCTGCAATTTGCCGCTGGCGCGCGCCAGGTATTGCCTATTCATCATGATGCTCACTTATATAGCAGCTGGGCGGAAGCTAAAGCGGCTATAACCCAGTTGTCAATGCAGATACTGCGACAGACCATAGTGTCCGCGCATGTGATGGGCGGCTGCAATATGAGTAGTAGCGCTCAGCGCGGTGTTGTCGATCCTTACGGCCGGCACAACCAGCTGGGCAACCTTTCAGTGTTTGATGGTTCAGTGCTACCCACCAGTTTAGGTGTCAATCCACAACTGACAATTTACGCTCTGATGTGGCGTAACTGTGAGCAACTGATTACTGAGTTGTCACGTTAGCAACTTTACCTGAAAAATCAGCCGATACAGCCTGCTATAGTTCGTCAGGCGTGCTAAGGTTTAAACAGTTTTCTGCTGTAAACCGTTGCCACACGATGAATACTGACAGTTATAAAGCCCTGAGCAATTATATCGATTTACTGCTGGATGCCATTTGTGTGGTCGATAAGTTCGGCCGCTTCGAATTTGTTAGCAAAGGCGCAGAGCGCATCTTTGGCTATAAACCGGAAGAAATGCTGGGCAGGCTGATGATTGAGCTGGTACACCCTGATGATCGCGAGCGCACATTAAAAACGGCCGCAGAGATTAATGCCGGTGCTGTGAAAGTCGATTTTGAAAACCGCTATATTCGCAAAGACGGTCAGATTGTCCACTTGTTATGGTCGGCACGCTGGTCTGCCACGGATAAACGCCGGGTTGCTGTGGCGCGGGATATCAGTCGCAGTAAAAAAATTGAAGCACGTCAGGCGGCTTTGTATGCCATATCAGAAGCGGCTTTTGCTTGTGATGACCTGGTTGCGCTTTACCAATGTATTCAGCAGATAGTGTCCACGCTGATTCCGATGTGCCGTTTTGCCATAGTGCTGCCGGCTGACGCCACCGGATCGTTATATTTTGCCCACAATGCGGCACTATATGACGGTGAGAATGACAGCATAGCCTGTGATGTATTGGCGCTTTGCGCCGAGGTTATTCACCGCTCGGAGACTATTTTGCTGACTGCAGATAATCAGTCAGAGTTGCCAGAGAAGCTGCGTAAACTGGTCAAGGGTGAAGCAATAAACTGGCTTGGTGTGCCACTAAAATCGCACAGTGCTGTAATGGGCGCTTTGATGATACAGAACCGGGCAACGGCATCCGGTTACAGTGCCAGTGAAGTCGAACTGCTGGAGTTTGTCTCTGTCCAGGTGGCCGTTGCGATTGAGCGCAAACAAATGTTGCAGCGGTTGCAACGCAATGCATTGTACGATCAGTTAACCCAGTTACCTAACCGCGATTTATTGCAGGATCGGCTGCAATCAGCCTTAGCTAGGGCACAGCGTGATGGCGACCAGTTTGCGTTGTGTTATCTGGATCTGGATAAGTTTAAACATATTAATGACACCTTTGGCCATCAGGTTGGTGATGAGCTGCTACAGCAAACCGCGCAGCGTATTGTGCAGTGTTTGCGCCATAGCGATACGGTGGCCAGATTGGGTGGCGATGAGTTTGTGGTGTTATTACCTATGGTTGAACATAGCGAAGCGGCGCTGCAACTGGCAGACAAAATCCGCCTTGCGCTTAACCAGCCTTTCGTTTTAGCTGGCCAGCTGATACCGGTATTTCCCAGTATCGGTGTCGCTATGTTTCCCCAGCATAGCCAGTCCGTCAGTGGCTTGCTGCAATGCGCTGATAAGGCCATGTATATGGCAAAAAAAGCGGGCGGCAATCAGACAGTGCTGTCTGCAGCAATGCCACAACAGCAGTGCACCGGCTAACGCGCACTGATATGGCAGAGTGGTGTTAAGCTGCTATAGTTTCTGGGTTTATTAACCCAGAAAGGACGCATGATGAAAATTAACTCTGTGATATTGGCCAGTCTGTTGTTTGCTGTGACGACAGTGTCTGCTGCCGATAAAACTGTCACCAATAAACTGTATTCCGAAAAAGGTGAGGCCGGACAGCAGGTAGTGACAGAAAAAAGTGACGGCAGCTTTGATGCGTCTTTAGATTTAAGCTGGAATAACCGGGTTGTTACGATCAAAG
>NZ_DATCSY010000002.1:0-25850 GCF_036568245.1 Rheinheimera sp. | reverse complement strand
CACAGCAACTAAAGGTGAAGCACCAAAACCATTGGCTTCAGCCCATTCGATATCACCAGCGCCGGCAATTGCTGAGCCGGGTAATTGCTTAGCTATAAATTCACCGACGTCTGCAGCATTACTTTTGAAAGCATAGCGGATCAGGCTTTCACCATTGCAAACTACACCATCATAAATGTTACGCAGCCGTAGACGATAGTCACTTAGAACCTTGCGCAGACGGTTCTTATCATCTGCAGCAACATAGTCACACATCGAAGCAGCAAGCTGATCATCGGCTACTGCAACCGGTGCAGTCAATAGTGATAATGTTACCGCAGCACCACACAACAAAGTTGACAATAATCTCATCTACTACTCCTCACTGAATATAACCTGAATCATCTTAACAATATGTCTCAGCCTGTGCAAACTCAGACCGAGCGTTGCAATGTAATAAAACGGCAATGATAACGGTTGTTTGTGTCAGCAGGATGATGAGATTCGTCAATAAGGCGCCAGTCATCGGCTTTTTCTGACTGATAGTCTGGAAAATAAGCGTCTCCGTCAGTACTCAGATCGATCTCTGTAAGATATAACCGTTGTGCCAAAGGCAAACACTGCCGGTAAATTTCAGCACCGCCAATCACCATTACTTCGTCATGTTGCTGCAACAGCTCAAACGCCTGCTCAAGACTGGTTACCCATTCGGCTCCTTTTGCATTGAGAGGTGCTGAGCGGCTGATGACAACATTGCGACGGCCTGGCAGTAACCGTCCGATAGATTCAAAGGTTTTTCGCCCCATAACTACAGGCTTACCAAATGTCACCTGTTTAAAATGTTTTAAATCTGCCGGCAAGTGCCAGGGCATCTGGTTATCTTTACCGATCACCCTGTTCTTGGTCATGGCTGCAACCATTGAAATTATCATTGTCTACTACCTTTAACGCTGATAAATCACTTCAACATCGTAGTCATCGTCATCGAAATCGTCGTCATCATCATCTTCGTCGGCAACATGCTGAAGATCTGTCGGACTATCATCCCACTTGAAGGTAACCGGATCTGCTACTTGCTCTGCAGGCTCGTCTACAGGTAACTCCTCGATATAATTGAGAATGTCTGCAGACAAACGTTCTGTATTGGTCCGGCTTGCTGCTGCGATTTTAAATACCGGTCCCTGCCAGTCCAATGCAGCTGTCACTTGCCCGATGATCTCATCCAATTCATCGTCCATGACCAAATCCAGTTTGTTAAACACCAGCCAGCGTGGTTTACCAGCCAGTTTTTCACTGTACTTTGCCAGCTCCTGTACGATCGTCACTGCGTTTTCTGCCGGATCTGAGCCATCTGCCGGTAACACATCAACGACATGTAACAACAAACGACAACGTTCCAGATGCTTTAAGAATTGAATACCCAGCCCGGCACCTTCAGCAGCGCCCTCAATCAGACCAGGGATGTCAGCAATAACAAAAGAGCGGTGAGATTCAACCCTGACTACGCCTAGGTTTGGCACTAAAGTCGTAAAGGGGTAATCAGCTACTTTGGGTTTGGCTGCAGAAACGGCACGGATTAAAGTTGATTTACCAGCATTGGGTAGGCCTAACAAGCCAACGTCAGCCAACAGTAATAATTCCAGACGCAAATTACGAATTTCGCCCGGCGTACCATTGGTTTTTTTACGCGGCGCCCGGTTAGTACTACTGGCAAAACGGGCATTACCAAGACCATGCCAACCACCTTTAGCTACACGTAACCGTTGACCATTTCGGGTCAGGTCACCCAGCACCTCATCGGTATCAACGTCTACTGCACGTGTCCCCACAGGCACCCGCAACTCCAGATCCTTGCCACGTTTACCAGTGCAGTTCACACTGCCGCCATTTTCACCACGCTCTGCGCGATGAAATTTTTCAAACTGATAGTCAACCAGAGTGTTCAGGTTCTCATCTGCTACCAGATATACGTCGCCACCATCGCCGCCATCGCCGCCATTGGGGCCACCCTTAGATACAAACTTCTCACGTAAAAAACTGATAATACCGTTACCGCCATCGCCGGCTTCTACTCGGATTATCGCTTCATCTACAAACTTCATCGGGTGCGTCCTGATTAATCAGATAAAACCAGTTAACAGCTAACTGGCGATAAGTATAACTTAGCTTATCAAAAGATGTCGAAACAGGCATACATAGCCTCTCACAACAACTCAGCAATAAAAAACCCCGCACCAGGCGGGGTTTATTTGAAATTTGACAGCTTACTCGCTGACGATGCTCACAAACTTACGGTTGTGCTCACCTTTCACTTCAAACTTCACTTTACCTTCAGTTAAAGCGAACAGAGTGTGGTCTTTACCGATACCAACGTTAGTACCAGCGTGGAATTTAGTACCACGTTGACGTACGATGATGCTACCAGCTAATACTGATTCGCCACCGAAGCGCTTAACACCTAAGCGTTTAGCTTCTGAATCGCGACCGTTACGAGTGCTACCTACACCTTTTTTACTTGCCATGTGTCGATACTCCTATTACGCGCTGATGCTGGTAATTTTCACTTCAGTGAACCACTGACGGTGGCCCATCTGCTTGCGTGAATGCTTACGACGACGGAACTTAACGATTTTGATTTTATCGCCACGGCCATGAGTGACCACTTCCGCTACTACTTTACCACCTTCAACTAAAGGTGCACCGATGCTGATATCTTCGCCATTAGCGACCATCAGAGGTGTAAATTCGATTGTTGCGCCGGTTTCTAAGTCTAATTTTTCAAGACGTAGAGTTTGACCTTCCGTCACACGGTGCTGTTTACCACCACTTTGGAAAACCGCGTACATAGTTAACTCCGTACAAAGCACGCCAACGCTTATTAAGGGGCGTGTTAATTCAATTCACAGGGCGCGAATTGTACGCAATTTCCCCTACCCCCGCAAGTAGTAATATAAAAAAGATCACTGAAGCTGTAAAAGGATCCGGTTTTGCTTTGGGAGTATCGGGGCCATAGTGTAGAATTAGCGCCATTCTTTGGTTTAAGCAGTTGTTTTTCATGACGCTCGAACAAATTCAGCAGCTCACTTCTGCCGATATGGCTGCGGTTAACGAACATATATTTTCACAGCTAAACTCAGATGTTGCTCTGATCAACCAATTAGGTATCTACATCGTCAACAGTGGCGGTAAACGATTGCGGCCACTGCTGGCAGTGTTAGCCGCCAGAGCGCTGGGTTATCAGGGCAATGCTCATATCACTGTTGCCGCCATCATCGAGTTTATTCACACATCAACCTTGCTGCACGATGACGTAGTTGATGAATCGACACTGCGCCGGGGTAAAGAAACGGCCAATGCAGTATTCGGTAACCAAGCCAGCGTACTGGTGGGCGACTTTTTATACAGCCGTTCATTTCAGATGATGGTATCGCTTAATGACATGCGTATTATGCATGTGCTGGCAGACGCCACTAATATCATCGCCGAAGGCGAAGTGCTGCAACTGATGAACGTCAATGATCCTGACACCACCGAGCAAAGTTATATGCAGGTCATTTACTGCAAAACAGCCAAACTGTTTGAAGCAGCAACTCAGTTAGCCGCTATTATTACGCAGCAACCTGAAGCTGTCGTGAACAGCCTTAAACTTTACGGTATGCATCTGGGCACAGCATTTCAGCTTATTGATGATGTATTGGATTATCAGGCTGATGCCGCCGAATTAGGCAAAAATATCGGCGATGATCTGGCAGAAGGTAAACCAACGTTACCACTGATACATGCGCTGAAACACGGTACTGCAGCCCAGCGGTCATTGATCCGTGAAGCCATAGTAGAAGGTAACGGTATGGCTAACCTTGATGCCATTATGGCCGCCCTGCACGATACAAATGCCTTTGGTTATACACGCAGCATCGCCGAGCGCGAAGCGGAAAGTGCCCGCCAGGCATTGGCAATATTGCCAGAGTCCGAGCATAAACAGGCGCTGCTGGCATTAGCTGACATCGCAGTATCCCGCACTCATTAACCTGCAATGCAGAAAGCAAAAAAGGCGCTTTACGCGCCTTTTTTCATTACCAAGATCACGCTCAGTTATTTTTAACGAACTCTTCACCCAGGGTGATATCGCCTTTTAAGGTGCTCAGCATGTCGTTCATGGCTTTTTGCTCGTAAGCACTTAAAGTACCGATAGGCAGTAATTTCTCAACGCCGTTCTTACCCAGCACTAAAGGCTGAGCAAAGAAGCGGGCGTGCTCACCGTCACCTTCGACATAAGCGTACTCTGTTACCGCTTCGCCCTGCAGACCTTTAATCAGGGAAATACAGAAACGCGCAGCAGCCTGGCCCATAGAAAGCGTAGCTGATCCGCCACCGGCTTTGGCTTCTACTACTTCAGTACCGGCATTCTGAATACGGTGAGTTAAAGACGCCACCTCTTCATCAGTGAAACTGACGCCTTCAACCTGAGACAGTAATGGCAGAATAGTTGTACCACTGTGACCACCAATTACCGGCACAGTAACTTCAGTCGGGTTTTTGCCTTTTAATTCGCCAACAAAGGTTTCGGCGCGAATAACATCCAGTGTGGTTACACCGAATAAACGACGTGGGTCATAGGTACCCGCTTTCTTAAATACATCAGCAGCGATTGCCACTGTTGTGTTAACCGGGTTGGTGATAATACCAACCAAGGCTTTAGGGCACTGCTGCACTATGGCTTCAGCCAGCGTTTTTACCACACCAGCATTAATATTAAACAGGTCTGAGCGGTCCATACCTGGCTTACGTGGCATACCGGCTGGGATCATAACAATGTCAGCGCCAGCTAACGCCGTGTTCAGGTCTTCTTTACCGTAGCCCGTTACCTTAACAGCAGTAGGGATATGGCTTAAATCAACCGCAACGCCCGGAGTAACCGGTGCTAAATCATATAACGCTAAATCTGTGCCCGCTGGTAAGTCTAATTTCAGCAGTAACGATAATGCCTGGCCAATACCACCGGCGGCACCTAAGACAGCAACTTTCATGATAAATCCCTCAATAACGGTTGATTGAAAAACGCGCCAACAATACTGAAACCGCGCTAAAAATACAAATAGCTTACGCCTAAAGTCTAAGCATTTTAGCGAATTTTAGTGTAGTTTACTTCACAAAGTGTGACGCACAACGAACTTTGCTAAGATAGCGGCACAAAGCAACTGATGATAAGAGCGTGATATGACAAAGCAAGCCAAACAGGAAGCGCTGATCCAGGCCTTTAAAGCATTACTGAAGACAGAAAGTTTTGGCTCTCAGGGTGAAATAGTTGATGCACTGAAAAATGATGGCTTTGATAATATCAGTCAGTCCAAAGTGTCCCGGATGCTAAGTAAGTATGGCGCTGTTCGCACCCGTAATGCAAAGCAGGAAATGGTGTATACACTGCCGCCTGAGCTGGGCGTGCCGACAACCAAAAGTCCTCTGCGTCAGTTGGTGCTTGATATCGAACATAACGACGTGATGATTATCATCCGTACCAGCCCGGGCGCAGCACAACTTATCGCGCGTCTGCTTGATTCAGTTGGTAAAGCCGAAGGGGTACTTGGAACCATTGCTGGAGATGACACTATCTTCATTGCACCAATCAGCGTTAAGAATATCAATTTTACACTGAAGAAAGTTACCGAGCTGTTTGAAAAAGTATAATTGCGTTACACATTAACCTTTGGCAGATAATTCGAGAAAGCTCAGAGACGGCGCGAAAAAAGCGGCGCTTAGTTCAATATGATAATAGCTTAGCAACGCATCTGTGGTTGTTAACTGCTCTGATACGCCAAGACGCCTGAACAGCGCTTCAGCCAGATACTCTGCTTTTGCGGCATAGCTCAGTTGAATGAGTCCTTGTCGCTTTGGCTGATAAAAGGGCATGTTCTGTAGTAATACCGTGCTGCCGGATTGCTGAGTCGATGCCAAATGGCTATCAGGCAACATTAAAGTATCACTCAGTGGTTTTGCTGACACCTTGTCATAACCCATAACTTCTTCCTGCTCAGTCAGACTAAGCTGCTGCCAAAGCATCTGATCAAAACACAACTGTTGAAAATACATATAGCTGCCTGCTGCAAAGACAGGTTGTTGTGTACTGTCCACTAGAGCAACTTGCCTTTTGTGACGCCCGCCCGGATTGTAAGGTGCGTTTATAAAGCCGCTCAAATCCCGACCATCAAGATAACGAAATCCCTGTATTTGATCTTGCAACTCCGTATGACCCTGCAACACTTGCAGGATCTGCTGACAAGCAATGACATTAACATCGAGACGATCTGAACGTATCTGGATCAGCAGATCAATGGGTACCGGTGACAAACCTATCTCGTCCAGTGTTAAATCCGGAAACGCTTTTAAACCTGCCGGCCTTGCATCAGGATAAAGCAGGTCCCAATAATTACTGCCAATAGCCACTACAGCAGTAAGCATCGATTCTGAGAAATGCGCTGCGAGACGATCAATTAACTGAGGTATACGCGCCAGCTTATATCGCAAAACTGATTCATGCCCTTCATAGGCGTTCAGCAGTAAATAGCTACCATGCAGGTTCGCTTCAGTGCATATACCCAGTTGTTCTCGGGCCATCATAATCCTTGTTTAGTTCAGACATACATTGAACAGTGCAATCTTGCACCCTTAAAGCCACCATTGTTGTGAGATATATCTCACAAACAAGTAAGTTTAAACGCTATTTAGCGAACATAAATCATCTACAAATAACATTTAAATATATGATAAATAATAACTTTCAATAGCAATTCTTATATTTACAATAATATTACAGCGCTGTTTTTTCAAAAAGCTACTGCTGTAATTACGCTACAGGGTTCATAATTAACTTGTCAACGGATGGACCCCCTGACAGGAAGTTAGGGCGACTCTGCAGGACGCAGAACCACGCTAGGATAGCACAAGGACGAAGATAGGACACGCTCAGGATGAGTAAGCTCTTTTCAGATTCTTCACCGGCGCTGGAAATTGCAGGGACGAAGCAGGACACTCTCAGGATGAGAGCACATTATCAGGATGATAATGTTTAAGGATGAAAGGGAAAAGCTGGACGCTTTGGGAACACTCCGGGATGGAGCCAGGGATGATATGCTAAGGACAGTATCGACAGGATGACGAAACAGGACCTTAGGTGGCCGCGTAGTTTGCGGCCTACCTTCTTCCTGCGTAACTCAGCAATATCAGAAAACTGCAGTAATAAACACTCAGCCAACTACACCAAACGACCAGCAACGTAAACCACAATTGATTTAGTGGCTAACGAGCTGATCAGTCTTTATCTAATCTGCGTTGATATACTGAGAAATCAGGCACGTCCCGTTTATAATCCTGCTGGTACAAGCTGGAATGAATGATAAAGTCAGCCGTCGCCTGGTTACAGGCAACAGGAATATTCCACACAACCGCCAGGCGTATTAACGCTTTGACATCTGGATCATGCGGTTGTGATGATAGAGGGTCCCAGAAGAACACCAGCCAGTCGATCTTCTGCTCGGCAATCATCGCACCTATTTGCTGATCGCCGCCCAGCGGGCCGCTTGCAAGGCATTGCACATGCTGCTGCAGCGTCTCTGCAATCAATTTGCCGGTAGTACCGGTAGCCACCAGCTCTTTATCAGCAAAAAAGGTTTTATGCGCGCAGACCCATTGCAATAATGCCTGCTTTTTACCATCGTGTGCAACCAGAGCAATTGTCTTCATAGCGCCGTACCTCTGTATCTGAAAATGCCAGCTTAACGCGAAAAAAAAGCCCTGCATAGCAGGGCAAAACAACCAAGGTCCACGTATAACATCGTTATTGGTCAGCTGACACTATCGCTTTTGGCGTATTGCGTAAGCTATAACCACATCATTCTTCCGGTTACTGATTCGACTCCACAATCCGCTTCATTGCTGTCATATAACCGCGTAACTTTTTACCTATCTGTTCTACCGGGTGCTGGCGGATCGCATCATTTACCGCAATCAGTTTCAGGTTATCCACACCATGGCTACCGCTGATCCCTTTACCGATATAGTCACTGCTTAAACCATTGACCAAATCTTTCAATAACGGCACCGCAGCATGAGAGAACAGATAGTTACCATATTCAGCCGTATCCGAAATCACCACGTTCATCTCATACAAACGCTTGCGGGCTATAGTGTTAGCAATCAGCGGTGTTTCATGCAGTGACTCATAGTAAGCAGATTCGGCAACAATACCAGCATCAACCATAGTCTCAAACGCCAGTTCCACGCCAGCTTTAACCATCGCTACTAATAGCAAGCCGCGGTCAAAGTAATCTTGTTCAGCAATCTTCTCCTCAGATACCGGCGCCAGCTCAAAGCCGCTACTACGGGTTTGTTCGCGCCAGGTCAGCAGGTTTTTATCATCATTTGCCCAGTCAGCCATCATAGTGCGGGAAAACTCACCACTGATAATGTCATCCATGTGTTTTTCAAACAAAGGTCGTAACGTTGCTTTTAATTGTTCTGCAAGCTCGAATGTTTTGATTTTGGCTGGGTTACTTAACCGGTCCATCATATTGGTGATACCACCGTGCTTCAGCGCCTCGGTTACCGTTTCCCAGCCATACTGGATAAGCTTAGCGGCATAGCCTGGCTCTACACCATCTGCCACCATCTTATCGAATGCCAGGATAGCGCCGGTTTGTAACATACCGCACAGGATAGTTTGCTCGCCCATCAGGTCTGATTTTACCTCAGCCACAAAAGATGACTGTAGTACACCAGCCCTATCTCCCCCCGTTGCCGATGCATAAGCTTTGGCAATCTCTAAGCCTTGTCCTTTGGGATCATTTTCCGGGTGTACCGCGATCAATGTCGGTACCCCAAATCCTCTTTTATATTCTTCGCGCACTTCGGTCCCCGGGCACTTAGGTGCTACCATCACCACTGTGATGTCAGGCCGGATTTGCTTACCTTCTTCAACAATATTAAAACCATGTGAATAAGCCAGGGTCGCCCCCTGTTTCATTAGTGGCATAACTGCATCTACCACAGCACTGTGCTGTTTGTCCGGCGTCAGGTTTAATACTAAATCTGCGGTAGGGATCAGCTGTTCATAGGTACCAACAGTGAAGCCGTTGTCGCTGGCTTTTTTAAATGAAGCCCTTTTCTCGGCAATAGCTTCCGCACGCAGTGCATAACTGATGTTCAGGCCAGAGTCGCGCATGTTCAGCCCCTGGTTTAACCCCTGAGCTCCGCAACCAACTATAACAATATTCCAGCCTTTCAAAAATTCACAGCCGTTGGCAAACTCAGCTTTATCCATAAAACGGCACTGCCCTAACTGGCCTAACTGCTGGCGTAAATTCAATGTATTAAAATAGTTTGTCATGATACTTCTCTGAATTCGTTTTCACCGCCGGGCTCTCGAGCCAAGCATAAGCAGAGCAATGCAGCTGCTTTAATACAATATATACTAGACCCTGCTTTAAGTTGCGAGAAGTGATATATTTAGAAGTCTGTATTTCACATAATGAAATAAAGGTTGGTTTTATGGATATCCGCAGCGCTCAGTTATTTCAGCACCTCGCCAGCAGTTTAAACTTCAGTAAGACCAGTGAGCAGATGTATGTAAGTCCACCAACTCTGACCAGGGTCATACAAAGACTGGAAGACGAGTTGGGGGTAACATTGTTTTTCCGTGACAAGCGCTCAGTAAGGCTGACCGCAGCAGGACAGCGGTTTGCTCAGTTTGTACGTACCTGGCTCGACGAGTGGCATCAGCTGCAAGTTGACCTGCAACTGGCAAGTGCGGAGCTGACAGGAGAAATCCGTTTATTTTGCACTGTCACGGCCAGTTACAGCCATTTACCGGCTATTCTGGACCGGTTTCGTTTAATGTGTCCCAAAGCTGAAATAAAACTAACCACTGGTGATGCAGCCTCTGCGATCGAAAAAGTACGAACCGATGAGGCTGATATTGCGCTGGCCGCTCATCCGACGCATCTGCCAGCTAATTTGGCATTTCGCAGTATTGCTAGCCTGCCGGTAATGCTGATTGCCCCTACCATACCGTGCAAAGTGAATGACCTTTTACAGCAAACCCCTGTGCCCTGGAATAAAGTACCGCTGATTATGCCAGAACATGGTCCGGCCCGCAGTCGGTTTGACCGTTGGCTGACCGACATGGCGCTAACACCACATGTCGTGGCGAAGGTAGATGGTCATGAAGCTATGGTGTCAATGGTTGCGCTTGGCACAGGTGTCGCTTTAGTAGCAGATGCAGTGGTAGTGAACAGTCCGGTAAAAGATCGGGTCAAACCATTAGAAGTGGATTATCGCTTTGAACCCTTTGATTTAGGTGTCTGCATGCTTCAAAAACGGCTTAATGAGCCACTGATCCAGGCTTTCTGGCAAGTGGCTACTGCAAAATCAGACATACACCGTTAGCAGATTTATTTAACCACTTTCAGGTGTGATGTTTTCTTCGGCTTTGGAGGTTCCGGCTCAGGTGAGTCATCATCGAATTCATTACTGAGGATTTCAGCTTCGTCTTCTTCTTCCTCCAGAGTAAACACAGTACCAGCTCCATTTTCTCTGGCATATATTGCCAGTACCGCGTTGACAGGAATATAAAGTGCGAAGGGTTGACCACCGAAACGGGCATTGAAGGTTACAGCATCATTACCTAATTGCAGATTGCCGACGGCAGAAGGGGCGGTATTCAGCACAATCTGCCCGTTCTGCACAAACTGCATAGGGACTTTTACAGCATTGACGGTGGCGTCAACAACCAGATAAGGCGTACAGTTGTTGTCGACTATCCACTCATAAAACGCCCGCAGCAGATACGGGCGGTTCGCTGTCATCTTCATTAGAACTTCATTCCTCTGCGGATCTCACGCTCAACATCACTTAATGAAGCCTGAAATGCGTCGCGATCAAAAATACGCGTCATATAATTTTTCAACTCTTTGCTGCCCGGACCAGATAATTCAATACCCAGCAACGGCAAACGCCATAACAACGCTGCCATATAGCAGTCAACCAGGCCGAACTCCTCGCTCATAAAAAATGGCGCTTCGTTAAACAATGGCGCTATAGACAGTAAGCCTTCTTTCAACTCTTGCCGCGCCGTTGCTGCGTTTTCATCACCATTCAGAATAGCCGCCGCCAGGCGGTACCAGTCTTTTTCAATCCGGTACATCATCAGACGAGCCTGACCACGCGCGACCGGATACACCGGCATCAAAGGTGGATGAGGAAAACGCTCGTCGAGGTATTCCATAATAATATTGGCCTGATACAACGCCAGTTCACGATCAAGCAGAGTTGGCAGGCTGCCATACGGATTAACTTCGTACAGATCTTCTGGCAAGTTATCTTGTGTGACCTGAAGAATATCGACAGTTACGCCTTTTTCAGCAAGTACGATACGTACCTGATGGCTGAACATGTCATCTGCTGCTGAGAACAGTGTCATCACAGGGCGTTTATTGGCAGTGATCGCCATGTCTTCCTCCGGTAAAATAAAAAACGGCAAAGGGGCGCTAAGGCCCCTGTAAACATTCCTAGTTGAAACAACTAGTTAATGTACATCTTTCCAATATTCTTTCTTCAGCAAATACGCCAGTACGAAGAATATCAGCAGGAACACCATGACTTTTGTTCCCAGCGCACGGGCTTCCAGCTTAGTTGGTTCCCCAACGTATTCCAGATAGTTTACCAGATCTGCAACTGCACGGTCATATTCTTCGCTGGTAAGTTCACCGGTGCCGTCAGTTTTTATGCCCGCATACACTTCTTTTGACTCGCCGTCGATTAAACGGGTCTCGTGCGCTTTGTATGGCATACCCTGCAATTCCTGCAGCACATGTGGCATACCAACCATTGGGAATACTTCATTATTTACCCCAAATGGCCTGGATGGGTCGGCATAGAAACTGCGTAAATAGGTGTATAACCAGTCAGGACCGCGCACCCGGGCAACGTTGGTTAAATCCGGAGGCGCAGCACCAAACCATTTCTCGGCATCTTTGGTCGCCATATTATTTTTAATATGATCGCCCACTTTCTCACCGGTAAACATCAGATTTTCCATACCAACGTCTTCCGGAATATCCAGGTCACGGAAAGTTCTGGCATAGCGCTGATACTGCATCTGATGACACCCCAGACAGTAGTTCTGGAACATACGGGCACCATTTTGTAATGATGCTTTATCGGTCAGATCAATTGGCGCTTTATCCAAATGAACCGAAGGTCCTGCGGCAAATACTGAAGCAGACACACACAGTAAGGCTGCTGAAAAAATATGCTTAATCATTAACTTAACCTCACTGGTAACGGCTTGGTCTTTTCGTTCTTACTGTATATCCAAAGCAGTGCGAAATAACCGAAATAAGTGAATGAGAAAATACGTGCCAGAATGGTATAAGTTGGCGTTGCAGGTAAAACACCTAACACTCCCAGCGCCACAAAGCTGATACAGAACACAATCAGATTCACTTTATGCAAACCACTACGGTAGCGAATCGAGCGAACAGTGCCGCGGTCAATCCATGGTAACAGCGCCAGAGCGATAATCGCCAGGAACATAAAGATAGCGCCAAACAACTGATCAGGTACTGCCCGAAGAATGGCGTAGAAAGGTGTAAAGTACCAAACTGGAGCTATATGCTCAGGCGTTTTCAGCGGATTAGCGGCTTCAAAGTTTGGTGGCTCCAGGAAGTAACCACCACCCTCTGGCATAAAAAAGATAACCCAGGCAAAAATTAACAGGAAGCCTGCCACACCAACCAGATCTTTAACTGTGTAGTACGGATGGAACGGAATAGCGTCAACGATAATTTTCTTGCCACCTTTGGTAAAATACTGATGGAAAGTAAATTTCTTATCTGCTTCTGTTTGTTCGATGCTACCGTCATTGTCGCGCTTAACTTCAATACCGTCCGGGTTATTTGAACCGACTTCATGCAGCGCCATAATGTGCAGGAAGACCAGCACCACGAGTACCAGAGGTAAAGCGATGACGTGTAATGCAAAGAAGCGGTTTAACGTTGCACCAGAGATAACGTAGTCACCACGGATCCACAGTGTTAAATCTTCACCAATTCCCGGAATTACGCCGAAGATAGAAATGATTACCTGGGCACCCCAGAATGACATCTGCCCCCATGGCAACAGATAGCCCATAAAGGCTTCAGCCATCAGCACCAGGAAAATTAACATACCAAAAATCCACAGTAGTTCGCGTGGTTTCTGATAAGAGCCGTACATCATACCGCGTAACATATGCAGGTATACTACGACGAAGAACGCAGAAGCACCGGTTGAGTGCATGTAGCGCAGTAACCAGCCGTAATCAACATCACGCATGATGTATTCTACAGAGGCAAAAGCGCCTTCTGCACTTGGCACGAAGTTCATGGTCAGCCAGATACCGGTCAGGATCTGGTTAACCAATACCAGCATCGCCAGTGAACCGAAGAAGTACCAGAAGTTAAAGTTTTTTGGAGCCGGATACTGCATAACATGCAGATTCATCTTCTCCATAAATGGCAGCCGGTATTCAATCCAGCTCATCAGATTCTTAAACATCAGACTGCCCCCTCATCTTCGCCAATTAACAAAGTGTTGTCATCGATAAACATGTAAGGTGGGATTTGCAGATTTTTAGGCGCAGGCACACCCGAGAATACTCGACCGGCAAGGTCATAGGTCGAACCGTGGCATGGGCAGAAGAAGCCCGAATGTACGCCTTCGACATGCGCATCGAAATCAGTAGGAATATATGAAGGAGAGCAACCCAAGTGAGTACAGATACCTACAGCAACAAAAATCTCTGGTTTTTTAGAGCGATGAATGTTCTGAGCATATGCTGGCTGCTGTTCATCCTGTGATTCAGGATCACGCAGTCTGTCGTTCAGTTTGGGTAACAACTCCAGCATTTCCGTTGTACGCTTTACCACCCATACAGGCTTTCCACGCCATTCCACACGGATAAGCTGGCCATTTTCCAACTTACTGATATCAGCCGTTACCGCTGCACCGGCTTGTTTAGCTTTCTCACTCGGGTTCCACGAAGCAATAAAGGGCACAGCAGCTCCGACAGCACCTACGCCCCCTACAACTGAGGTTGCAATGGTAAGGAAGCGGCGGCGACCTTGATCTACAGGCGCGTTGCTCATCCACTTGTCTCCACGTTAACGCTTAAACAGAATTTAAGCGGCTGAATTTCAGCAATTATTATAAACCGTAAAAATATCGCCGATCATAATGAAAAGCCCTGCTTTACACAAGGATTAAGGCGGGCTGAATCGGTATTATCTTAGCAGTTTGCGTTGTACGACCAGCATCGCAGGCTGGTTTGCAAACCGATATTCCTGCCAGATATGTGAAAAAAAACCCGGCAATAATTGCCGGGTTTCTAGTACTGAATAAAACGATTAACGTTTTGAGTACTGTGGACGCTTACGTGCTTTACGCAGACCCACTTTCTTACGTTCAACCTGACGGGCGTCACGGGTAACGAAGCCGGCTTTACGCAGTGCTGGACGCAGTGACTCGTCAAATTCCATCAGTGCGCGGGTGATACCGTGACGGATAGCACCGGCCTGACCGCTGATACCACCACCTTTAACGGTGATGTACAGGTCAAACTTCTCAACCATGTCAACCAGCTCTAATGGTTGCTTAACAACCATACAAGCAGTTTCACGGCCGAAGTAGTCAGTTAACGCGCGCTGGTTGATAACGATGTTACCTGAACCTGCTTTTAAGAAAACGCGGGCCGTTGAGCTTTTACGACGACCAGTTCCGTAATATTGATTCTGTGCCATGTTATGCTCCGATTAAATATCTAATACTTGCGGTTGCTGAGCAGCATGCTGATGCTCTGCGCCGGCGTAAACTTTCAACTTACGGAACATAGCGCGACCCAGTGGACCTTTTGGTAACATGCCTTTAATAGCAAGCTCCAGAACCATTTCTGGCTTTTTCGCGATTAATTTCTCAAAGCTGATTTCCTTGATGCCGCCTGGGAAGCCAGTGTGAGAGTAATACATTTTGTTCTGCGCTTTAGCACCGGTAACAGCTACTTTCTCTGCGTTAACAACGATGATGTAATCACCGGTGTCTACATGCGGAGTGTATTCTGGCTTGTGCTTGCCACGTAAACGGGCAGCGATTTCAGTTGCGATACGGCCCAGCGTTTTACCTGACGCATCAACAACGTACCAGTCGCGGGTTACGCTTTCTGGCTTTGCAGTAAAAGTTTTCATTGTTTCTATCCAAAAATAACTTAGTTACACCTGACACCGTGCAGGGCTGATGCAGCGGTTGTCGTTAGCGTACCCCTTCGAGTACAAAACTACCGGGCTAACGGCAGTATATAGGCTGTAACGTAGGCCGGGCGCGGATTATATATTAACCAATTTTAAAAATCAGCACCTTGAGTATAAATTTCCACAGATTTAGCAAAAAATTATGGCAAATGTGGCCGGGACAAGTATTCTCTCGACTGCATCTCCTGCAGGCGACTGATACAACGCTTAAATTCAAAGTTCAGGATGCCATCCTGATACAGTTGTTCCAGCGCAATCTCTGCAGAGATAATCAACTTAACGTGCCGTTCATAAAATTCATCAACTAGCGCAATAAAACGTCTGGCAACATCATCATTTTGTCGCCCCATTGCTTTCACCCCAGACAGCAAAACGGTGTGGTAACACCGGCTAAGTTCCATGTAATCATATTGGCTACGGGCCGTCTCGCACAGCTCATGAAAACTAAACCAGACAATGCCGTCAGCCTCATAACGGGTATTTAGCTTGCGGTTTCCTACCTCTACTTGCACTGCCTCCTGCCTTGGCTCAACAGACAGCGCATTAAAATACTGCAACAAATTCGTTTCAGCTTGTGTATCAAGCGGGAAATGATAAATCTCTGCCTGTTCCAGCGTACGCAAACGGTAATCAATACCACTGTCGACATTTATCGTTTGCGTATATTTTTTGATAAGCGCTATTGCCGGTAAAAAGCGGGCTCGCTGCAAGCCATTACGGTATAAACCATCTGGTTCTATATTCGATGTCGCGACCAATGTAATGCCACGAGCAAACAGCAACTCCATTAAGGTGCCCAGAATCATTGCATCGGTAATATCCGAGACAAAAAACTCATCAAAACACAGAATGTCTGTTTCGTGCTTAAATTTGTCAGCAACCTTTTCCAGCGGGTTGCTGACACCTTTTAGCAACTTAAGCTCTTCGTGTACCCGATGCATAAAACGGTGAAAATGAATGCGCATTTTGCGCGTAGTCGGCAAACACTCATAAAACGTGTCCACGAGATAAGTTTTACCACGACCAACGCCGCCCCAGAAATACAAGCCTAGTATTGGTTGAGGGGCAGACTTTCCGCCAAACAGACGACGCCACAGCGGCAAATCTGCTGGCTTATGGCTGATAAAGTCATCATACAGGCGTTGCAGCTGAGTGACCGCAAACTCCTGCGCCGCATCATAGTGAAAATCATCACGCATTAAATCTTGCTGGTACTTTGATAGTGGTGTCATTTGAGTCTTACTTGAACGCTACGGAGTTACGGCTTTATTATCAGTAATAATAGTAACATGCCTTACCACTCTGGATAAGAAGTTAGGTTACACTATCAACAGATATTACCCCGCAGGAGTTGTTATGGAATTTATGTATGCCGCAGCATGGCTTGGTGCCGGACTTATTATCGGCGCGGTTGCTGCCCGCCTGATCACACTACGACAGCTTAACCAGCATAAGCTGCAGCTGCAGTTGGATGAGAGCCAGGCCCAGTTGGCACAGTACCGCGAAGATGTATCCAGCCATCTGGAGACAACAAACCAACTGATGACACAGTTGCAGGACAACTATGCCCGTATCGCCAGACACATCGCAGACTCAAAGATGCAACTCGTTGAACGTCCGACAGTTTCGGTCAAACAAGACATCAATTATCTGTCTGGCGACACAGCTGCGTATATCCGCCAGTCACTGAATCAGATTGACGAGAAACGCCGGGTATATTCATCTGCAGACCAGCAACCACGCGACTATTCGGGTGAGGCCAGTGGTCTGATAAAAGACAGGAACAGCAAAAAGCCAATGCAATAATTTGTTACATTATGAATGCGGCCTGGCTGAACTTTTTTGTTTGCAGAGGGCTCATAGTCGCGACTTGTTAAAGGAGACTATGACGCTATGAATACAAAATTGTCATTGGTTGGTGCCGCAATTGCAGCCAGTTTGTTGTTGACAAACCCCGCCCCGGCGGAAGCAAGAATACCGTTTTTCTCCGGTGAGCAGGAAGTACCTTCACTTGCCCCAATGCTGGAGCAAACCACACCCGCCGTTGTACACATTTCAGTTGCCGGCAGCCGCGAGGTAAGGCAGCGTTTACCCGAAGCATTCCGCTACTTCTTTGGCCAACGAGGACCGAATGAATATCGCGAAGAACGGCCTTTTAAAGGCTTAGGCTCCGGCGTCATTATCAACGCCGACAATGGTTATATTGTCACTAATAATCATGTTATTCAGGATGCGGATGATATCGAAGTACGGTTAAAAGATGGCCGCACCTTTAAGGCGAAAAAACTCGGTGCTGATCCGGAAAGTGATATTGCACTGCTGCAAATTGAAGCCAAGAACCTAACCGAAGTAAAACTGGCGGATTCCGACAAAACCCGGGTTGGCGATTTCGCTATTGCGATTGGCAATCCATTTGGGCTGGAACAAACCGTCACCTCAGGCATTATCAGTGCTCTGGGCCGCGGAGGCCTAGGGATAGAAGGCTATGAGGATTTTATTCAGACCGACGCCGCCATTAACAGCGGTAACTCAGGCGGTGCCCTGGTAAACCTGCGTGGTGAACTGATCGGCATTAACACAGCTATTTTAGGGCCAAATGGCGGCAACATCGGTATCGGTTTTGCGATTCCCGCCAATATGATGAAAAACCTGGTTGACCAGATTATTGAACACGGCGAAATCCGCCGCGGCAGTTTGGGTATTCGCGGACAGGATGTCACCTCAGATCTGACGGAAGCTATGCACCTGAAAGTTAGTCGCGGTGCCTTTGTTAATGAAGTCCTGCCGGACAGCGCCGCGTCAGAGGCCGGTCTGGAGTCAGGCGATGTTATTATTAGCATGAATGGCAATAAGATCAGCTCTTTCAGGGAGCTACAAGCAAAAGTTGCAACGCTAGGATCAGGCCGCGAAGCCAAGCTTGGCATACTGCGTGACGGCAAAGAGCGCACTGTTACGGTGAAGTTGCGCGAGCTGGCAACAGGCCAGGTAGCGGCAAGCCAGGTACATCCAATGCTCGAAGGCGCCGAAATGTCTAACGCCGAAGGTGGTGGCGTCAAAATCGACGTGGTCGAGAGTAATTCAGCAGCAGCCCAGATTGGTTTGCTGGCTGACGACGTCATCATCGGCGTGAACCGGCAACGGATAGCTAATCTGGCGGAGCTGCGTAAAATGCTGGAGAACCGAGACGGCGTTGCCGCATTAAATATACGTCGTGGAAACACCAATCTGTACGTATTAATTCGCTGATAATGCAGCGTTAAGCAGTGGCCTATGGCTACTGCTTAACGCATATTAATGCTATGCTTGCGCAACCTTAATTTTGCAAAATTCTGATATCCCGTGGCCAAATTTTTGTATTTCGTACTTAAGAGTATTGCCTACGGGCTGGCATTAGCATTTTTGCTGATGCTGTTTGTACCTTCATTTAAAAATCTATCTATACCTGTATTTCGGCAGCAGGATTCAGCCGAAGAACATCATGCCGTCAGTTATGCCAGAGCAGTACGGCGTGCTGCACCTGCGGTGGTAAATGTCTATACCCGCAGCACACTGGTCGACCCACGCTCTTTGCGGCCACGCACGATAGAGCGCCAGGAGTTGGGTTCAGGCGTAATTATGAGTGCACAAGGGTATATTCTTACTAATTTTCATGTGGTGTACGGCGCAGACTATATCGAAGTTGCGCTGCAGGATGGTCGCACACTTGAAGCCGTGCTGATTGGCCAGGACGAGTTAACCGACTTAGCCGTATTGTATGTTCAGGCAGAAAATCTGCCGGTGATCCCACAAGACTCCGAACTCGAACCTCAGGTTGGTGACGTCGTGCTGGCAATAGGTAACCCGCTAAACCTTGGACAAACGATAACACAGGGTATTATCAGCGCTAATGGCAATACCGGCTTAAGTTCACGTGGCTATATTGATTTTATGCGAATGGATGCCGCCATTAACCGGGGTAACTCGGGTGGTGCTCTTGTTAACAGCAATGGCATGCTGGTTGGAATTAACGCCGCCGCCTTTCAGTTGGAAAGTCAGGATATCCAGGGCATCTTTTTTGCCATCCCTTACCAGCTGGCAGTAAACATCATGCAAAAGCTGATTAAGCATGGCCGGGTTACCCGTAGCCATCTTGGTGTGTCTGGAGACGCTGTCGTGAATGCTGCAGGAGAACGCCTGATATCGTCGGGGCAGACGCTGTATGGCCTGAGCATTACCGCCGTCAACGCGAACGGCCCGGCGGCAGAAGCGGGTCTGCAGGTTGGCGACATCTTGCTGCAGATTGATGGTAAACGGTTCAGCAGTGTGCAACAGGCACTGAATATGATTGCAGAAACTGCGCCGAACTCTGCGCTGGCTCTGACCATCAACCGAAGCGGCCAGCAGCTGACGGTAAATGCCATAGCGCGTGAATTAAGGCGATAAAAAAACGCGGCTTAAGCCGCGTTTACCCGTTCAATGTTCGCGCCGAGCTTCTTAAGTTTATCTTCGATTTGCTCGTAACCGCGGTCGATGTGATAAATCCGGTCAACCACTGTTGTCCCTTCCGCAACAAGCCCTGCTATTACCAGACTGGCAGATGCACGTAAATCGGTTGCCATTACCTGTGCAGCCATCAGTTTTTCGGTGTGCTGACACACCGCAGTATTGCCTTCAAGACTAATTTTTGCGCCCATACGCTGCAGTTCTGGTACATGCATAAAACGATTTTCGAAAATCGTTTCAGTTATCATCCCTACCCCATCAGCGACAACATTCAATACGGTAAACTGCGCCTGCATATCGGTAGGAAAACCAGGATGAGGCACCGTTTTGACTTTCACCGCTTTGAGCGTACGGCCAGTCATGTTGGCGCGGATCCAATCCTGACCAGTGCTGATATCAACCCCGGCTTCACGCAGTTTATCCAGCACAACCTCCAGCTCTGCCGGGTCAGTATTACGGCAGGTTACATCACCGCCGCTGACTGCTGCAGCCACCAGAAAAGTGCCCGTTTCGATGCGATCAGGCAACACCTTATGGTCTCCGCCATGCAATGCCGCAACACCTTCAATCACTATACTGTCCGTTCCGGCGCCGCTAATCTTAGCGCCCATCGTATTCAGATAGACAGCCAGGTCGACAACTTCAGGTTCACGTGCGGCATTGTCGATGGTGGTGATACCGTCTGCGAGTACAGCCGCCATCATCAGGTTTTCGGTACCCGTGACGCTAACCATATCCATAATAATGTGGGCACCTTTAAGCCGGCTGGCAGTGGCTTTAATGTAGCCATTCTCGACTACGATGTCGGCCCCCATTTTACGCAGACCATCGATATGCAAATTGACCGGACGCGCCCCAATAGCACAACCACCTGGCAATGACACCTCCGCCTGACCAAACCGGCTTAACAAGGGACCCAGTGCCAAAATCGATGCGCGCATGGTTTTAACCAGCTCATAAGGGGCAAATTGATTTGCAACCTTACCTGCATCAACCCGGACAATGTTGTCGCTAAAGCTGACTTCTGCACCGAACAACTGCAACAACTTTACTGTCGTTTCGATATCTTTCAGTTTGGGAACATTGCTGATTGTTGTTGGCTTTTCAGATAACAAACTGGCAAAAAGAATGGGTAAAGCGGCATTTTTTGCCCCGGAGATAGATACCTCTCCCTGTAATGCCTGACCACCTGTAACAAGAAATTGTTGCATAAAATACTACATCGGAGGATTAAGGAGTTTTTCTCTACGCCATTGTTCTGGCGTAAAGGTCTTAATGCTGACAGCATGAATAGAACCATCAGCTATCGCCGCCATTAGCGGCGCGTAAACCATTTGTTGCTGTTTAACCCGGCTGACATCAGCAAAACAGGCTCCCACAGCAGTCACAGCATAATGAGAACCTTCAGCGCTGACGCGCACTTCACTCAGTTGCAACTGTTCTGACAGCAGTTGCTCTATTTGCTTAATATCCAAAGCGAAACCTTTAATTACTAATGGGCAATAACGGCCTGACTGCCGTTACGTCTGCTAATGATAACAGCTGTTTCGGAACATTACACAGAGAGATCACCACACCATGCTGCTTTGCAGCAGCTAGCTGTTGCAACAACCAAGCTAAACCAGCTGTGTCTATATTCTCAAGCCCGGAAAAATCAAAGTTTACCCGCTCTGAGACGCTATTTAACAGTTTGAACGGTGAATACAGCATTAACGTATCACGATTTAATACACCGGTAAAATAGAACACCTCGCCCTGCGGCTCTATTTTAAGCGTCACTTTTCCTCCGGCTTGGTGATTGGTGCTTTGGCTTTTTCCTGCAGCAACGCTGTCACACTGGTCAGCCCTTGTTGCCGGATCAGATTACCCAATTCCGCTCTTTTACTATCTAGTAGTGAAATGCCTTCAGCGACCATATCAAATACCAGCCAATTGTCTGAATCCTTGCCGCGGCGCAATTTGAAATCAATTTTGATATCTGGTTTACCAGGATCAATAACTCTGGTCTTCACAGTGATAATTTTCTGATCGTCGATACCGCCGGCGGCTGGCTCGATGATCACTTTCTGATCTCGATACTGGGTAAACACGCCAGCATAAGTTGCGACCATATAATTCTGAAACGCATCAACAAAAGCCAGTATATCTTCACGTGGTGTCTGTCTTAAGTCGGCGCTGTTGCCAATTACGCGCAATGCTGCATAACGGCTATCGATATACGGAACCAGTTCATCATTAACGATTACACGCAGCACTTCCGGATCTGCCTGAATTTTACTCTGGTCCTTGGCAATACGGCTAAAAGTGTTGTCGGCCAGCACTTCCATCATTTTATATGGATCGCTAAAGGTGACCGCCTCTGCCGAAGCCGGAGGCAGGTAACTCAGAACGGCTAAAGCCCCAGCCAGAAAAGTTGCGTACAATTTCATGTTTAATTCCCGCGGTTAAATAAAAACTGACCTATCAGCTCTTCAAGTACCAAAGCTGACTTAGTGTCTTCGATATAGTCACCATCACCGAGGATTTCAACAGTCTCGTCAATAAAACCCGGTTGCAACCCCAAATACTGTTCACCTAATAACCCGGACGTCAGGATTGCCAAAGTACTGGTTTCCGGAAAATTGTTGTAATCGCTGTTGATCGCCAAAGTCACTATCGGAGTGTAATAAGTGGTATCAAGTTCAATCGCAGCCACCCGGCCTACTACAACACCCCCAACTTTTACCGGTGAGCGGACTTTCAAACCACCAATATTTTCAAATTTTGCCCTTAGCGTGTAAGTTTCGCTACTTGCCCCCATACCGCTATTTGCAACCTTTAATGACAACATTAAAAATGCGGCCAGCGCTAATACGATAAAGCCACCAACTAAAATCTCTATTTTCCGCGTGGTCATGTTATCCACCAAACATTATTGCCGTTAAAATAAAATCAAACCCGAGCACTGCCAGTGATGCCGTAACAACGGTTTGCGTGGTTGCTGCGCTGATACCTTCTGATGTGGGTACAGCGTCATAGCCTTTGTGTAATGCGATCCAGATAACGATAAGCGCAAAGACCACGCTCTTAATGATGCCGTTAAATACATCCTGATATAAATCGACGTTTGCCTGCATTGCCGACCAGAAACTTCCCTGGTCAACGCCAAGCCAATCAACGCCAACCAGATGCCCCCCTAAAATACCGACCGCGGTAAAAATGATCGCCAGCATAGGTAAACTGATAACTCCGGCCCAGAAACGCGGCGCAATAATGCGTCTTAATGGATCAACCGCCATCATTTCCATACTGGACAGCTGTTCAGTTGCTTTCATCAACCCTATTTCCGCAGTCAGGGCACTACCGGCACGACCGGCAAACAACAAGGCGGCGACCACAGGGCCGAGCTCCCGCAATAAGCTCAACGCAACCAGAGGCCCCAGCATCTGCTCTGCACCAAACTTAACCAGCACAGTATATCCTTGCAGTGCCAGCACCATGCCAATAAACAGGCCGGATACCAAGATAATCAGCAGTGACAATACGCCAATAACATAAAGCTGCTTCACCAAAAGCGGAAATCCTTTACGAAAATCCGGCTTGCCGATCAAGGCCCCAAACAACATCAACCCGGCGCGGCCAAAACCGGTGATACTGCTTATAGTTGCTGCACCAAGTTGTTGTAACTTATTGGCAATCACCTGGTTAACTCCATTAATTCTGTTTCATAAGGCGCAGCTTTATAATGAAACGGCACTGCACCGTCAGCTTCACCCTGAAGAAATTGCTGCACCAGCGGAGAATCACTTTGTCTAAGCTGTTCTGGAGTACCGTGCCCGATCACACTCTGCTCCGCCACAACATAGACATAATCGGCAATACTCATCACCTCTGTCACATCGTGCGACACCACTACTGAAGTCAAACCCAGTGCATTGTTAAGTGAACGGATCAAACGAACGATGACCCCCATAGAGATAGGGTCCTGGCCAGCAAAAGGTTCATCATACATGATGAGCTCCGGATCCAGCGCTATTGCCCGGGCCAGTGCGGCACGTCTTGCCATACCACCAGATAATTCAGCCGGCATCAGATCCCGCGCACCGCGTAAACCGACAGCTTCAAGTTTCATCAGCACAATCAAACGAATAAGCGACTCTGGTAAGCGGGTATGTTCGCGAATAGGAAAAGCGACATTGTCAAATACTGACATTTCAGTAAATAAAGCACCACTTTGAAACAGCATACTCATGCGCTTTCTTGCTTGATACAGCGCGTGACG
This sequence comes from Rheinheimera sp., assembly GCF_036568245.1. Taxonomy (GTDB): domain Bacteria; phylum Pseudomonadota; class Gammaproteobacteria; order Enterobacterales; family Alteromonadaceae; genus Alishewanella. The sequence continues at coordinate 1,796 of NZ_DATCSY010000002.1, read as the reverse complement.
GGACAATTGCGGGATATCTTGTCCGGCAAACAGAATTTTACCACTATCCGGCCTGAGCTGCCCACCAATCAAACGCAGCAATGTTGTTTTACCAATACCGCTCGGCCCCATGATGGCCGTCACTTTACCGCGCGCAAACTGCATATTCAGATCACGGTAGATAATTCTCTCACCGCGGCTAAACGTCAGCTGCTGAATATCAATTAATGTTTCTGACAAATTCACTCTCTCTGCCTTTCGGCTGGCTTCGCTGAAACAGCTTTGCAATATACATACATACTTGTATGTTTTCAATTATACTGCAGCTTAGGTTGTATTATTGTAAACGGCTTCAGCACTAAAGTCGTTACAAAAAATCGTAACAAACTGTGCTAAAAATTCGCTATGTTGGATTAACTACAGCTTTTTTTGCAATTACCGGCAATAAACTGGAAAATAATCACAGATTTGACAGCGCATTCGGGGAAAAAACTTTGTCACCCTTATTATTAGCCATTATTTTTGTGCTGGTCGGCCTGATCTTGCTGATCTGGAGCGCCGACCGCTTTGTTTTCGGTGCATCGTCGGTTGCCCGCACTGCTGGTATTTCTCCGATGATTATCGGTCTGACGATAGTGGCGATGGGCTCTTCCGCACCGGAGATGCTGGTGTCGGCCAGTGCAGCCTGGCAAGGCCGGCTGGACACATCCGTTGGCAATGCACTGGGATCTAACATCACCAATATATTACTGGTGATAGGTGCAGCAGCCTTGCTAAAGCCAATAGCCGTATCCTCACTGACGTTAAAGCGCGAGTATCCATTACTGCTAGTCTGTACATTACTTGGGTATTACTTCATCAGCGATGATACGTTAACCCGTACAGAAGGCATGCTGCTGCTCACGACCTTCGCTGGTTTTATCTGTTTGCTGGTGTATTGGGGTAAACATGCTGATGCCGATGACCCGTTGATTGCAGAAATCACCAGTGAAATGCCGGAACAAATATCATTGCTGCGCGCAGTGCTTTGGGTTTCGGTTGGTTTAGTGTTGCTATTGGCCAGTTCACAGTTATTGGTGCATGGCGCAGTTACTATAGCGCGTTATGCCGGTATAAGTGACCTGGTGATTGGTTTGACCATTATTGCTATCGGCACCAGCCTGCCAGAATTGGCGGCCAGTATTATCGGTATTTTCAAAGGTGAGGATGACCTGGCTCTGGGTAATATTATTGGCTCCAATATCTTTAATATTCTGGCTGTTTTAGGTCTGGGTGCTGTTATTGGGCCAGACTCACTGGACCCGATGGCTGGCGGCAGGGACAGTTATGTGATGATCGCGGCAACTGTTGCGATGCTGCTCATGTCTCTGCGTATGGGTAAAGGTCAGCGTATCAATCGCGTAGAAGGTGCGCTACTGTTATCCTGCTTTGTCGGTTACCAGTATTTACTGTTTAATACGCTTTCACGCTGACAGCCAGGACAAAATGATGACAACTGATTTTAGGATCCGGGCCGCTGAGGTGTTAAAAATTGAGGCAGCTGCTGTAGAGCAACTGAATCAATATCTTGATGCAGATTTTAATCTGGCGTGTCAGCTGATTTTTGACAGCTCTGGCAAAACCATTGTTACCGGTATGGGTAAGTCGGGACACATCGGCAGTAAAATAGCCGCCACGCTGGCCTCTACCGGTACTCCGGCCTTTTTTGTTCACCCCGGCGAGGCCAGCCATGGTGACCTTGGCATGTTATCAGCGGAAGACATCGTAATCGCGATTTCAAATTCAGGAGAAACAGCCGAAGTTTTAACCATTATTCC
>NZ_DATCSY010000001.1:0-2497 GCF_036568245.1 Rheinheimera sp. | reverse complement strand
CCTGGGTTTCACGCTTGGTATTACAAAACACCATGCTGCTTTGACCCTGATAATTTAGCAGCAAAGTATGCAATGCCTGCAGCCGATCATTGTTATGACTTAGCTGATAAAACTTTTGCTCGATACTGCTGCTGGTATGCTGCTCTTCTACTGTTATCCTTACAGGTGCGCGAAGTAACCGCTCACTTAAGCTGGCTATAGCTGCAGGGTAGGTAGCACTAAATAACAGCGTTTGCCGCGCAGAAGGCGCCATGGCAATCACGGCATCTAAATCGGCGCTAAAGCCCATCTCCAGCATGCGGTCGGCTTCATCTAATACCAGCGTGGTTAAATCGTCTAGTTTCAACCGGCCTTTATCCAGGTGATCTATCACCCGACCTGGTGTACCAACGATAATGTGCGCGCCGTGCTCTAACGAGCCAATTTGCGGACCAATCGGCACACCGCCACACAGCGTAAGAATTTTAATATTGTGAATACTGCGTGCCAGTTTACGCAGTTCTGCTGCAACCTGATCGGCCAGTTCCCGGGTAGGGCACAGTACCAGGCTTTGTACACGAAAGTACTTCACATCCAGTTTAGCCAGCAAACCAAGGCCAAAGGCGGCGGTTTTACCTGAACCGGTTTTAGCCCTGGCGATAACGTCTTTACCTGCCAGGATTTCTGGCAAGGCCTGCGCCTGAATATCGGTCATGCTGCTGTAGCCAAGGTCGGCCAGATTGCCCAGCAATGCTGCTGGTAAAGCGAGGGTAGAAAATGCTGTGTTGCTCATTGGCGCTCCGCAAAATTGAATACTGCGGGCCAAAGCCTGCAAAAGGGGCGGCATTGTAGCAGAATGCTGTGGCTTTGCATCTTTCACTGCTGAAAAAAACAGCTACTGCTTATCTACGGTAGTCGGACAGTTCCGCCGAATCGGTATACCCACACCAACACGCCGTAAACCCGTCCGTGGGGGCTCCTCTCAGCCCATCCGGGGCTGAGACGGTTGGTTTAGGGTATACCGATTCTGCTTCAGTTGAAATTAAGGCACTGCTACTTTAGTTTCACTTTTCATTTTGCGGGCATCAAATCCAGCAATGCGATGACTGTCGCTTCCACACCTTTGGTTACTGCCGGTTGCGGGCTGATTTTAAACAGCGGGCTGTGATGGCTGGGTACAGCCGGGCCGCCGGCTTTTTCCGCTGCAAAGTCAGCCGCTGGCGTACCGCCTACCGCAAAGTAAGTGCTGGGTATATAAGGCTCAGTGGTAAAGAACGGGAAATCTTCAGCACCCATACCTAAGCGCTTATAGTTTTCGTCAAATACCGGTTGGCCCATACTGGCTGTCCAGGCCTTTTTCAGTCGCTTGGTTAGTGGTATATCGTTAACGGTGGGGGGAGTGGGTTCATCGCTGATGCGAACTTCCGGCAGTTTATCTTCCGGTAAGCCAGCAGCGCGGCCCATGTTCTCAGCAACCCGTTTAATCGCTGCCATTAAATACTCGCGGGTTTCCCAGTTGTCATTACGCACCGTCAGCTGTAAATGCGCTTTATCAGAGATAATGTTGTGCTTGGTGCCACTGTGAAAAGCGCCAACGGTAATAAGCGCCGGTTCTTTCGGGGCAATTTCACGGCTGACAATAGTCTGCAGCGCCAGTACGATTTGTGAACCTAACACTATGGGGTCTTTACCGCGATGCGGGCTGGCGCCATGCGCACCAACACCATGAATAATAATATCGACGCTGTCTACGCCCGAATACGGCGAACCTTCAACTGCAACAATTTTACCGGCTTCAATTTCTGATGAAACATGAAACGCCAACGCATAATCAGGCTGGCCAAAGCGACCCCAGATATTATCTTCCATCATGCCTTTAGCGCCGCCAACCCGTTCTTCTGCAGGCTGGCCGACCAGCATCAGGGTGCCGGACCATTTGTCTTTCATCGCTGCCATCCGCCGTGCTGTACCTACCAAACTGGTAATATGTACATCATGACCACAGGCATGCATGACATGCACTTCATTACCATCCCAGTCTGTCTGTTTGGCTTTAGAGGCATAGGGCAGGCCGGACTTTTCTTCAACCGGTAAGCCGTCCATGTCTGCCCGCATCATCACCAAAGGCCCAGGGCCGTTTTTCAGCATAGCGACCACGCCGGTTTTACCGACGCCTTCGGTTATCTCAAACCCTGCAGCACGTAGCTCTTTGGCGAGGCGTTTTGCCGTTTGAGTTTCCATGTGGGAAAGTTCAGGGTGTTGGTGGAAGTGGGTAAACAGTGCGCCGAGATGCTGCTGATAGTCTTGCTGGATCTGATCAGATAAAGGTGCCGCAGCGGCAGAGAGGCTGCCCAAAGTGAGTAAAGTGGCGATAAGCGTTTTTTTCATTGTTATTGTGCCCATAGGTTTAAACATTCTGTTTAACCTACCGCTGGCGTTTAAAAAACGCCAGCCTTTGCGACCAACAGCGAACACGCCGCGGTGTTAACCTTTTTCGGCTTTGTTTTCCAGAGACGGG